>JAGXIQ010000144.1 GCA_024635625.1 Loktanella sp. | reverse complement strand
GCCCTTGGGCTTGGTCACGCGTGCTACTTTGGCTAACTGATCGATCGCACGACCTAGGTCGGACGCGTCGCCCGAAAGCCCTGCCGTCTGGTCAAGCAACATTTGGTCCGGCGGACCGGACAGTATCAGTCCAAGATAGTTGTAAAGATCCGCCCGCATGCGGTCTTCGGCGTCGATCTGTGGCAATGTGTCGGCGCTCATGCGCGGTCTCCGTCAAATGCAAAGCGCATGCGGCGCGGTGGTTGGGCCGGAGCGTCTTCAGTCGATGCGTCGTCTTTCGCGTCTTCAGTCTCGACTGCGACTTCCTCTGCGATCATCGAAGCGACAATCGCGGTCTCTTCGTCGTCTAGCGTAATCGCTTCGTCTTGTGGTTCCGGCTCTTGTTGTTCGGCGGCCAGCTTTTCGACATGGGCCAGAAGCCCCTTGCCGACCTGATAACTGGTTTGAATAATACCCTGTCCAGTTGATCCGGTCAGATAGTCGGCGTCGTAGTCGTTTAGCCCGTCTAGGCATGCAAGTACCGGGTCTGAACGCCACAAATTGCGCAAAGCGCGGTTGCGAAGATGCAATGGGACAGCCTTGGCCATAAAGGCAGCAAAGTTGTCGCCCTTACGCAATGTATCCGGGTCCGGAAGATCGAACAGATCTAGGATGTCTGCATCCGACATCTCTGACAGATCGAGTTCTTCGGTGACGGGTTCCGCGATCTCCGGCAGCGCCTCGACCTGTTCCGCCTCGCGCTCTGCCTTCAGGCCGGCGCGACGGCGTGCAAAGAATGATTGCACCTCAGTCATTCCGCAGCCTCGTGGCGAGTGGGAGCGCGGTACACATCCGTCGTCTGCGCGATCCGGCGATCACCAATCCCGTCCTGAGAGCCGTCGATTTGCTGGCGATCACGGCGACGTTTAATGAAAGCATCTTCTGTATGGTGCTGGTCCACGAAATCGGTGATCCACGTCAGCAACGCGGCCGGCATAGCGACCTTTTCGACAAGCTCTTCCCCACTGTCCGCGTAATCCTGCGCCTCGTAAGGCGACGCGGTTACCATCGTCACGTCCAGCGGTGCCTCGGGTCTGTCATCGACACGACGCAAAATGACATAAACAGATGGTTCGCGGGTCTGCAATTCGTGCGCGTAGGCTTCGGTGTCCGAGGGATACAGCCGCACGGTGCGGGTGGCCGCGTGAAACAAAGTCTCTTTACCGTCCTGCAATAAAACTTTCCAGTCAGCAGGAGCAGCCCCTGGCATCACGTCAGTTGCCCGCCATGCCCACTTTGCCCAGCGGGTGACCCCGGGGCTGCGGCGGATGACGACACCCACGGGCATCTGCTGTTGATCTGGTGTTGTGAAGGGCAATGCCCGCTCCCTGCGTCGGTTAATCGTGTTGGCTACACAACCAATATCATGACGTATGCGAGGGGCCGGGCCAAGTGGAAAATTGTATTCCTTTGTATACCTTGCGAGGTTGATGCTGCTGCAATGCAGCATTCACCTTGGCCGATCTCACGCAGGTTTGCGGTTTACCTCTGCGCGATTTGATGATGAACAGTGGGCTGCATGCACGGGAGGCACCTCATGTCCAAGACGGTTCTGTTATGCGATTGCCTTGGCAGTCAGCGGGTTGATGGCGCAGCGTTAGAGGCAGCGACGGGACTGACATGTTCCCGGGTTCACACCAGTCTGTGTGACCGTCAGATCGACACCGCTTCTGCTGCGATGGCGCAAGGTGATGTTGTCATTGTGTGCCAACAAGAGGCGCCCCGCTTCACTGCCCTTGCCGAGGAAATCCGCGCTGAAATCCCAATTTTTGTTGATATTAGAGACCGCGCGGGTTGGACGAAATCCGGTGACGCGACCGCCAAACAGGCGGCACTGCTGGCCGAGGCGCAACTGCCCATTTCGGCCACGCGTACCATTGATGTCGTGTCAAATGGGACCTGTTTGATACTGGGTGTTGATCAGGTTGCGGTGGACGCTGCAGTGGCGCTAGCGGACACGCTTGGCGTCACTTTGCTGATGCCCGACGCATGGGACGTGGATCTGAATCCTGGCTTCGATACTGTAATCGGAACGCTGGTAAATGCCACCGGATCGCTTGGCCGGTTCGAGACGCGGATGGACGCCCTGCGACAAATTATTCCCGGCGGGCGAGGTTCGGTCAATTTGACGCAGCCTCAGAACGGTGCAGTGTCTGGTTGTGATCTTATCCTTGATCTGCGCGGGCAGGGGCCGCTATTTTCTGCTGACGCAAAGCGTGACGGTTATTTACGTGCGGACCCTGCCAGCCAGCCCGCGGTAGCTTCTGCTGTCCTAGCGGCCAGCCAGATGACTGGCACATTTGAAAAGCCGCTTTACGTGCGTCTCGAACAATCCCTCTGCGCCCATTCCCGTGCCGAGCAGGTGGCCTGTACCAATTGCCTCGATTTGTGCCCAACGGGCGCAATTACACCAGACGGCGATCATGTCACTATCGATCCAATGATTTGCGCGGGTTGTGGCGCGTGTTCTGCTGTCTGCCCATCCGGTGCAATCAGCTTCGACGCGCCATCGGTCGATACGACCTTTGCCCGCCTTACCACGCTTTCAAGCACCTATCGCAAGGCCGGCGGCACAGCGCCGCGCTTACTGGTGCACGATGCCGACCACGGTGCAGAGATGATCCGCCTTTCCGCGCGCTTTGGCCGGGGCCTGCCAGCTGACGTGATCCCGCTAGAGGTCGCAGCACTTGCAGCTTTCGGCCACGCAGAGGCTGTTGCGGCGCTTGGTGCGGGTTTCGCCGATGTTGCGATCCTGCTGTCACCCAAGACGGAAACCGAAGCCCCAGTCCGTGAGGCAGCTCTTGTCAACGCTATTGCCGGGCGGGACGCAATGATCCTGCTGGACATGACCGACCCCGATGCACTTTCTGACCATCTTTATGCCGCAGCAGTAGGCCCAGTGGTCAAGACGCCGACCCTGCAGATCGGAACGCGTCGTCAGGTCACTCGGCTTGCTGCCCGGACTCTCCAGCCCCAAGCAGAGATCATCGACCTGCCAGCAGACGCCCCCTATGGTGCCGTTCTGGTCGACACGGACGCCTGCACGCTTTGCCTGTCCTGCGTCTCGCTTTGCCCGTCTGGTGCGCTTGGCGACAATCCAGACCTGCCGCAATTGCGGTTTCAGGAAGATGCCTGTCTGCAATGCGGCCTGTGTGTCAACATCTGCCCCGAGGATGCAATCACGCTTGAACCTCGCCTGAACCTGACGCCAGATGCGTTTCGTCAGATCATTGTGCATGAAGAAGAGCCCTTTGCTTGCGTTGAATGCGGCACTCTTTTCGGCGTGAAATCGACGATCGAGAACATCACGGCCAAGCTGACGGGACATTCCATGTTTTCAAACCCTGGCGCTTTGCGCATGATTCAAATGTGCGACAACTGCAGGGTCGGTGCGCAATACCATTCCGAAAATAACCCCTTCACTGGCGGCGAGCGGCCCAAACCCCGCTCGACAGACGATTACCTGTCCAAACGCCGCGACCATTAAGGATACAGACGATGACTGACGATACTTTCAATATGTCGATGCGCAAATTCCTTAAGCAAGTTGGCGTGACCAGCCAGCAAGCTATTGAAGAGGCGATGCGCGCCAAAGGCGACACTTCCGGCCAAACGTTTGAAGCAAAGATGGTGCTGACCATCGACGGGCTGGAACTGGAACACGTCGTGACCGGTAAGATCGAAGGCCAAGATAAGCCTGAAGGTAACGTATGAGCGCGACCCGTGATGACGTGCTAGCCGTTCTGGCTGGCATTACTGATCCTGCTACGGGTGGACCGTTGCACGCCTCTGGGGCCGTCAAAGCGTTGACCATCGGCGATGGTATTGTGCGCTTTGTGCTGGAAATTGCGCCAAGCCGGGCCGCCGAATACACGCCAGTGCAAGCAGAGGCCGAGGCGAAAATTGGCGTACTCCACGGCGTGACGCAGGTGACGGTCGTATTGACCGCGCATAGCAGTCCTTCCGCGCCGCCTGACCTTAAGTCGTCTCGGGCAGCACCATCCGGACCGCAAAAGATTCCGGGCATTGACCACATTATCGCCGTGGCCTCTGGCAAGGGTGGCGTGGGCAAGTCGACCGTGGCGTCAAACCTTGCTTGCGCGCTGGCTGCCGAAGGCCGTCGCGTCGGTCTGCTTGACGCGGATGTTTACGGACCCAGTCAGCCGAGGATGTTGGGTGTGTCAGGCCGTCCTGCCAGTCCTGACGGCAAGACGATCCTGCCGCTTCGCAATTTTGGCGTGACGATGATGTCCATCGGCTTGATGACGAACGAGGATCAGGCGGTTGTCTGGCGCGGTCCGATGTTGATGGGCGCCTTGCAGCAGATGATGAATCAAGTGCAATGGGGCGCACTTGATGTGTTGATCGTCGATTTGCCGCCGGGCACTGGTGACGTCCAAATGACGCTGGCGCAAAAGGCGCAAGTCGACGGCGCGATTATCGTCAGCACGCCACAGGATGTTGCCTTGATGGATGCCCGTAAAGGTATCGACATGTTCCAGCAGTTGCATGTGCCCATCATCGGTATGATCGAAAATATGAGCACGCATATCTGTTCCGAATGTGGCCACGAGGAACATGTCTTTGGCCACGGCGGCGTTGCCCGTGAAGCTGAAAAGTTGGGCGTGCCTCTTTTGGCGGAAATCCCGCTACACCTGTCCATTCGTCTCGCCGCAGACGGCGGTGCGCCAATCGTCGTTTCGGACCCCGATAGCGCGCAGGCCGCTGGCTTTCGGTCCGTTGCGCGGTACCTGATCGACGCGAAACTCGCATGAACGATTTGTCTTTTCCACCGCTGTTCAACGGCTACGCCAGCGCAGGGGCCGACCCATTTGAGCTGGCCTGCCAAGCTGCGGCGGAGGGGACCGATGCGGGTCTTGTGATCCACGATATCGCCCAAGATCGCCTGCGCGCCGCGGTCGTATTCGCGCCAGAGGTAACGCTGCGCGAGGCGGCGATCATGCTGCCTCTTTGCGGCGTTGGCTTTCAGAACGCTCTTGGTGTGCTTGGCCCGCCGGTTGTGGCGCTGCATCTGGGATGGGACGGGGTCATATACGTCAACGGTGGACGTTGCGGGCAGGTGACGATGTCTGCCAGCACGTCGGATCCTACCAGCGTGCCGGACTGGCTTGTGATCGGTCTGACGGTTGATCTGTGGCCCGCGGACGATGAAACTGGCAAGACCCCCGACCGTACAGCGCTTTATGCCGAAGGCTGTGGCGATGTTTTGGCACCTGATCTGTTGTCAGCATGGCTTAGGCATAGCTTGGCGTGGCTCGACACGTGGGACAACCAAGGGCTGGCCAGTTTACACCGTGAATGGTCAGGACTTGCAAAGGGTGTGAACGAGAACGTGACGCTGGTAGGATACAGCGGGACGTTTGTTGGCACCGACGAACACCTGAATCTGTTGCTAAAATCCGAAAACGGCACGGACCTGATCCCGCTGACCGCATTGTTAAAGGACACCCCATGAACCTTGCCCGCGCGATTCATTTTGATGAAAGCGATACCCGCGTGTTCCATAGCCCTGCACGCACCGGTGAATGGTGCATTTCCGGCGGCTTCGAGTTTTCAAACTGGAGCCAAGGCGACCTAGTAGGGAAGGCTCGGCAGGCGTTCACAAACGGATGGATGGGTGTCGAAACTTTCGGGCGCACCAGTTTTGTTGCGGTAACGCCAATCACACCGAAAGAGCTAGAAGCCCTAGCCGACGCGCTTGCCGCGCATTTTGTCGCCATCTACGGTGCGCCCGACGTTGCCACGGCCCGGCCGACCGCGCTGGAAGAGTTGCACCAGATGGCGGACCTATGCGCCGAACATGACACCAATACGCTTTTGACGGTCACAAGAGAGCTAAGTGAAACGGGTGTGCGCGAAGGCTTTCGTGCCATCCCGCCGCAAGATGCCGGGCTAGAGCAGTTTGCGATTCACGTGACCGATGACGAGCCTCACGACCACCATCACGGGCACGACCACAACCACTGACCCGCAGTCCTGTTGGCACGTTTATAAATCATTTTGCAGGGACGGGAGGGCTGGCCTCCCGTCTGTTTTGCGAAAAATAGAAATCAGCGCTATTCTGCAGTCGCGTTGAAGACAAACAGCGGTTGGCCGTCGATCTCGTATCCTTCGATCAGTGCTTTGGCTGTATCTGATACGAGCCAGTTTTCCAGTTTCATCGCGAGTTCATTTTTGACATTGGGATGCAGCTCTGGGTTTACTGGGATATAGGCATACTGGTTGAAGAGTGCCGGATCGCCAGAAAACAGCATCGCCAGATCTCCCTTGTTGCCAAAGTTCAGCCAGCTGGCGCGGTCGGCCAGAATATAAGCATTCAGGCCTGATGCGGTGTTCAGTGCCGCGCCCATGCCAGCACCGACAGCCTTGTACCATTCACCAAAAGTCGTGGGGTCAAGACTTGCGGCTGTCCACAGCGACAATTCCGCCTTGTGGGTGCCGCTGTCATCGCCACGGCTGACAAAATCGGCCTCGTCAGCTGCGATGGCTTGTAGGGCACCAGCAGCCGTCTTTGTTTGGGCAATGCTTGCTGGATCTTCGGTTGGTCCGATCAGGACGAAATCGTTATACATAATCTCGCGGCGGTGAGTGCCGTTGCCGGATGCGACAAAGTCCTCTTCGGCCTTGCGGGAATGAACCAGCACCGCGTCGACATCACCATTGTTGCCAAGCTCGATTGCCTGCCCTGTGCCGACCACTAGCAGTTGAAGGTCGATGTCCAGATCTTGCTTGACTACTGGCAGCAGGACGTCGGCTAGACCAGAATTCTCGAAAGAGGTGGTGACGGCCATCTTCATCTCTTCGGCGTGAACCTGTGAGGCGAGTACCGCGGTAACTGCAGCGGCCAGAATTCGGGGCGTCATGTGACGATATCTCCATTCAAAAAGGATGCTAAGGCCGGGTGTCCGGGTGCGTCAAAAAATTGGTTGCGAGGTCCGGCTTGGGCGATGGCGCCACCCAATACGAATAGCGCATCGTCCGCAAGACGTCGCGCTTGCCCCATGTCGTGGGTCGCCATCACGATGCGGACACCGTCATCGCGGGCTTGGGTCAGCAGTGCTTCAATTGCTAAAGTTGCGGCTCCGTCAAGACTTGCGCAAGGCTCGTCCAAAAACAAAACCTGCGGCTTCGCAATCAATGCACGTGCTAGGGCTAGCTTCTGTCGCTCGCCCCCTGACAGTCGCGGTGCTGGGGTGTCGAGTGCGTCGCTAAGCCCGATCCGCGCTGCCCAATGCGCGACAGCCGCATCTTGATCCGCACGTGATGCCCCCTTTAGCGCGAGTGGATACCGGAGGTTCGCCGCAACAGACCGACGCAACATAATAGGTGATTGAAAGACAAAGGCTTGATGGTGCTGCGCTTCGTATTGCAGGACGGCCCATATGGCATGACCGGCGGATAAACGTTCCACCCCGTGCATCACGCGCAGCAGAGTCGTTTTTCCAGATCCATTGGGGCCGACGATCATGGTGATACCGCCAGAACCAAGGGTCAGATCGACTGGCCCCAGTAGACGCTTGCCGCGACGACGCACTTCGGCTTGGGATAAAGTTAGCGGCAGGATGCTCACCAGCGGCCCTCTCGTTCGGTACCAGACAGGGCATGGATCGCAAGGTTCACGGCGACCGCAAGACCGATCAACACAAAGCCCAGACCAAGCGCGAGCGCGAAATCGCCTTTTCCTGTTTCCAGCGCGATGGCTGTCGTCAGAACGCGGGTCACATGATCGATATTACCGCCGACGATCATAATGGCGCCGACTTCGCCGATTGCGCGGCCAAAGCCTGCTAGGATGGCCGTCAACAATGTGCGACGCCCATCCCAGATCAGCGTGGCGATCCGTTGCCGTTTGCTGGCGTTCAATGAAATTAGCAGGTCGTGATAGTCCGCCCAAAGATCTCGCATCGCTTGATGCGTAACCGAGGCTATCAACGGCGTGATGATCACGACCTGTGCAATGATCATCGCGGTTGGCGTGAACAGCAGCCCAAGGACACCCAATGGCCCTGCGCGGGACAAAAGCACATAGACGATCAAACCGACAACCACTGGGGGCAGGCCCATAAGCGCGTTCAAAAGGGCGATCACGGTGCGGCGAAAGCGAAACCTTTGGATTGCTAGTAGCGTGCCAAGGGGAATGGCGATCAGGCTGGCCACGGCAAGCGCAGTGAGGGTGACCTGCAAAGACCTGACGCTGATTTCTATCAGTTCTGGGTCCAACGTGATAATCAGTCGCAGCGCTGATAGCAGACCTTCGGTGATGTTGTTCATCGATTCACGTCAGCCCGCTATGTTCTGCGCCTTGCTAGGCAGGCGTGCGGGGAATGTCAAAGCCCGGTTCAGCAAGATGAAACCCAGCAAAGTCAAAGCCCGGCGAGACTGTGCAACTGACCAAGGTCCAATCGCCGGTACTGCGCGCACTTTGCCAATGAAATGGCGGGACGATGGACTGTGGCATTTCCCCATTCAAAATATCGGCGCCAAGAGTTTCTTCGGTCGCGGGGCCTTCGTTAGTCGCAGATTGGGACAGGATTAAAGGTGCCCCGGCATTCCAAATCCAAATTTCGGTTGCGTCAACGTGGTGCCAGTGGCTGACCTCGCCGGCTTTAAGCAAAAAGAGAATGGCCGTTCCGGTTGGGCGGTCAGCGTTTTCAGCCCGCCAAGTTTGGCGATACCAACCGCCTTCAGGATGCGGGATAAGATTTAAATGGTCGATAATCCGCTCTGCAGTCGTCGGCGGGTTCCCTCTTAGCATGTCATTTTTCCGTAAATTCCTATTTCCCTAATCTGCTTTAACAAGCTGACAATCTTTGCACATTTCATGCAACCAAAACCGCCTCTCTTTGTTGTGATGGCAATGAAAATATAGGAGAAGACGATGAATATCCTCAAGAATACCGCTGCTATGGCCTTAATCCTTGCCGGGACCACTGCGTTCGCTGAAAGCCATGTCGCCGCCGATGGCGCGATGGAAAACAACGCGGAACAGGCAGAGCAGTCGATGGAGAATGCAGCCGATGCGACAGGCAACGCAGTAGAGAACGCTGGCGACGCAACTGCAGTCGCCGCATCCGATGCAGCCAACGCCACGGCCGATGCCGTTGATGGCGTCGATGACATGCAGAACTTTGATCTGACCACATCTGAAAACCTGATCCGGACACGCGACATCGTCGGTGGTCAGGTCTGGCGCATGGATGCAGCTGAAGACAACTCCGTCTGGGCCGATAACGGCACTTACGAAGGTACTGGCGAAGGTTGGGAACGTATCGGCTCTATTGAAGATATCGTTCTTTCGAACACTGGCCAGATGATCGGCATTGTCGGCGAAGTCGGTGGTTTTCTTGGTTTGGGCGACAAGATGGTCATGATGCCTGTCCAGAACGTGCGTCTGACGGCCCTGGACGATGGCACCTACGCTTACGTGACGCAGATGACGCAAGCCGACATCGAGAATGCACAAGACGTGGACGAGGGTTTCTGGGACTAATCTTTAGCACCAGATCTGACAGAAAAGAGGCAGCGAAAGCTGCCTCTTTTTTTTGCCTGAAATGTGTGGTGGTGCAGGGGTGGCACATACACGCCAGCATCGCCCGTTGCGTAGGAATGATGAAAAGCTTGCGTTCATAGGTATCAAAGAAAATGTCCGCTGCACAAATTGGTGCAGCGGGCTTTAAAATGTGTCGGGCCACCAACGTAAAGTTAGGCCTTCAGTATGCTGCGACCGGCATATTGAGCGGTCTCACCCAGCATTTCCTCGATCCGGATCAGCTGGTTGTATTTCGCCAGACGGTCAGAGCGTGACAGTGACCCTGTCTTGATTTGGCCGCAGTTCGTCGCGACGGCGAGGTCGGCAATTGTCGCATCCTCGGTTTCGCCAGAACGGTGGCTCATGACGTTAGTGAACCCTGCGCGGTGGGCCATTTCTACAGCCTGTAGGGTTTCCGTCAGAGTGCCGATCTGGTTGACTTTGACCAACATCGAATTGGCCGACCCGCGCTTGATGCCTTCGGCCAGACGCTTGGGGTTGGTAACGAACAGGTCGTCGCCAACCAGCTGGACGCGTTTACCAATGCGGTCGGTCAGCATCTTCCAGCCATCCCAATCGTCTTCAGACATCCCGTCTTCGATGCTGATGATGGGATAGTCAGACGCAAGCTTTTCAAGGTAGTCGACGTTTTCCTCTGAGGTAAGAGAGATGCCTTCGCCTTTCATCTCGTATTTGCCGTTTTTATAGTACTCGGTCGAGGCGCAGTCGAGTGCGAGGTAGATATCCTCACCCGGCTTGTAACCGGCCTTTTCGATGGACTTCAGAATGAAATCAAGAGCTTCGCGGGTGGAGTTCAAGCCGGGGGCAAAGCCACCCTCGTCGCCGATACCAGTATTGTAGCCAGCGTTTGACAACTCTTTTTTCAGCGTGTGGAAGACTTCAGAGCCCATGCGAACCGCTTCGCGGATGTTTTCCGCAGCCACCGGCATGATCATGAATTCTTGAATATCGATTGGGTTATCAGCGTGTTCGCCGCCGTTGATGATGTTCATCATTGGTACAGGCAGCATCCGCGCTGATGTGCCGCCTATATAGCGGAACAGCGGCTGGGACGTGAAATCTGCGGCAGCTTTGGCGACTGCCATCGAGACACCCAGAATGGCGTTGGCCCCCAGACGGCCCTTATTGTCGGTACCGTCCAGTTCAATCATTGTCTCATCAATGCCGACCTGATCTGTTGCATCACATTCTAGCAGCGCTTCGAAGATTTCGCCGTTCACGGCAGCGACCGCTTCCAGCACACCCTTTCCCAAGTAACGTGATTTGTCGCCGTCGCGGCGTTCTACTGCTTCATGTGCGCCAGTCGATGCACCAGAGGGAACGGCCGCGCGGCCCATGGTGCCGTCTTCGAGTGTCACGTCGACCTCGACTGTGGGGTTACCCCGGCTGTCAAGAATTTCGCGGGCGTGGATGTCGATGATGCTGCTCATGGGAGCCTCCGGCTGGTGGGTGTTAGCGTTAACGGTGTTATATCGCGCCTGCTGCCGCAAGGGAAGCGCGGCGGCGCTGGCCTTCGCGGATCGCTGCATAGGTGCCGGATCCCACGATGATGGTTGCGCCGATCAAGGTGGCCGCGTCCGGCCGTTCACCAAAGACGGTGACGCCGACGATCAGTGCAAAGACGAGGCGTGAATAGCGGAAAGGTGCAATATGCGACATGTCACCTAGCCGGGTCGCGGTGACGAGTGCGTAATAGCCCAGCACCCCGGCTACGATGGACCCCAGTACGCGCAAAGTATTCAAGCTGTCGGGCACGACGAAGCGGTCGCCGACCACCACCATCAGGACAAGGCCCGTCGGGGCGATGACGCCAAAAGCATATGTCGAAAGTCGCATCGAACTGACGGACCTTGGTATGCGTCGGGTGGCAAGGTCACGGATGCCTAAAAAGATTACGCCCTGCACTGCGAAAAGGGACGCGGGGCGAAACGCTTCCATCCCTGGACGGATAATTAACAGGACGCCACAAAAGCCCACTGCGATCGCGGCCCAGCGCCGCCAACCCACAGCTTCCTGCAGGAACAGCGCAGCCCCCAGCGTGACAAAAAGAGGTGTCGCCTGAAAAATCGCGCTGGCGGAAGAGATTGGTGTCAGCACAACGGCAGAGACATAACCAAGGGTGCCAAAGACTTCGCCAAGGTTCCGAAGCAAAACCATCGGATGCAGGAGGTCGGGATTCCAAAGGCGATCACCTTGTAATCGGCAGACTGCGGCAAAGACTAGACCACCACCAAGCCCCAACGTCGCAAGAATTTGTCCAGTTGGTAGTGCGCCTGCCATCTGCTTGATGAACATGTCTTCCAGCGCGAAACCGAGCATGGCAAGAACCATTAAAATGCTACCGCGCAAATTGTCCAAGATTGCCGTTCCCCATGTGTGCAGGCTCCGGTTACGCCTCTGAAATGGACTTGCAAAGCGGGACAGCGCAGTTTTTTGCGCGGAGTGAAGATTTACGCAATTGTCTTCAGTCCGGCGGTGTTTCTTTGCGGTCAAGGCGTTCGCCGAACAACTCCAGTCGGTGACCGATGAGACGATATCCCAGTCGCTTTGCAATCTTGTCCTGCAAGGCTTCGATCTCGGGGTCGACAAATTCAATGACGGCACCGGTCGCCACGTCGATTAAATGGTCGTGGTGCGCGCCGTCGGCGGTTTCATAGCGGGCACGTCCATCGCCAAAAGCGTGTTTTTCAAGGATGCCTTCTTCTTCGAACAACTTCACGGTGCGATAGACAGTCGCGAGCGAAATTCGCGGGTCAATTGCGACAGCGCGGGCATGCAATTCTTCTGCATCCGGGTGGTCCGTCGCAGCGTCTAGGACTTGCGCCACGATCCGGCGTTGTCCCGTCATGCGCAATCCGGCAGCGGCAGCACGGGTTTGGATGGTTTTGGTCATGACGGCTCCGGTCGAATTCAAACTTTGCATAACGAAGTTTCGCCTAGCCAACCACCATCGCAGGGACAAGATCGCAGGCTTGCGCGTTATGGATGTGAAATGGCAGCATGCATAGACGTGCCGCATTCAAACAACGACAGGGAAGGAACCCACTATGAGCTTGATGAGAACACTGGCCCGTGTGGCCGTCGGCGTGGCCATTGCGAAGGGCGCAAAAACTTTGACGCAAAACGCACGGGCAGGCAAATCCGGAACGATGTTAGATGACCTGATGGCGCGGGGCGGATCCGGGGGGCTTGGCGGCCTGCTTGATAGCTTGCAAGGTAAGTCGACTGGCGCACGCGGAACGCGGACCTCCAGCAGCGACTTTGGCGGTGTGGCGGGCGGGCGAGGGCTGAACCCCGTCGATAATGTCGCGTCAGCTAGACCGCGGACCGGTGCTGCATCGGGCGGCATGGCCGGCGGTGGTGGTCTGGGGGGATTGCTGGGCGCTTTGGCTGGGGCTGCCAGTACCGACGGTTTCGGCTCGGTGCTCCAATCACAGCTTGGCAATAATGATGCCCCAGAACCAGAGCCGGAGCCAGCGCAAGAAGGCCTTGCCGCCGTCATGCTATTAGCGATGGTTCAAGCTGCGCAAGCCGACGGCAATTTGGACGAGAAAGAGCGCGCGCGGATCTTGGACCATCTGGGTGACGCCACACCGCAAGAACGGGCATTCGTCGAGGGCGCGATGATGCAGCGCATGTCCACTAGTGATCTGGCTGCGCAGGTGCCCGAAGGGGCAGAAGCGCAGGCCTATGCTATGTCCGTCATGGCCATCGATTTGGACCACCCGGCAGAAGTCGATTTCCTGCGCGCCTTTGCTGATGATCTTGGCCTGCGGTCCGACACAGTGAATGACATCCACGCCCAGATGGGCGTTGTGCCACTTTACAGTTAGAACCAGCGCAACCAGCGCATGACGGCGGCAGAGACGACACCGATCAATAGCATGCCGAGCGAGAGGAGGAGGAAGGCATTCCCGCTCTGAACCCCCGGCATGCCACCAACGTTGACACCAAAGAGGCCTGTTAGAAAGCTAAGTGGTAAGAAGATCGCAGCGACCACCGACAGCCGATAGCCGTTTCTTTCCAGTCGCGCATTCTGCACCGTATCAAGGTGGTCGGCCATCGCTGTCAGGCGGTCGTGGACTTCTGACAATTCCTCTAACGCCCAACGGCAGCGGCTAGCGGTATCGCGCAGGCGGTGACGTAGGTCGTCCTTGATTAGGTCTGTATCTGTCTGAGAAACTTGGAGCAGCGCCTCTGCAAGGGGGGCGACGTGGCGGCGAAATTTGATGATTTCGCGCCTGAGAGGGGCTAGATCGGCCAGCGGTTGCTGGTCACGTTCGTAGACATCGTCCTCCATATCGTCAGCAGAATCTTCCCGAGCGAAGGCGATATTCTCTAACCGTTCTACCAGCCCTTCGGTGATGCGGGCCAGCATGTGACCGGGATTGTGGGGGGCATCATTGGCGACGACTTGATCGCGCAAATCCTCTAAGGCAAAGATGCGCTGACGTCGGACGGTAATTATCAGATCAGCAGTCATCCAGATCCGCAGCGACACCATGTCGGCGGATTCTTCGCCTTCGTTTAGGTTGATCCCTCGCAAGGTGATCGCCATGCCGTGCGCGTCCATATCCATACGTGGCCGCGTCTTGTCGGCCAGTAATGTGCGCCGGGCGAGGGCTGGCAAATTCTGCGCAGACCAGCCTGACAGGGCCATGTCAGATAGGTCGAAATGAAGCCAGCGATAGGCCGCCCCGTGGATGGGGTGCGTATTCAGGTCGGCTGCGGTTTTTGCAGTACCGTCCTCCCAGATATCGAAGGCCGCCAGCGGGACGAGCGTACATTCTTCGTTATTCGTCAGCATAGAATTGCCCCTCCATCGTTCGCACAGCATGACCGCCAATTTGAATACCCGGACGATCGGAAAATGTTTTGGCGAGAATAAGAGAGGCCCTTCCCATATCCACGCCTTGATGGATCGTCAGGTTCTGCGCTTTTCCCGTCAGATCATGTAATAGCGCTGCGAGGGCCGCTGCAGCGCTGCCAGTGGCGGGATCTTCAGGGATGTTATCGAGCGGTGCGAACATGCGGGCGTGGATTACGCCGTCTTCTGCCACATATGCCAAAGTAGCAAAATCCAGGCCAGCGGGATACCGTCTGGAACCTTCGCGCATTGCTGCAACATCAGGTTGGCATCGTGACAGGGCTGCGCGGTTTGTCAGGCGCACGATGATAAAGGCAAGCCCAACGCCTGCCTGTACGGGTGCATGTGTCTTTGTATCGAGATCGGCCCCGGTCAAACCCAACGCGCGGGCGACCAACGCGGCATCAGGTTCTGCAAATCGCGTCAACGCCGTTGGAGTGGTGAATTGCGCAAGGTTGCCGTCAACGGTGCAAGGAATGAGGCCAATGTCCAGTTCCAGCGTCATATCTGCAGGAAACCCCAGATCAAAGAGAGCGATAGCCGTCCCAATCAGAGGATGCCCGGCAAAAGGCACCTCTGTCGTTGGGGTAAAGATGCGCACACGCGCGGTGTGGCGTAGATCTTCCGGGGGATAGACAAAAGTCACCTCCGAATAGTTGAACTCTTTGGCGATCGATTGCAGTTGCGCATCTGGCAGGCCTTCTGCATCGGGAAAGATGGCCAATTGGTTGCCGCCATAGCGGCGGTCAGTAAAGACGTCGTATACGACATATGCGGTCATGGGATGAGGCTCGATTGAGGGTTAACGTTGTTTGCCAGCCGCGCGACTGTCAGGCCTTGCACGATAATCGAGAAGACGACGACCATGTAAGTCGCGGTCAGGATCATTGGCTTCCATTCGCTGTCCGGAAGCGACAGGGCAAGCGCGACAGATATCCCACCTTTCAATCCCCCCCACGTCATGATGCGGATAACGCCGCCGGAATAGCTGCGGAAGGGGCGCAAAATGGTGATCGGGATTGCGACTGCCATGAAGCGGGCAAACAGGCCAAGGATGATAGCTGCCCCACCCGCCAAAACGAATGAAGTGTCAAAGACGACGGCAAATACTTCTACCCCGATCATCAGGAATAGCACCGCATTCAGGATTTCATCGATAAGTTTCCAGAAGGCCTCGACGTATTTTCGGGTCTCTTCCGACATGCCTAGTCGTGTCCCCACATCGCCAATCAGAAGGCCCGCGCAGACCGCCATGATCGGCGCAGAGACGCCTAATGCTACTGCCAGTTCATAGCCGCCGAAGGCTAGGCCTAAAGTCAGCAGCACCTCTAACGAGTAATCGTCGATATGGCGCATGATCCGAAATGTGATGAAGCCAAGAAAAAGGCCAAGCGCCGCGCCGCCGACCGCTTCGCGTAGGAAAAGTTCCCCAGCTGCGATCAGACCGCTGTCATGCGCCTCTGCGCCGTGGCTGGCGCCGGTAAAGGCTGTGCCGACGAGGATCAGGTAGACGACATAGCCTACGCCGTCATTGAACAGACTTTCGCCCGCAATCTTAGTTTCCAGCGACTTTGACAGGTTCGTTTCGCGCAATACGCCCATGACCGCAACCGGATCGGTGGGCGAGATCAGTGCGCCAAAGACCAGCGCAACTAAAATCGGCATGCCAGTGATCCAGGCAAAGCCATACCCAACGATAGCGGTGGAAATCGCGATCCCCATCGTCGCCATCAGTGTAACGGTCAGCCATTCTTTACGAAGGTCCGACGTTTTGACGTGCAGCGCCCCTGCGAACAGCAGCAGCCCCAGCATGCCTTCCAATAGGGCATCGGAAAATTCGATGCCGACGACCTGCGCGCGGATGGTGTCGGCGACATTCAGGCCGGGAATAACGAAGTCGAGGCCCATTAAGATCAATGATGCCAATAGCGAGACGACGAGGATGCCGATGGCCGAAGGTAGTTTGAAGACCAGGTAATTAATCGCACCGAAGGCACCAGCTAGCACAATCAGCAGTGACGCAATTTGAAGTAGGGTCATGTCGCGGCCTTTGCAGTGTTAATCTGCTGGCGCTATCACGCGTTCCTTACCCGCGCCAAGCGGGCAGGCGTATCCACGTGCCGCCAAGACGACGTGCTGTGGCACCGCTGCCCAGCTTGAACCGGGTCAAACCAGGGGTGTTTTCGGTGTCGATGGCGCCAAGATCCAGTTCGGTCGCCCCCAATTCCGCCAGTCTTTGGGCTGCGTTCAGCAACAACGCATGATGCGCCCGCAGCGTCCGACCGCGAACACCGGACCAGCCAATTTGATATGTTGCTGCAGTCCCATGGCGCAGGAAAAGCATGGCAGCGACTGGGGTTGCGCCTTCACTGGCGGTCAGCATTATCGCGTCAAACGGGTTGGTTTGCGCATAGGCTAGGCTGACCGCATGGGGCAGGGCGCGGAACCGCTTTACACCTTGTTGCGCTTTGTCCGCAGTCAATAACCAATTGTCACGAAGGGGGCAGAATGGCCCCTGACGTATGCGTAGGCCGGATGCCATGCCTTGGCGCGCTGCGTTGCGCCATTTCCCAGCGGTATGCGACAGTTGCACGTCCGCGTCACGGTTCAACGCCAAGACTGCGACTGTTGCAGGCGTCATGATTTGCCAAAATCCGGCGCCGCGCAGGACTGCGCCATCGTCTGCCGCGGCATTGACCACATGTAGATCCGCACCCCGCAGCGCTGCGATGCGGTCATCTACGCCCGCATCATGCCGAAAGACCGGCCCGCGAGAGGTGAAGCGCACCCGCCCCAATGGTCCAATGCAGCGGGTCACCACAAGCGCCTGACCGCAGTCGTGCAAACCCTCTATGACGGCATCACTGCCCAACGCGCGTAGCGCACGGGCAAACCCTTCTTCCTGTTGTAACGGCAGGGGATGGTCGGGAAAGGGCGGGGCGGGGCGCATCAGCATAGGCGCCGTTAAAGCATTCGAAACCTAACGGTCCATTAATGTGAGTTGAAGCGCGGCAGAAAGCAGTCCTATGCGGAAAAGATCAGTTATCCTCGGCGTGCACGCGGCGGCACCGCGCCTGACGTTGGGCGCAGCGGCAGTGCTAGCCGCGCTGACGTGCTTACGCAGCTGCTGCTTGTACTGATCTTTTAGAGCCCGATTCAGAATGGGATGAGCGATTTCAGCCTCTTGCAAGAAGCCGCGTCATGCGCCGGATATGGGCGATCAGGACCCAGGCTTCGGCACTTTCGATGGATTTTTCCCAATCCCTTGCCAATCGGCGGCAACGGCCGAGCCATGCGAAAG
>JAGXIQ010000143.1 GCA_024635625.1 Loktanella sp. | reverse complement strand
CGACACCCAATCCACTACAATGACGACCGATCATACCTGATCCTCCGCCCCGGTTGTCAGCATGGCCGGATCGGTCAGGTACCGCACTGGGATTTCCCAGATCACCTGCGCCGCGCCATCTAAGGGATCGCGCTTGGCCATGTAACTTTGCATCGGCGCAAATGGGCCTTTGCCCTCTTCGGCGTAGTTGATGACGTCCCGATGCAACGCCAGTTTTAAGGCCTCGGCAAAGCTCCAGTTTGGATTTGCGCTGTATGACGTGCCAACAAGATCGACCTTTTTAGAGCCTTCCGCGCTGTTGCCAAAAATATCCACGACGCCGCCAATTGTCGCCTGAGCTATGGCGCGGTATGGCGTCACCTGCTCTGGCGCGAGGCCAATGCGCGGCGCAAGAGCGTCGGATGTGACGTACGTCACTAAGTCGCCCGCAAATTTCGTCGTCGCGTCTGTCTGGGTCGAAAATTGTTCGGTCCCGCCTGTCAGCGTTTCGCTGCTGGCAATCAGTTGGGCCACGGCAGATGCCCCTTCTGGGGTCCAGTGTGTGTCTGTTATCAAAAACGGCTGGGACAGCGGCAAAAGTGCAGGGCGTGTGTCGATCGCCTGAATGCCAAGTTCATTCAGATCCTGCAGAAATGTGCTGTAGAAAAGTTCGAGGCGGCGGGATTCGTCCGCGTCGGGGCTTTGCGCCCGCAACAGATCGACCTTGGCGGGCAGGGGGGCCACCAGCAATTCAACGCCTTGTGCCTGCAGATCATTGGCGACCGCTGCAATTTCATGCAACGCCTTCTTATACGTCGATGGATCGGCGGCGCGGAACTCTTCAGACGTGAAAAGCGTGCCGCCCCGCCCGACGACGACGCCGGGTCTGCCTTCGTCCAACAGCACATAGCGGGCGGCACCGATCAGCCCGACCGCTGGTGCCTTATGCGGAAGGCTATCGCGATAAAGGGTGTCGATGTCATGGGTGATCTTGCCGTCGAACACGCTTTCAATGACCGGCATCGGTGTGTCAGGCTTACTGAAAAGTGTAAGGTTGGCCGCAATGGCATAGCCAAAGAAGGCGGCGGGGACGGTGGCTTTCAGGGCAAGCGAAAGTGTCATGTCTAACCTCAGAATTGGAAATAGAGGAAGGGTGAGAAGTTCTGCTCGGCAAGCTTCAGGACCGTCAGCATTCCGACGGCAAGAACGAAAGAGGACAGCGCCAATTGCGACGTCGTGCTGATCGCGGCGGGCGCGCTGCCGCGTTGCATCAGGCTTGCCTGAGGCGCATCAGCAAGAAAGCCCGCGATATGTGGTTCTGCCCAGGCGACAAAGATGGCGATTATCATCAGAGCAACGCTTTCGCGGGTGACATCCAGCCACAGCGCCTGATCGCCGGCCCATCCGTTTGCGCCAAGCATCGCGGCATAGATTTCAAAACCCTGCCCTACGTCGATGGCGCGGAACATCACCCAGCCAATCAGAACACACAGCAGCGTCCAAGGGAGCGACCAGGTCAATCCAGAGGCGCGGCGATCGTATCCCGTCGCACGTTCAAGCGCGAGAAATCCACCATGCCAAAGGCCCCATAAAACGAAGGTCCAGTTGGCACCGTGCCACAAACCGCCAAGCACCATCACAAGCATGAGGTTCAGGTAGGTGCGGGCGCTTCCCTTGCGGTTGCCGCCGAGCGAAATGTAAAGGTAATCGCGCAGCCAATTTGACAGGGAAATATGCCAGCGCCGCCAGAATTCGGTGATTGATCTGGATATATAAGGGTAGCGAAAGTTTTCGGCGAAAGTGAAGCCCATCATCTTGCCAAGGCCAATTGCCATATCGGAATAGCCGGAAAAGTCGAAGTAAAGCTGGAGCATGTAGGCCATCGCGCCAAGCCAAGCGAGCGTCACGCCCACGTCCGCGGAATTGTCGAAGGCCAAGTTTGCCAAAGGCGCGACGGCGTCGGCTAGCAAAACCTTTTTCGCAAGTCCGATCAGAAACCGCGCCATCCCGTCAGAGAACATTTCTAGTGAATGCGAACGCTCTTTGAATTGGTCCTCTAGATCCTTGTAGCGCAGGATTGGTCCTGCAATCAGTTGCGGGAATAGGGCGATAAATGCTGCGAAATCTATAAAGCGCGCATCGGCACGCGCATCGCCGCGCCAGACATCAATCAAAAAGCTCAGCGCTTGAAACACGTAAAACGAGATGCCGATTGGCAGCAGAAGTCGCCAATGAACCCCAAGACCCGCAGCGTCCGTCCCGACCAGCGCTGCAAAGCTGTCGATGAAGAAGTTGAGGTATTTGAAAACGCCAAGAACACCAAGGCATCCAGCGACCCCTAAGGCTAACCATGCTTTGCCGCGCGCGGTGCCGCGGTTTGCTGCGATGCGCTGACCGACAAGGTAAGCAAACCCTGTCGTCAGGAACAGCAAGCCCAAGAAGTCGACCCGCCACCATGCGTAGAAAATATAAGACCCGACGAGGATGGTATAGGATTTCGCCTTCCAAGGCGTCAGGTAATAGGCGGCCAGAAACACAGGCAGAAACAGAAACAGAAAGGACTCCGACGAGAAAACCATGGTCTCAGCTCTCCTCTGCTTGGGTGCAGGTGATGGGTGGCACGAGGTTCGGATCGGTTCCGCCGGCTTGCAAAACGAGCGGGGCGGAGCCTGTAAGGTTGGCAGTGAGGGTCGCGATGCTGCCTGATAGATCGCCTTTCAGGAAACGCGGAAACTGCTGGGAAAAGTCATTAGCGTCCAAATGGATTTCGGCAGGGGCTGCAGTTGAAATGCCCACGCGGTTTCCGGCGATGCGGTTTCGCGCAAGTGTCAGAACTGTCCCGTCGGGCTGTTCTGCTACGAATAGGCCGGCGTTGCGCGATCCCAGGACGCTGCTGTCCGTCAATTGGGTTGCGCGTGTACGCCGCAGGGAAACGCCTTTTTGACCGGGGAACAGGACTGACACGTGACTGATCGCAACGCAATCGGACCGATCCACGGACAGGCCGATCTTAGCCGCATTCCAAATCGTTACGTCATCTAGGCGGGTCGCATGGCTAGAGATATTAACGCGGATGCCGTTTAATCCGGCTTCATATATTTCAATGTCGTTGACGTGCGTTCCGACAGAACCGTGCGTAATACGCAAAGCATCGCCGCCGGAATTGATAAACAGATTTTGCGAAACCTGTGCATTTTGTGTCTGGCGTAGTTCAAGGGCATTGCCACTGCTATGGTCAAAAATTGATCCGACAATTTTAGGTGACTGCAGCCCGTCGAATTGGGTCGACATAACATCGCGCAGCAACGTGTCTTGGATCGATGACACGTCTTCGGGGCGATACAGCCCCGCTTCGATTGCAGCAAAACCCGAAAAGGCTGGCGCGCTGCCAAACCCTAGCGATTGGATGACGGCGCCCCGAACGTCGAAGCTCCCAGTGCCGAGCGTGGTGAAAAAGGGACGAAATTCGGGGATGTTCGCGTTTTCCGTCCCCGCCCCAATAATGCTGCCGCCGATGACCTCCATGCGGCCGAAATTAATCAAAAAGGCTCCGCTGGCGCGGTTGAGCATGAGCGTATCTGCGATCGTCAAACGGGCACCGGCTTGAATGACCAATGGAATGGTCAAACCATCCGCGCCATAGAACCCCATATCGGTGGCCGTCTTGATGACAGTCGATAAGTCCGCATCGCCTTTTTGGATTGAGAGAGCCTTGAGCCGCCCTTGCGGCTGCGCGCGCAGGACCGACAGCTGGTCGTTTGTCCCGGTGGCGCGGGCCATTTCGATCAGAATAAATCGAAGGTCGATTAAGTCGAATTCTGCCGAAGGGGCTGCGGCCTGCGGGAGCGGTGTTGTCAGCGCGTGCCCCGCACGCGCCAGCATTTGTTCCGGCGAGACAATGCCAGCAACTTGTATTGCGTGATCTTCATAGTCGGCCCGCGCTTGGGACAGGATCTGCTCAACGGGTTCGGCCAAGATCCCGCTTGGGGCCAAGCAAGCCGAAGCCAGTAACAGACTGGCCCTGAATGCCGATGAAGACCGCAAATCACGAGACATGTGTCGGTACCTGGGCAAAGGACTTGGCTGGGCCCGCCATGATTGACGAATTCATCGTCATCAGCAGAACCTCGGCGGTTTTGTCGCTGAAGTTCGTCACTCTGCTAAGCACCTGAGTGTCCAATGTGGCGTGTTCGCCGGGCAACAGTTTGCGCCGCTGCAATCCATCGAACATGTCGACGTTGC
Source organism: Loktanella sp. (assembly GCA_024635625.1). GTDB lineage: Bacteria > Pseudomonadota > Alphaproteobacteria > Rhodobacterales > Rhodobacteraceae > Loktanella. The sequence goes on along the minus strand of JAGXIQ010000143.1, from coordinate 8,176 downwards.
CTTCCACCATAATTAGGCGGCGCCCCGGAAGCGGGTCGATTTCCAGCGTATTTCCGGCGTACAGGCGAAGAATGGACATGTCGAAGGCACCGGATCGCATCAAATTGCTCGACTGACCCCACGCATGTTCGCGGCGCCGGTGGCGGCTTGCCTCGACGCGTTCCTCTTTGCGCAAGGTTTCGACAATTTTTTTGACGTCTTGGCACCGGCCGCGCTGCGTCACCAGAAGGGCGTCAGGTGTGTCGATGACGATGACGCCAGGAACACCGACGAGTGCGACAAGGCGATCTTGCGAGTGGACAAGTGCGCCTTCGGTATCTGTCGCGATGACATCACCATGAAAGACGTTTCCTTGGGCGTCAGGTCTGCCGATGCCGTGGATCGAGGTCCATGATCCGACGTCATTCCAGACTAAATTTGCGGGACATAGTACGACGCGTTCAGAGTTCTCGAAGACGATGCGCTCGGTGGGCTCGCTGCGGGCACGGCGCAATGCGTCCGTGTTCAAATGCAGCTCTCCGGTACGCTTTTCCCCTTTTTCGCAGGATGTCACGACGGCGTCATAGGTCTTGCGATCACATCGGCGCATTTCACTGATAATCGTTTCGGCAGCGAACAGCGAAATGCCTGATGCCCAAAAGGCATCGCCCGTTGCGACCAACGCAGTCGCCTGTTTAAGGGGTGGTTTTTCGACAAAGTGTGCAACCCGCCGAAGGCCCGGATGGGTCGCAAAAGCGCCACCATCGACGATATATCCATAACCCGTTTCGGGGTAGGTGGGGGTGATGCCGAAAAGAACGATGCGGCCGTCGTGGGCTGCCTGCACCGGCCCAGAAATCACGCCGTCCATATCACCAGAGATGACGTGGTCGGACGGCAGGACGAGCATCAACGATTTTGGATCAGTTTGTGCGATTTTTAACGCTGCTGCCAAAACGGCTGGGCCTGTGTTGCGGGCCACGGGTTCTGCGATGATCGTTGCAGAACACTGCAATTCTGCAAGCTGGCGGCGCACGGTCGTCAGATGGGTGACGGATGTGACGACGATCGGCGCGTCGTATATTCCAGAGCGGTGCCGTTGAACCGTTGTTTGAAAGAAGCTGAGCGAACCGGGTCCGTCAACAGGGTGAAATTGCTTTGGGCTTTGGCTGCGGGACATAGGCCAGAGGCGCGTTCCGCTGCCTCCGCAAAGAATGACTGGGACGATCTTAGACATCTCGATCTCCAAATATCGGCGCCATCAAGACGCGGGAGGTTTAGGTGAAGGATCACTTGAAAATTCAGGCGGTCTTAAATGTGGTTCCGTGCTTAATGCGTGTTGGTGTTTGCTAAAGTTGAAATTGGTCCGGCAGCAGCTGACGCTGAAACCGCAGGCGCGCGGGGGTTCCTGGTGCGACTGAAATGTCTTCAGGAAGGACGACTGTTACCGGCTGCATGTCAGAGTTGGCATTTTCGACCGGTAACAATTCAAGTGTGACGGGGACCACGCGCCCATCCGTCAGGACCAGTTCAGCGTGATCGCCATTAAGAAGACGCGCGGTCCCCTCGAATGTGATTTCGGTGGTGGCGGTGACGCGGGTGTCGTCGGTCGTTAGCTGAACCAGCGCTGCGCCCGGCAGGATGGTGGCACCGATGACAAAAGCATCGCTTGGCGTGACATCGCAGTCGCAAGGCATCCGGACGCTTAATAGATCGCCGGAATTGGCGAGGATCGAGTAGACGACGTCGCCTTCGGCAGCTTGAGCGTCCACATAAGAAATTTGGCCGGCCGCTGTCGCGCGCAAAAGCTGCCCTTCTTGGACGACCTGAACCGGACGCGGCTCGTACGCGTAAATGACGCGTTCGCTGATTACTCCGGCGGCCAGAAATACCAGACCAGCGGTCAGGGCCAGAACAACCGCCTTGCGCCCAATGCGGCCGAGCCGTTGGATAGCGCCGGGCTGCCCCTCTGCACTGGCGGCCTTCATCTTTATCGGGCCGGTGTAGGATAGCATCCCAGCGATCGACACGACGTCACCAGCGATAAAGCTGTTCAGAAGATAGCGCATGGCAGGAAGGTGCTGCCCGGTCGGGTTCGCAAAAACGAAAATGACCTCGGCATCCTCGGAGCGGTCGGCGACGCCGACGACAACGTCCACCGGAAAGCTGACTGTGAACCCTTCAAGGTCAAACCGTAGGGTTGCTACGACTTGGTGGCCATCAAGGTTTGGATTCACAAGGCCGGTCGCAACAGCGCGGGTCACGGACAGGCTTTCGCCCTTTAATTTGCGCCCTTCTAGGATGATCGCGAACGGAAGACGGACTTGAGGATGTTCGCCTTCGTATGCAAAATTTGGCGGCAGCTCTGGAACGTTGGTCTGAGCGTCGGACATCGTGATGCTCCTTTTGAAAAAATGGGGCGTAATTGGGTTTTAAGAAAAAGATCGGATCTTTGACGAATAGGGGCGGATCAGAACATCCCGGCGAACCAGAATAGCCCAAGTGTCAGCCAACCAATTGTCAGGGCGTGCATGTGCAACGAACCGGCGGCACTTACGCGCTGCGCAAAGCTTGGGCGGGGGCCGCTGCTGCTGGATTGACGCGTCCAACGCTGGCGGTCGAGCCGGAAACAAACGTAACTTTTAACCAATGCGCCAAACAATTGACCGAAATAAAGCAGGAAGGGGTAAGTGATTGGAAACCCTGCACGACCGCGAAATAGCGTGATCGCCCAGACGAAGAAGTAGCGCGTCAGCATGACCCATGCGATGTAGGCGGGCAAAACGGACAGGTCGAAGATCAGGGCAGCGGTCAAGGCGAGGATTGGACCAGAGAGAGTCGTCCAGATCGACACGCGCTGATCAAGGATCGACCACCAAGTAAAATAGCCGATGCGCGATGGCGGCAGTTGCAGCGCGCGGCCGTTGGTCCGCATCATATTTCCGAACCAGCGCACCATGAGCACTGAAGCGCTGTCGAAAAACCCTGGCTTGGGCTGCGTTTCGGCGGACAATGACTGCACGTCGGGCAGGTAAATCATCTGGTAGCCCTCACGCATCAACCAAAACCATGTCGATTTGTCGTCGCCTGTTAGAAAGTTGACCCTGCCAAGGCGCCAGTGCTCGATGAAATCGGACTGGACCATGGATATAAAGTCAGGGTCCGTCGCCAGGCTGGCCCGAAAGACGGACATGCGCCCTGTCAGGGTAAGAACTCTTTTGGACAGCCCCATAGAGCACATCATGACCTGCCGTTGGTCAAAGCGAAGGCTAAACCAGTCGCGAAACAAGCCTGGCTTGGGGATGTCTACAGCTTCATCGGTCGTCAAAGCGCCAACCTTGGGATCGGTAAAGACCGGCGCGGCCCGTGCCACCAAATCCTGAGGCACGCAGCTGTCACCATCGACGAAGATGACAATATCATGCGCCGTCGGCGCCTGCCGCGCGATCAACTGAAGGCTTCGGGCAAGGGCGTCCCGTTTCCCGGTGCCGGGAATGCGGTCTAGGATCAGTTCGACATCCGCGTCTGGATTGCAAATGCGGCTGGCTGCGAAAAGCTGGCGAATGAGCCTTTCGTCTGACCCATCAACAACAGAGGCCACGATCGTTGCGCCGTCCCGTGCGATTTCAGCGGCCTTAAATACCGATCGGTAGACCGGCATCGTGACCTCGGGTTCGATCTTGTATGACGTCACAAGAAAGAACGCGCGCGACGGTGTGCCTGCTTTGGCGAACCGCTGTTCCGCACGGGCGCGCCGCCGCGGGTGGGCGACGCGCCGAAACCAGATGGCGCGCGTGTAGTTGATCGCCGCCCAGCTATAGCGCCACAGGCCAAGAGCACCGACCACCATTGCCGCCTCTTTGGCCTGACCAAGCATGTTTGACGATGCCATGGATGCCAAAATGATGATCGTCGAAAGGTAGGCGAGATGTCCCAGCACGTGACCGCCCCCTTACCAGCAGATGCCGGCGTAGCTGCCGCCGGACACCTTTGACCGGTCCAGCCGGGCAAGATCGATGATCGGGGTGGTCAGCGCAGCTTCGTTCAGTTCGGGCAGGGTTTCCTTGTAGATGTTTCCGACAATGATCGCATCGGAACTTGCGATCAGCGTGTCGAGGTCACCAACCAGACGGCTCTGTAAATTGGGAACAGCATCGTTGCCGCGGCCAGCGGTAGAGTTTGCTTCCGAATAAGCCTCGAACACGAAAGGATCGTAAATCTCTACACCGATACCGGAGCTGATAAGCCGACCGGCCAACTCGGCGAGCGGGCTTTCCCGCATGTCGTCGGTGCCGGGCTTAAAGCTGACACCGATCATGCCGACCTTGCGCGCCTGAGAGTGTTCGACCATCGTCTCTGCACGCGTGATCTGCGCTGAATTTGCCTCTAGCACTGCGTTTAAAACCTGTGCCTCGACGCCATTTTCCTTGGCAAGGTGACGCAGGGCGCGGACATCTTTGGGCAGGCAGGAACCGCCAAACGCAAAGCCGGGGCGCATAAAGTAAGGCGATATGTTAACCTTTAGGTCAGAACACAGGATTTCCATCACTGTTTGACCATCAAGTCCGCAGGACTTTGCAATGTTGCCGATTTCGTTGGCAAAGGTCACCTTGACCGCGCGCCATGTGTTTGACGTGTACTTTACCATCTCTGCGGTCCGCAAATCCACCGAATGGATTTTGCAATCCAGCGATACATTCAGTTCTGTCAGAATGGATTCGGTGGGGCGGTCCATCGATCCGAAAACAATCAGACCGGGATCATAGTAGTCTTCGATGGCCGTCGATTCCCGCAGGAACTCGGGGTAATAACCAACGCCAAAGCCTTGGCCCGCGACCTTGCCTGAGGCCGCCTCGAGCGTCGGAATGCAGGTGCCTTCGCAAGAACCCGGTACGATTGTCGACCGGATGATCACCGAGTGGAAAGCGTCTTTTTTGGCCAGCGCCGCGCCGATGGCTTCGCACACGGACGTTACATAAATCAGCCCAACTGAGCCGTCTTCGGCAGAGGGGGTGCCAACGCAGACGAACGACGCCTCGGTGTTGTTGATGGCCCATTCAACGTCTGATGTTGCACAAAGTTTGCCTGCCTCGACGACCTTTTTGACAAGAGGGCCAAGCCCCTTTTCGACGATCGGAGACTTCGCGGCGTTAATCGCGTCAATCTTGCCCTGATCCACATCGACGGCGATGACATCATGCCCGTCTTGTGCAAGACAAGCGGCCGCAACGACCCCGACGTAGCCAATACCAAATATGCTAATGCGCGCCATGATAATCCCTCTCGTTTCAATATTTGAACTTCTGAGGTCAGCGTGCCGCGCTGCAGAAAAAACAGGTAGTCGGAAACATCCTTACACGTGTAAGGTAAATTACTATTGGCCGTATTTTGTTATTTATTACAGGCGTTTAAAAATTAAAAAGCGGCGCTGAAGCTATTCGCTGCAGCGCCGCAATTTTATAATTATGCAGATGGATTTAGGCGAGCCAGCCTTGTGAAAGTGCATGATCGAGCAGTTCTGCACGGTTGCTTAGACCCAGCTTGTTCAGCGCCCTGCCTTTGTAGGTTTCGACTGTCTTTGCGCTGATTTGCAATTCCTGCGCAATCTGCTTTGCGGGCTGCCCTTTGGCGGTCAAAATAATGACCGCGCGCTCCCGCTTGCTTAGCAAATCGTTGCTACCCAAGCTGTCTTGCGCGACGACCTCATGAAGCAGGTTTCCATATCCAGGATCGAAATACATGCCGCCTGATTGGACAGCCATCAATCCAATCTCTAACTGCTGAAGGTCCGACTGCTTGCCGACACAGCCAACAAATTGTGCGCCGATAACGCCGCGCAATACGGCATCGTCCATCCTGGCCGTATATCCAAAAAGCATTGTCCGGGCCGAGATGATTCGTACGCTTCGCCTGAAGTCCTGCAAGTCGTGCTGAGGGCTAAGAGTTAGCTCTGCGGGGTCCAAGATAAGGATTTTTGGTTGGTACCTCGCCAAAGTCTCTAAGATTGGCGAATCGCCGTGCGCGCACGAAATGCAGCGCAGTTTGAAAAGCTCTGATAGATGACGGGCGAGCACGGCACACATACCAGAGCTGTTATCCAGTATCAGAATGTCAACGCGGTCGCGTTTTGCTTCATCGTTGGTTTCGTTAGTATTTTTAATCGACCCTGCGATTCCAATGCGCGTGCTGCCCGCTGTAAAAGCAGATTTCTCGCCGGTATTCCTCATGTGAGTTCTCCCGCAGCTGCGCAATTTCTATCCGCCTAAATAGGCGCTAGAGCATTCGCAGATATGAATTAATACTTAGAAGTAGGCGTCTCACGACAGCCAATGATAAAATAAAAATGTTTGGCTACAGAAAAAACAGAGCCGTGATGAATATAGCTTTTAGTATTGAGCGCCCTTGCCATCCGTCAACCTTAACCTTCTGTTAACGAAATTTTTTTGGACCTCTGCTCATGATGGCACCTGAAAAGATGTTAAAATAAGCAGATTATTAAAGCGTTTTTGAACTCTCGCAGTGCGATACTGGCCGCTTCTTAGGCCATGTGACCTGCTCTTCTGCAAGGCCGCAACTTGGGGTTCATCTTCAGCCAGAAGTGTTTCGCGGCCGCTGTCGACACGTCGCTATCTTTCATCCGCGCGGCCCGTAAGGTGGACCAGATCGCCAAGATAAGGGGCTATCCCTGAATGGTGGTCAGCGACAACGGGACAGGGCTGACGAGCAATGCGATCCTAAAGTGGCAGGAGGACCGGAAGGTTGAGTGTCACAACGTCGTCCTATGCAAACCTAAGCAGACCGGCTTTGTTAAAAGCGTTAACAGTCGTATGCGTTATGAACGCCTCAAGGAGCACCGCTGCGATAACTTGCGCCATGCCCGCAAACTAGTGGCGGCATCGTGGGATGACTGCAACCACCACCGCCTGCTTTCCAGCCTGGCTGGTCTGACGCCGCGGGAAGATGCTTAACGATCAAAAGTGGATCAGAGCTAACTCATAAACGAGGACTCTTAGGGAGCAGGCTAGTGGGATAAGGACCAAGGTTCAGTTTTCGGGATCAACAGCCCTTGGACAAAACTGCTCAAATTTCCACTTCGTGCGAATGATGCCCGAAGCTGTCTTATTGGAGTTAACTGTGGCGATGGAACAAGTTCTTCGTTCTATGCGCCAGACAACTTAGGCGACATGGAAACTCCTTATTTAAGCCGTTTTGTTGCGGTCATCTCCCGAGGACGACCAACGGAGAGACACGGGCTATGGACTATACTGCCATCTTTATTCTGGCCTGCATCTTCATTCCATTGGAGCGTTTGTTGCCGTTGCACCCCGAACAACGGACCCTGCGACGCGACTGGCTGAACGATGTAGTCTACGTGCTGGTTAATGGCATTGTTGTCCGCGCAGGGTTCACCGTCGTGGCGGGGGCCCTCATGCTGGGGGTAGTTCAGCTTGTCGGGCCGAATCCGATCCAATGGACAGGGGCCATGCCCCTTTGGGCGCAGGTGCTGATGGCCATCGTGGTGGCCGATATCGGTTATTATGCCGCCCACCGTATCTGCCATTCCGTGCCCGCCCTGTGGAAGTTCCACGCTGTCCACCACAGCATTGAGGAGATGGACTGGCTGGCCACGCACCGGGTGCACCCGGTCGACCAGATATTTTCCAGCACGCTGTCTCTCTTGCCGGTCTGGTGCATGGGATTCACACTGGAGGCGCTGGTGATTCACCAAGCGATCTATCAGGCCCATGCCCTGTTGTTGCATTCGAACGTCCGCATCAAGTTCGGTCCGCTGAAATGGCTGGTCGCTTCGCCGGAATATCACCACTGGCATCATGCGAATGAACGCGATGCCTATGATCGCAACTTTGCCGCACAGCTGTCGATCATCGATGTGATTGCTCGAACGATGTTTATGCCGGTGCGGCGCGCGCCGATATCTTATGGCTTGAACGAGGACATCCCGCGGTCCTACCCCATGCAGCTCATTCACCCTTTCCGCAGCCTTGTCTCTTCATGGGCGCTAACAGCGCCACCAACACGATTGGAAACCCCCATGCCGACCGCCGCGAAAACCCGCACGACCGAAGATAAATTGGGCAAGCTGGCCATGCTGATCATCTTTGGCTATTTTGGCTACAAACAGATTACGGCGCTCATCTCTCTGGTTGCGAACCGAGACCTAATCCCTGTCTCTTAT
>JAGXIQ010000142.1 GCA_024635625.1 Loktanella sp. | reverse complement strand
GTTACTGGCGCGCGGATCGGGGACGTCGTCGAAGGCGGATAGAAAAATCTGCATGATGATGAGGACTCCGTGAACCCAATCCCCATTCCAGAATCCATCTCGCCCTCACAGGCAAGAGCGACCGTTCACGCCTTCAGTTCCAAACGCGATTCCCCTGTGGCGCTGGTAACGGCGCACGTCTCGCTCTGTCCAATTTGCAAGCTAAAGGGCTGACAAGTCAGTTGCCCGCCATGAGTGATGGCGACCGTCTGATCTTGATCGAGACTTGGACCGACTTTTCCTCCGGTTACAACCTCGGTTTGAAATCGCTATTTCGTGGTGACGACAACGCCTATACCGCTGAGAAGGTCGAGATAAAGGACATCGAAATGTCGAACTTTATCTTTACGGCACCGCGTGTGGTGCAGATCTGCTTCAACGACACCCCAGACGACAAATCTAAAGAAAAGTGTTAGCGTTTAGCAACCTATTCGACGGGCGCGGTATCGAGCGCGATGCGATCAGCCAACGCTTTGGCCACGCCCGGTGACGTCAAGCCACCGACGCCGACACGTTGGCCGATACGCCAGTACAGACCTGGCTGCCATGCCTGCGGTTCTTTTGCATCAAGGTGTATTGTAAAGCCGTTCGACGGCTTCAACGCCATCGGGTTGCGGTCCACGGAAAGGATCGCGCTGCGTGCGGCGATAACCCGACCGGCGGCATTTGTTAAACCAGCCTCGGTCCAGTGCAGACTGTCACCGCGTCCGCGCCACATCGCAAAGGCCAATGCAAGCGCCGCAAGGGCCGCCGCGATCAGCAGGGCCTGCCCGACGATGCCCAGCGGTAGGGCCGCATTGAATAACAACGCCGCTAGCGCCACCATTACTGACAACCCGGTGACAGTGCGAAAAGGCGTGGGCGCTAGGATAGGCGGTGGTATTTCGGTCATTTTGTCGGGCTCCGATCTGGGCGCGACGCGGAGTGCGCCGAAATGTCTTCTAACGCGGATAACACCTAGCGTCATGGTCCAATTCCCACTGCCGCGGCTGGACTACGCGTGTGATCGCGCAGCAACCGTTCGCCGGACAAGCCCCCAGTAGGTTTCGGCAACCTGCTCCTCTGACAGGCGTCCATCGGGGCGGTACCAGTTTGTGATGCCGGTCAGTTGTGCAATCAGGGCCAATGTCGCAATGCGGCAATCGTCAATTGCAAAATCCGCCGATGCGACGCCGTCCAGCAAGATTGCCTCCAAACGGTCTTCGTAGGCGCGGCGCAAGCGGGCGATGGTGGCATAGTTGGACTCGGACAGATTGCGCAACTCCATATAGCTCAGAAACACAAGGTCGCGGCGTGGCAGGTGGTAGCGGATGTGAAACCGGGTGAAGCCTTCGAGCCGGGACAGCGGTGGGCCTTTGAGATCCGCGCTATCTAATCCGCCCATCAGGTCGGTCATGTTGCCTTGCAGAAGGTCGAACAAAAGTGACTGTTTGTCAGCTGTGTAATTGTACAGTGCCCCCGCCTGTACGCCGACCTCTGCCGCGATCTGTCGCATCGAAACGGCGGCAAAACCATGCTGCGCGAACAGGCGCAAGGCCGTGTCCTGCACCCGTGGTCCGGTAATCCCCGCATGAGAGCCTTGTTTACGTGCCATGCTGCCATTTAAATGAACGCCCGTTCATTTGAAAAGCGGTTTCGCCCATCCCCGCAGCGGCCTATGCTGTTGCGTGTGTCCTAAAGGTAGCATCCGATGTCCTCTGCCCGCCTGATTTCAGTCCCTTTGACGGCGTTCAGCCTTTCATTGCTGGTCGGCTGTGCCAATGCCCCAGCACTGGACGGTCGCATTTCGGCGGCCGCAGCCGCGGCCCCTTATCCCATACTACAGCCCCTTGCCCCGCTGCTGGCGCGGGCAGCAGAGCCTGGCAAGATCACGACCCCTTCCATGACGCGCACGGACAGCACAGCCGCCGCCCTGCGTGCACGCGCTGCGGCCTTGCGGGGGCCGGTGGTGGACGGGGCAACCAAAAGCAGGATGCAGCGCGGTGTCGCACAGGCCGCGTTGCGGTAGCCGGGGCTTTTCGCTAACACCGCCAACGAACACGCACACGTCAGAACCGGAGCCCGCCCATGTCAGACCCCCTTAGCCTTGGTATCGCGGGACTTGGTACCGTGGGTGTCGGCATTGTGCGCATCGTGCAAAAGCATAGCGATCTGTTAGCGGCTAGAACCGGGCGCCCCATCGTAATCACTGCTGTCTCTGCTCGGTCGCAGAAGGACCGTGGCGTAGATCTGTCTGCTTACGCTTGGGAAGCCGACCCCGTGGCGCTGGCCAAGCGCGATGACGTTGATGTCGTGATCGAAGTCATGGGTGGACACGACGGCCCGGCCAAAGCCTTGAGTGAGGCAGCACTGGCTGCGGGCAAGGACCTTGTCAGTGCAAACAAAGCATTGCTGGCAATACACGGGCAGGCGCTCGCCGAAACTGCAGAGGCCAATGGCCGCGTGATCCGCTTTGAAGCTGCGGTCGCAGGCGGCATCCCGGTCGTAAAGACATTGGTCGAAGGCCTTGCTGGCAACGAAATCACTCGCGTCTTGGGTGTGATGAACGGCAGCTGCAATTATATTCTGACCCGGATGGAGGATGCAGGGCTGACGTACGCCGAGGTTTTCGAAGAGGCCAACCAACTTGGCTATCTTGAAGCGGACCCAGAGCTGGACGTAGGCGGCATCGATGCGGGGCACAAGTTGGCACTATTAGCGGCCATCGCTTTCGGCACACAGGTGGATTTCCCCGGTGTGGCGCTGGAAGGCATCGGATCGGTCACAATCGATGACATCCGACAGGCCGCTGATATGGGCTACAAGATAAAATTGCTTGGTGTCGCGCAGATGACTGGTCGTGGGCTGGAACAGCGCATGTCCCCATGCCTTGTTCCCATTGGATCGCCGCTGGCGCAGTTGAAGGGCGGCACCAACATGGTTGTTCTAGAAGGTGACGCCGTTGGCCAGATCGTGCTGCGTGGTGCCGGTGCAGGCGAAGGCCCAACCGCAAGCGCAGTCATGGCCGACGTGATTGATCTGGCACGCGGCACCCGCTATCCGACTTTTGGCCAACCCGCGATGAGCCTGCGCCGCGCCCGCGCGGCACAGGCAGCGATCCCGGCCCCCTATTACTTGCGCCTTCAATTGCTCGACAAACCCGGCGCCTTGGCAAAGGTCGCTACTATCTTGGGTGACGCTGGCGTCAGCATCGACCGGATGCGCCAGTACGACCATACAGAAACGGCCGCCCCTGTATTGATCGTGACTCACAAGACAACACGTACCGCACTGGACGAAGCGCTTGGCCGTTTCGAAGGCACTGGTGTCGTGACCGTCCCGCCAGTGGCGATCCGAATCGAGGCGGTGTAACCCTAAAAGGGGTCGTTCGAAGCCTGATGACCGTACAGAATTTAGCGCAAGATTAGTCTTCCTGGTCACAGTTGTGTTCGAAATGCAATTTCTGTTAGCGATCACAGAGTTGTCATGACGCAGGTTTAGACGTTACGCCGCTGTCAGGAATACGAAGGAACCCCTCATGCCCACCTCGCCAGACTTTAACGATCGCACCCTCTCGCTGGGGCTTGCCCGCGTGTCAGAGGCCGCTGCCATTGCCTGTGCCCCGCTCATCGGGCGCGGTGACGAAAAGGCGGCCGATCAGGCTGCTGTGGACGCTATGCGCACCCAGCTTAACAAGCTGGATATTGCAGGCGTCGTTGTAATTGGCGAGGGAGAGCGGGACGAAGCCCCTATGCTCTTCATTGGCGAAGAAGTTGGCACGGGCAAAGGCCCAGGCGTGGACATCGCGCTTGACCCGCTGGAAGGTACGACGCTGACCGCCAAGGACATGCCAAATGCGCTGGCTGTCATCGCAATGGGGCCACGCGGGTCCATGCTTCATGCCCCAGACGTCTATATGGACAAATTGGCCATTGGCCCGGGGTTTAAGATTGGCGTCGTTACTTTGGATATGAGCCCCGCAGAGCGCGTCTCGGCGTTGGCTGCTGCAAAGGGTTGTTCAACAAACGACATCACCGTTTGCGTCCTTGAGCGGCCGCGTCATGAAGACATGATCGCCGAATTGCGGTCAACCGGTGCTGCGATCCGCTTAATTACTGATGGCGACGTCGCTGGCGTCATGCATTGCGCAGAAGCAGCACGCACCGGCGTAGACATGTACATGGGCAGCGGCGGCGCCCCAGAGGGCGTGTTGGCAGCAGCAGCGCTAAAGTGCATGGGCGGACAGATCTTTGGCCGCTTGATATTCCGCAACGATGACGAGCGTGGCCGCGCGACCAAGGCGGGCATCACGAATTTCGAACGCGTTTACACTCGCGACGACATGGTGACCGGGGACGTGATCTTTGCTGCGACCGGCGTTACGGACGGATCGCTGCTGCCCGGGATCAAGCGCGAGCCTGGTTTTGTGACAGCGGAAACAGTGCTGATGCGGTCCAAGACCGGATCCGTACGCCACATGCGCTATCGCAACCCGGTCGCATAGGATACTGGCTGGGCCTATGGCCCAGCCGCAAAGACGCATTTACGTGCGTCCGGTCACCGTGGCGGGGATATTTTTGACCATAGAAAAATGGAACCCGCATGACTGAGCAACCGGCCTATCTGGGCGTAGCCGTATCCCTGACCGGACGGCGCTGGCTGGGACCGACAGCTGAAGATGATCGCTTGTCCGAGGCGATGGCACAGGACACCGGGCTGCCGCCTGCCCTGTGCCGCACGCTCGTAAAACGCGGCGTGACCGCAGACGGGGCAGCAACGTTTCTGGCTCCTACCCTGCGCGATCTGCTGCCAGACCCACGATCCCTGCGTGATATGGAAACCGCAGCGACCCGATTTTTACAAGCAGTGCGCAACCGTGAACGGATCGCGATCTTTGCCGATTACGACGTCGATGGTGGATCGTCTGCCGCACTGCTACTGGTCTGGCTGCGCGAGGTCGGCTTGCGCGCAACCCTTTATGTGCCGGACCGGATCGACGAAGGTTACGGCCCTAACGATGCCGCTATGGCGGCCCTTGCAAAAAATCACGACCTCATCGTCTGCGTCGACTGTGGCACCCTGTCCCATGGCCCTATTGCTGCGGCAAAGGGCGCAGAGGTCATCGTGCTTGATCACCACCTAGGGGCTGAAACCTTGCCACCCGCATTGGCCGTCGTGAACCCAAACCGGCAAGATGAAAGTGGCGACCTCGGTCACCTTTGCGCCGCTGGCGTGGTCTTTCTGATGCTGGTCGAGGCAAACCGCCAAATGAAGGACGCAGGTGCGAAAGGCCCCGATCTGATCGGCCTGCTCGACCTTGTGGCGCTAGCCACCGTTGCCGACGTAGCACCGCTGATTGGCGTGAATCGTGCACTTGTGCGGCAGGGTCTAACCGTTATGGCGCGACGCCAGCGGCCCGGCCTTGTGGCGCTGGCTGATGTGGCGGGGATGGATCAGGCACCAACATCCTATCATTTGGGCTTTCTGCTGGGGCCGCGGGTCAACGCGGGAGGGCGCATCGGCGCGGCAGACATTGGCGCACGCCTTCTGTCGACCGAGGACCGCCATGAAGCGCAAGCACTGGCAGAACGTCTCGACGTTCTCAATACTGAACGCCGAGAGATTGAGGGCCGTGTCCGCGAAGCTGCCTTGGAACAAGCCGCAGAACGCGGCGTGGATGGCCCCTTGGTGTGGGCCGCAGGTAAGGGTTGGCACCCCGGTGTCGTCGGAATCGTTGCGGCCCGCCTGAAAGAAGCGACCAACCGCCCTGCTATCGTCATCGGGCTAGAGGATGGGATTGGCAAAGGCTCTGGGCGGTCGGTCAGCGGCATCGACCTTGGTGCCGTGATCCAGCGTGTCGCGGGCGAGGGTCTGCTACTGAAAGGCGGCGGCCACAAGATGGCGGCAGGTTTGACAGTGGCCGAAGAAATGTTGCCTGCAGCCATGGACCGCATCGCCGCCCTGCTCGACCGCCAGGGTGCTGGCGCGCTGGGGCAGCAGGATCTGCGAATCGATGCTTTGCTGATGCCGGGTGCCGCAACGGTAGAGCTTATAGAACAGATTGCAGCCGCCGGTCCGTTTGGCGCGGGTGCCCCTGCCCCACGATTTGCCTTTCCGGATTGCCAAATCCTCTTTGCCAAACAGGTCGGCACCGGGCATCTGAAGGTCACTTTTGGTGACGGCCTTGGCGCACGGATCGATGCAATCGCTTTTGGCGCGATGGACGGCCCACTTGGTGCGGCGTTGACCAATCATGGCGGTGCGCGGTTCCATCTTGCTGGCCGTCTAGAGGTCAATACATGGCAAGGTCGGCAGAGTCCGCAGCTGCGTCTGGAGGACGCGACACCCGCTTGACCTTGCGTTATTTGAACCCATGCAATTTTTTCCGCAATCACGCCGAAAATCCCCTTGCGCCTCCGGTACCCTCTGACTAAAAGCGCCTCACCAAGTGCGGCCCGTTCGTCTATCGGTTAGGACGTCAGGTTTTCAACCTGAAAAGAGGGGTTCGACTCCCCTACGGGCTGCCATGGTTTTCTGATGATCCTTGCTGTATAAGCACTTGATCATACAGGTGTCCCACGATTTTAGGGGCATGGGACACCTCTCTCTTCGTTATCGCTTTTGAACTCGATTGAAACCTTGCTCCGCAAGTCTCTCACGTTCAAATTGAGCAGTGTAAACCATCCCAGTTTTCGTATCGCTATGCGACAGTCGCGCCATGATCTCATAGACGGATCCGCCGGCGTTGGCGATTTCGATCGCTACAAGCTTGCGAAGGCCATGTTGGGATCTGGTTGCCTTCTTTTCTGACTTCACCGCCTTAGTCTTCTGATCTGTCACTGTGATCACTTCAAAAAGACCCGCCTCAATAATCCAGCTTCTTACCCGATTATCGAGACCCCCAGACGACGCAAATGGCTTTCCATGCTTTGTTGTGAGGAACGCGTCAGGGTGGACCGAAGCCGCATCTAATTCTTCGGCCAGCTCAGGCATAATTGGGACCTTAACGGGTTTAGATCCTTTCTTTTGAGGCTGCCAACTTAGATAAGCTTGGTGCTCAGCAAGTGAGATATTGCGCGGGCCAATAGTGTGGGTGTCTCCGATCCTCCCGGCCATGTTTTTTGCGAGGAAGAACCACCGTCGCGCCATGGTCCCTTTTCCATGGCGCGACAAAAACTTCTGCTCATCGCTTTCAAGCCACGTTGTCGCCCCTCCCCTACCGACATGAGGGCTGACGACACTCAAAACTGGGGAGTTGTCGGGGAAACCTCGATCCTGCCCCCATCGGTATGCCGCTTTAAGTGCTTTTAAGCAGGTTTCAGCGGCCCCCGTTTTATGTCTGTAGGAATCTAAAATAAACATGAACGCCTCCTTCGGAAGATCGGCCCTCAGCGCGCCCATTCGGACATTCTTTTTTTCAAATCGCAGGCCTGACGAAGCCCTCGTTCGCGACCTGACAAAGTTTTCTTATCCAAGTTTCCTGCCTTTACCATAGTTTCCATTGCCTCACAGAACCTTTCCCGCAGCTCGTCAAGTGTGCCTTTCGAACCCTTAACTGTCTCAGCTATGGGAAGTTTTCGACCTTCTCGAGCTGCCTCGTAATAAATTTGGAAGTCCGTATGGCTGGGACCGACAGGGACCGTTATCTTCCGCGCCTTTTGACCCGCTACTCGCACACGCCAACGCGGGTTTCCCGCTGGAGTGATCTCAGGGCATAGGCCTGGATAATCGATTTCGACTCTCATGCTACATCCTCCCACGCAATTTGGGTGTCGTTATCATCAGAAATTTGTTCCTTATTTGGTTGGGAGTTGGCTACCGCTTCCGTCAATTCGATCCGGACCGAGCCATCTGTGGAAACCAGAATGGCAACAGGATTGAGACCGGCCTCGAGGACCGCCGAGACCGAGCGACAGATGAAGGATTTTGATGGGCGGCGAACAGACATTTTAGACCTCTTGACTAGTGAGATCAGGAATTCCGATCGTTCAAATTTTTGGTGCCATCAGCATCAGTAACGTTTTCGTGATGTCCAAATATGTGCAGCCGCTTATCCGCCGGCCCACTGAAAGATGGCGATCGCAGCAGCACAGTAAAAACCGTGCTGCTACGCCGCTTAGCCCTCGCTCATTAACTTTTGAGCAGCCAGGCGCGCACGGACCTGCTGACGCAAGCCAGAGAACCTTTTCCAATTCTCAATTAAATCACGGATCACTTCGAGATCAGGATCGGCCAGCCAGTCGTCTGCTGTGCAGACCCTCATAGCGCGACTCCCGTAGCCTTGACGGAGTAAATTTGCCGCATTCGCAAGAGCAGGCCCAAGCGAGGCTAGACAGGCATCATCGCGGCAGTCAAACACGTCGCCACGCTCAAAGCGGGACAGCGTGGCCGGTAGCGCACGACGCGCTAAACCGTGCGGCACAGGCCCGCTCTGGGCATAAACCTGAGCAAACCAAATACCATCACTGATTCCTCGCGCGGCCATATGCTCGATATTCTCTTCGCGGCGGATATAGTTATAGCTCATACAGCTTCTCCTTTACGCCGCTGCATTTAAAGCAGACGCTGAACCCATATTCGGCGAGCCAAGATCATACAAAAGCTTGTCCATAGCCTCGGTGAGTTCACAGAACATCCAGATAATCGGATCGTTCGGAGAGATAGCCACAATGAACTCATGGTTGTCCTCGTAAAGATTTTCGAGCGACAGCAGGCTCCTGAGCCACCGCAGCCCCAGGGGAATCGCGTTTGGAACTGAAGGCGTGAACGGTCGCTCTTGCCTGTGAGGGCGAGATGGATTCTGAATTGGGGATTGCGT
>JAGXIQ010000141.1 GCA_024635625.1 Loktanella sp. | reverse complement strand
TCGACGTAATCAAGCACGCGTTTCCGTAGCTCTATAGGATGCGGATTGCCCATCCTCGACCCCCATATCTGCCTCAGCAGCAGGGAACCACATCAAGCGAGTTCTGGGAATCCTGAATCCAAACAACCGCAACACGCTCTAAACCACAATCAAACTCTCTGTCGCATCAACATGTCGGTCTGCCGGAGCGAAAGGGATAAGCCTTTCAAGCTAAAATGCAGAAGTAATCTTTGCGCAATTCTTGCAGCTTGCTTTTGATAGAATGTGATTTCCCCCAATCGAAAATGGGACGATGTGTTCATCAGTTAAGTCGTCAGCGGATTCACAATATATGCACTCTTTAGACCCATTAAAATAGTAGGGGTTCCGCGAGGTTGCATGAACCATCAAACATCCAACTCCTCCACAAACCGCGCATTCTCCTGAATATAGGCAAAGCGCAGTTCTGGCTTCTTGCCCATCAGACGTTCGACCAGATCGCTGGTCTCTCCGGGTTCCTCGTCGGCGACGGTGACGCGGATCAGTTTGCGGGTGGCGGGGTCCATGGTGGTGGATTTCAGGTCGGCGGCGTCCATCTCTCCCAGACCTTTGAAGCGTTGCAGGTCGATCTTGCCTTTGCCGCCAAGTCCCTTTTCCAACACGCGGTTTTTCTCTGCTTCGTCAGAAACATAGACGCGCCGCGCCCCTTGGGTCAGGCGATATAGCGGTGGGCAGGCAAGGTAGAGGTGGCCTGCGTCGATCATCGGTCGCATCTGGGTAAAGAAGAAGGTCATCAGCAGGGACGCGATATGTGCGCCGTCGACGTCGGCGTCGGTCATGATGATGATCTTATCATAGCGCAGATCGTCTAGGTTAAAGCGGCTGCCCATACCGACACCAAGGGCTTCACACAGGTCCGAGATTTCCTGATTGGTGGTCAGCTTGTTGGACGCTGCCCCAAGGACGTTCAGGATTTTACCCTTAAGCGGCAGCAGCGCCTGTGTCTTGCGATCGCGCGCACCTTTGCCGGACCCACCGGCAGAGTCGCCCTCGACGATGAATAGTTCTGTGCCTTGGCGGGTTTTGTTGGTGCAGTCGGTCAGCTTGCCCGGCAGGCGCAGCTTCTTGGTGGCCGTCTTGCGGGCAGTTTCCTTTTCCTGCTTGCGGCGCAGACGTTCCTCTGACCGCAGGATCAGGAAATCGAGAATTGCGCCCGCGGATTTCGTGTCTGCTGCCAGCCAGTTGTCAAAGTGGTCGCGCACGGCGGCGTCCACCATGCGCTGCGCGTCTACGGTGGCCAGACGGTCCTTAGTCTGGCCGACGAATTCGGGTTCGCGGATAAAGCAGGACACCAGCGCACAACCGCCCGCCGTCAGATCTTCACGGGTGATGTTGCCCGCTTTGCGGTTGTTGGTCAGATCACCGTAGGCCTTGATGCCCTTCAGGATCGCAGACCAGAAACCGGCTTCGTGCGTGCCGCCCTCTGGCGTGGGAACCGTGTTGCAATAGGACTGGATGAAACCGTCGCGGGCAGGGGTCCAGTTGATCGCCCATTCGACCTTGCCTGGCACACCGAACTTTTCGACAAAGCTAACGGTGCCCGCAAAGGGTGCTTCGGCATAGGTGGTGGAGCCGCCCAACGTTTCAGCTAGATAGTCGGACAAGCCGCCGGGGAATTTGAAGGTTGCCGCCAACGGCGTTTCATTGTCGTCGATTTCTGTTTTCCAGCGGATTTCGACGCCGCTGAAAAGATATGCCTTGGACCGCGCCATCTTGAACAGGCGACCGGGTTTTAGTTGCAGCGCTCCAAAAATTTCAGCGTCTGGGTGAAAAGTGACAGATGTACCGCGGCGGTTCGGGGCGGCGCCGATCTTTTCCAACTTGCCCTGCGGGACGCCGCGCGAAAATTCCATCGCGAAGAGTTCCTTGTTCTGCGCGACCTCGACCCGCAGGTGGTCAGACAGGGCGTTCACGACGGAAGAGCCCACGCCGTGCAGACCGCCAGAGGTGGCATAGCTGTCACCGGAAAACTTGCCGCCCGCATTCAAGGTGCAAAAAACGATTTCAAGCGCCGACTTGCTGGGGTCTTTGGGATGCGGCCCAATGGGAATGCCGCGCCCGTTGTCGCGGACCGTGACGTGGCCATTCGCGTGCAATTCGACTTCGATCCATGTGGCGTGGCCAGCAACGGCTTCGTCCATAGAGTTGTCGATGATTTCTGCGACCATGTGGTGCAGGGCGCGTTCATCTTTGCCGCCGATATACATGCCCGGACGCAGGCGGACGTGTTCCATGTCCTCCAATACTTGGATGGACGATGCGTTGTAGCTGTCGGGGGAGCCCCCGGCGAGGAGATCGGACATATGCGCTGCTCTTTTCACGGTTTGGCGCATATTGGCAGGCGGGGCGAGGCGGGGCAATGCCCACCCCGCCCGCGTTCAGGGTTATTGGCCGGCCGGCTTTGATTCGAACCGCAGGCCTGCAGCGGTGCGGTTGGGAAAACCAGTCCAGTAGGTGTTGTCTGCCGTGGGTTTGTCTTCATCATCCACGGCCCAGACGCCGTCGACGGCATTCGGCACCAGATCGAAATAGGCGGACATATCCTTGCCCTTAAGGTTTTGATCTACCCATGCGGTCAGGAAGTGCTGTGCAATATTGTTCATGCGAACATTATCCCAGACTGCGTCGGCATAGTGATCGAAAGGCGCATATCCCAGCTTTTCGCTAACGGCATAGCTTTCTTCGGGGGCTGGCATCGGTGCACCGGCGTTGTGGTTGGCATTGAGGTAGGTCAGCAGGTGCCGATCGCTGTTGATGGCACCGTCAAAAATCCCACGGATCGCGGAATAGACCGATACGTCGTCAACGCCGCCCGCGATCAGCAGCAGCGGCTTTTCGATGCCTGCAAGGCCGTCGGCGTCAAAGAATCCGGTGTTGTTGCCCCAAGGTCCAAAAGCGGCGAATGCCTTGATGCGGTCGTCGTTTAGCTGCGCGTGGGTATCCGTCCCCATCACGTTGCGTTCAAGCAGTCGCTGCGGCGGGCCATAGCGGGAATCGACGATGCTTTCAGTTACGCCAGCGCCCGCAAGAATCAGCGCGCCGTAGCCACCCATGGAATAACCAATGACAGCGGTGTTGGTGGCGTCTGTCATTGCGCCAAGGTCACCGTCCAACAACTCCATGCTATCGATCACGAACTTTTGGTCCCATGGGCGGTTATAGAGGGTCGAGCCGAAGACGCCCATGTCGTCATAGTTGCTGTCAGTGTGGTCGATGCTTGCGACGACATAACCTTTGGACGCTAGATTTTCGCCTAGGTGCCCCATAAGCCAGCGGTTTCCGGGGTAGCCGTGGCTAATAACGATCAAGGGAAAAGTTTCCCCCACTAACGGGTCGGCGTCGCGCACGGCTTGACCTTGCAGCGTAACCTCGGTTTCGCCATCACGCAGCATCGCCGTATATGTGCCGCCGAGCGTCGCGCTTTCGGTCGCGGGATACCAGATTTCAACTGTCAGAGGACGGTCGTAGCCGGGAATCTCGCCCTCGGTTTGGACGTTTGCAATGTCGACCTGATCTGGGTTGGTAAAAGTCATCGTTTGTACCCCCACCGCATAGTCCCCGTACGGCGCAAGTTTGGGAGCGTCGGGGCGGATCGTGTCGATCCGGTTTTCCGCAACTGCAGGTAGGGCGGTTAGCGCCATCAAGGCAACGGGTAGCATGCGGGTCATAGGTGTCTCCTCCAAGACGTAAGGCTGGCCTTGTGGCCGGGTTGGTATACCGCAATAGATAAACGGCAGGTCGAGGAGGACCACCATGAAGATCGTAATTCTGGACGATTATGTTGGCGCCGCCTTGCGGTTGGCGGACTGGGCTGGGCTTGGCGACGTAAGTGTCTTTACGGAAACTATTTCCGATAGTGACTTGCGTGATCACCTTTTGCCGTTCGAAGTGATCAGCCTGATGCGCGAACGCACGCCGATCTCTGCTGAACTGATAGCGGCCTTGCCAAACCTGCGCCTGATTGTGACATCTGGCTCGCGCAACGCAAGTATCGACATTATGGCCCCCCGCGCCGCTTGTGTCACCGTCTGTGGCACCGAAAGCCGCAAAACGACCACGTCAGAGCTTGCGACGCTTATGATGCTTGCCTTGAATCGCCGCCTGCTGCCAGAGGTAGCATCCCTGCATACAGACGGTTGGCAGGGCGGTCTTGGTCGCGATGTCGCGGGTCTGACGCTTGGGTTAATCGGGCTTGGAAATATCGGGGCGCAGATGGTCACGATTGGCAAGGCTCTGGGGATGGGTGTCGTCGCGTGGTCACCCAATCTGACTGATGCGCGTTGCGCGGCTCTTGGCGTCGGCCGGATGGAAAATTTGCCAGACTTAATGGCGCGGGCCGATGTCGCCTCGGTCCATATGGTTTTGTCAGATCGCAGTCGGGGGCTGGTCGATGCCAAAGTCTTTGCGTCTGCACGTCATGGGCAGGTCTTTATCAACACCTCGCGCGGTGCGCTGGTGGATACGTCCGCACTGCTGGACGGGCTTCGTGTCCGTCGCCCAGCAATGGCGGGGGTAGATGTTTTCGACGTCGAACCCCTGCCATTGGACGACCCGATGCGAGATGTTGACTTGATCGCCTCTGGCCGTTTGCTTCTGACGCCCCACCTTGGCTATGCAACCGAGGCCACGTTTCGCTTATTCTACACCCAGACCGTCGATGCGATCCGCGCCTATCAGGCCGGCACGCCCATCCGAGAGCTTTGAAAGGACCAACTTATGCGCATTTTTTTCACCGGCGGCAGCGGTAAGGCAGGGCAATATGCCGTTAAACATCTGCGTGACCTTGGTCATGACGTAACCAATATTGATCTTGATGCGCCGGCCGATGGACGCAGTCTACGTGTTGATCTGGCGGACGCGGGGCAGGTTTTGAACGCGATGCAGGCCTACGCCGATTTCGACGAGTTAGAGCCGGGCTCAGGTGTGCCGCGCTACGATGCCGTCGTTCACTTTGCCGCCGTTCCGCGCATCATGATCGTGCCTGACAACGAAACGTTCCGCATTAATACCCTGTCGACCTACAACGTGCTGGACGCCGCTGTGAAGGCAGGCGTGCCAAAGATCATCTTTGCAAGTTCCGAGACGACTTATGGCGTATGTTTCCATGACGGAGAGATGAAGCCTGCCTACATCCCCGTGGACGAAGAACACCCGACCGTTCCGCAAGACAGCTATGCCATGTCCAAAGTCGTCAACGAGGTAACGGCGCGCAGCTTTCAGGCACGTTCTGGTGCGGACATTTATGGCCTGCGGATCAATAATGTGATCGAACCCCATGAATATGAAATGAACTTTCCCGAATTCATGGTGCACCCGGAAAAACGCCGTCGCAACATTTTTGCATATATCGATGCCCGCGATCTGGCCCAGATGGTTGAATGTTGCCTTGCAACGGATGGTTTGGGTTACGAGGTATTCAACGTATCCAATGACGATATGAGCGTTGATCTGACGACGGATCAGGTGATTGAGCGCTTTTACGAAGGCGTCGAAAAGCGGCGTCCCATGGGCGAGCATGAAACCTTCTATGACAACTCCAAGGCGAAGCGCATGGTTGGTTTTTCCCCAGTGCACAGCTGGCGCGATGTACTGAAAAGCTGACCTTCCTCAATTTTTGGTGGAAAGTACTTTTAAGACAGTTTGGGGCGACGGGGGTAGGCCCCTCGTCGCTCCACTCTATTATTCCGCCGGTTGTCGAGCACCCTGTGCCACACCACTTTACCGCGAAGTGAATTCTACCTAAGGCCAATACTATGGATCAACCGGCGCACAGCTATCCGCAACACACGAAGGCCGTCCTAAAGTTGGGCCTGCCCTTAGTTGTGTCCAATCTTGCGCAATTCGCGATCCACATGACCGATACGCTAATGTTAGGTTGGTATGATGTCACTGCGCTAGCGGCGGCCACATTGGCGACCAGTGTCTATTTCGTAATCTTCATTGTGGGGGCCGGGTTTGCGCAGGCAGTGACTCCGTTGGTTGCTGCAGCAGCAGAGGCGGGGGATATTAAGACCGCCCGCCGTGCCACCCGCATGGCTGTGTGGTTGTCGGTGTTCTATGGCTGTCTTTTTGCTTCACCGTTTTTCGTGGCTGAACCCATTCTGTTGGCTATCGGTCAAACACCAGCCGTGGCTGCGGCAGGGGCAGATTATCTTTGGATCATAGCAATCGGATTGATTCCGGCGTTAATCGTCATGGCACTTAAGGCATTTCTGGTCGCACTAGAAATGACCGCGATGATCCTGTGGTCCACCGTCATCGCAGCCTTGCTGAATATCTTGCTGAACTATGCGCTGATTTTTGGTAACTTCGGTGCGCCACAACTGGGCATTCAGGGTGCCGCAATTGCGTCCGTCACCATGCAAGTGGCTAACGTTATCGTGCTGATAATCTATATCCTGCGTCGCTTGCCGCACTATCAGTTGATGCAAAATCCGCTGCGTCCAGATCCACAGGTTATGGCCCGCGTCTTTCGCCTTGGATTGCCCATAGGTATGACCTCGCTGGCGGAGGGCGGCCTTTTCACGGCCTCCACCATCATGATGGGGTGGATAGGGGAAATTGCATTGGCCGCACATGGCATCGCGCTGCAACTGACCAGCCTCATGTTTATGGTTCACATTGCGCTTAGTCAGGCCGCGACGGTTCGCGCAGGCCGCGCTGTCGGGCGGAGGGACGAGGTGGCGTTGCGGCGCGGCGGTATTGCCGCAACTACGATGTCAGGCATGTTCGTCGCAGTAACCATCTTTATTTTCATTGTCTTTCCGACGCCGTTGATCGGGATATTCATCGATACGACCTCACCCGTTCGTGGCGAGATCCTGACGCTTGGTACACAGCTTTTGGCACTTGCCGCGCTGTTTCAACTGGTGGATGCCGCGCAGGTTATGGCGCTGGGATTGTTACGCGGCATACAGGATACTGCCGTGCCGATGGTCATAGCGGCCATTAGCTATTGGGTTATTGCGATCCCTGCCAGTTATTTGATGGCATTCACGCTAGGCTGGGGACCACAGGGTCTGTGGTTGGGGCTGGTTGTCGGTTTGACCGTCGCGGCCATGGCCCTGACGACGCGGTTTTGGAATGGGCGGCGGAAACATCCTCTGTCGGCTGGAACAAGCATCACCGTTTCGGGTTGAGCGGCATGTTTGATTTTATCACAAACCTGATCGATACGATGGGGGCCTTTGGGGTCGGCCTCGTGATGTTCCTTGAAAACGTCTTTCCACCGATTCCTTCGGAACTGGTGATGCCACTCGCGGGGTTTAGTGCGGCGCAGGGGCGGCTATCACTGACTGCAATTTTTGTCTTGGGAACGCTGGGTTCAGTCTTGGGCGCGTGGTTATGGTACGAAGTGGGCCGCCGATTGGGAAGAGAGCGTTTGCAGCGCTTCATCGGGCGCTACGGCATCTGGTTGACGCTAAGCCAAGACGACGTGCGCGACGCCATTAATTGGTTTGAGCGTCATGACAAAGGTGCAACATTCTTTGGTCGCATGATTCCGGGGGTGCGGACACTCATTTCCGTTCCCGCTGGTCTGGCGGGTATGGGGCTGACCCGGTTCCTGATTTATACAACAGCGGGCAGCGCGTTGTGGAACGTCGGCCTGATCGCGGCAGGCTATGTACTGGATTCCCAGTACGAGCGGGTTCAGACATATCTGAATCCCGTGACGAACGTCATATTGGGCTTGATCGCCGTCGCGTATCTTTACCGCGTTGCCAAACAACTTTGGCAGCGCCGCGCAGCCTAGTCTTCGCGACCCTGCGCCTTATCCTCTGACAAAAGCCGATCCGCTTTTTTCCGAACAAGCACAGTTCTAAGGTCATGCATGGCCAACAAAAGAGCATCCGTCACGTCTTCTAACTGCGCGTCAGTGGCTTTTGACTGTACCCATTGTGTTGTGATGTTGAGGTAGTCCACGGCGCGATGGATGTCGTCAATATCGCGCTGTGCCAATACTGCGACACGCTTGTCCAGCCAGTCTTGAATGGCTGCAATGTCAGCTTCTGTCAGCATACGGTCGCCCTGAGGCTTAACCTCGCCGTTGCGGACGTTGATGATGGCCAGTTGATCCATCTCGATCCGGCGTTGCCGGTTCTCTGTGTCCACACGGAACACGGCGGCACCATTTTCGCGAATGCGAAAATAGTAGTCTGGAAGATCAGCACCCATGCGTCCGGTCCCTTTTCCGCTTTACGATAGCGATACACCTCTGGCATTCAAGGCCAGAGGTGGTGTCGCTTACTTCAGACCTTCGCAGAAGATCTTGATCCGACCGCAGGCCTCTGTCAGCGCCGTGTCCGATGTCGCATAGCTCACACGAAAATGCGGTGACAGACCGAAAGCCGCGCCGAAGACGACAGCGACGCCGGTTTCGTTCAGCAGGGCGGTGGCAAAAACCTCGTCGTTGTCGATCACAGTGCCGCCTGCACTTGTTTTGCCGATGCAGTCCTTGATGGAAGGATAGACATAAAACGCGCCTTCGGGACGTGGGCAGGTAATACCGGGGCAATCGTTCAAAGCGTCAACGACCAGATCGCGTCTGCGCACAAACATATCGTTGTTCGGCTTTAGAAAAGTCTGCGTACCGTTCAATGCCTCTACTGCGGCCCACTGGCTGATTGTGCATGGGTTCGATGTGGACTGCGACTGTATCTTGCGCATCGCCTTGATCAGCACCTCTGGTCCGGCCGCATAGCCGATCCGCCAACCGGTCATTGCGTAGGCCTTACTGACACCGTTGACGGTCAGAGTGCGGTCATACAATTTCGGCTCAACCTCGGCGGGCGTACAGAAAGTAAAGGCGCCGTAGGCCAAATGTTCGTACATATCATCGGTCATGACCCAAACGTTGGGATGACGCAGTAAAACGTCGGTCAGGGCCTTCAATTCGTCCCAGCTATAACCTGCGCCCGTCGGGTTGGATGGAGAGTTGAACAGGAACCACTTGGTATGCGGTGTAATCGCGGCTTCGAGTTGGTCTGCCGTGATCTTATAACCGCGCTCCATCTCGCCTTCGATGAACACCGGCTCACCACCACCCAAAAGGACCATGTCTGGATAGCTGACCCAGTAAGGTGCTGGGATGATAACCTCGTCGCCCGGATTCAGGGTTGCCATGAAGGCATTGTATAATATCTGCTTGCCACCCGTTCCGACGCTCACCTGTGCTGGGATATAATCAAGGTTGTTGTCCCGCTTGAATTTGGCACAGATCGCCTGCTTCAACTCCGGGATGCCGTCGACTGCGGTGTATTTAGTCTTACCATCCTTGATCGCCTGTGTCGCCGCCGCCTTGATGTTGTCGGGGGTGTCAAAATCCGGTTCTCCGGCACCCAAACCGATAATATCCCGGCCCTGCGCCTTTAATTCGGCGGCGCGGGTCGTAACGGCGATGGTCGGGGATGGCTTGACGCGGTCAAGGGTCGCAGAAAGGAACGTCATGAGGGGCTTCCGGTGGTCAAATGCTGTTATATCTGTCATAGGGTGTTCATCTGCATCCACGCAAGCGATCAGGAGAAGCCGATGACTGATTCCGATTGGTATAGCGACGCCGCTGCCACTTTTGGCGACAGACTAACGGCCGCCCGAGAGGCGGCTGGTTTGGACGCCGTGGGCCTTGCAACGCGGCTTGGCGTCAAGGTCACGACCCTGTCCGCTTGGGAACAGGATGTGAAGGAACCGCGCGCAAATCGCCTGCAAATGCTGGCAGGCATGCTAGGCGTAAGCCTGACATGGCTACTAACGGGGCAGGGCGACGGCCTGCCTGCCCCCATGGATGACACCGAAGCGCAAACTGACGCAAAGGCAGTCTTGGCCGATCTGCGTGATTTACGTTTGTCCATCGCCGCAAGCGCAGACCGTCTGGCCCGCCTTGAAAAACGCCTGCGTCAAGCCCTGAAAGATAGCCAATGAACGAAACCGTAGAGATTTCCCGTAAGCGTCTGATTATGCGGTCCATGCGCCGTGGTATCAAGGAAATGGACTTAATCCTGTCGGATTTTGCGTCCCGTCGGCTTTCGTCTTACGATGCCGATGCACTGGCCACATACGAGGCCTTGTTAGAAGAAAGCGATCTGGACATCTATCACTGGGTGAGTGGGCAAAGCGCGGCACCAGATCAGTTCACAGCGTTGGTAGGCGATATTGCCGCCGGTGCCAAAGGTTTGACTCGACCGCACGCAACTAAACCGAATTTTTGATAATTTAGGGCACGGTCCGTTTCATACAGTTGAAACGGAGACGGCAATGACCTTGCACGCCAAACTGAACACGACGACTGACCCGACCACGATGTCGCCGACGAACGCCGCCTTTATGGCAACCTATCTGGACTCTTTGCTGTTGGTCGACTTGCAGTTACCCATAAGTCTCCGGTGTTGGTGTTTCAGCGATACGAGCGCCTTCGACAAGATCAGCGAGGCGGGAGAGGCCGCGCCATAGAACTGTCGTCCCTGGTGGCGCATCAGAGGCGCGATCAAGATAGCCCCCGAGCCGCGCGACGGCCCTGACATAGAAGCTCAAATCGCGCGGAACCTTTTGTATTCGTTCCGACGTCGCGCGATCAAGCAGATATTGCTCGGCTTCAGTGAAGACAGTGCCGGGCGATGCTTTGATTGCCTCGCGGCTGAGCAT
>JAGXIQ010000140.1 GCA_024635625.1 Loktanella sp. | reverse complement strand
CGTCGTCGTCGTCGTCGTCGGCTGCACCGTCTTCGCGAAATAGACCATTCGCAGTTCGCCCAGCATATAGCCCCTGAAAGGCTGCGATACGGCGACTGGCTGCCGAAAGATGTCGCAGACGATCTTTAGAACCACCAGATATGCGGGTAACTGCATGCTCCATTTTCAGATCAGCAATGCCACGAATGAATTCAAGGTGTGGACGAACGCTCTGAACAGAGAGATCCAGCCGTAGATCAGCATGGCGGATGCGTGACTGTCGGCAAAGAGCGTGGCCTTTCGCAGATCGGCCATGGGCGTTACCACGGGGGCCAACCAGATTATGGCACGTCGCACCATAGAAGTGGATGGGACGTTAATTCGCTGCCCTGCGCCAGCCCGATACGCCACCAATTCAGCGATAGAAAGTAGACGGCCATCACAACGATCCGCGTAGCACTTCTATCAGCAACACGGCGCCGCTGGCGAATGCTACAAGGTTTATGCGAGGTCCCCGATCCCTGCAAACAATGTGGATTGTTAGCGGGATCTCAAAGACGAAACATTCCTTCCGCCTGTCCAGCAATACGCTCTTTGATGATATAAGGGTTCAGCTATCATGCGTCGGCGCTAGGATTGCCTTAACATCACAGGGACACAGCACCTTGTATGGACCGGCCACCCGTCCTATACGCCGCCCTTGATCCATGATGGAGGCCCCGATGGCTGGCAGTGCGAACCTTAACGTGATGATGAAGACCGCCCGTAAGGTGGGCCGCGCCTTGCTTAAGGACTTCGGCGAAGTCGAGCAGCTGCAAGTCAGCGTCAAAGGCCCCGGCGATTTCGTTAGCCGGGCCGACAAGCAGGCCGAAGAGACGATCCGCAACGAGCTGATGCACGCGCGTCCCTCTTACGGATTTCTGGGCGAGGAAAACGCCGAAATCATCGGCGAAGACCCGACCCGTCGCTGGATCGTTGACCCGCTGGATGGCACAACGAATTTCTTGCATGGTCTACCGCACTGGGCGGTCTCGATTGCGCTAGAGCATAAGGGCCAAGCGGTCGCAGGCGTGATCTATGATCCCGTCAAGGACGAGATGTTCTACGCGGAAAAAGGCGGTGGCGCTTTCGTGAACGAACAGCGCATTCGTGTCTCTGCCCGTCACCGGCTGATCGACAGCATCTTTGCAACCGGGTTGCCATTTGCAGGTCGCAGCGACCTACCCGAATCTTTGCAGGACCTTGCTCGTCTGCTGCCCGCGTGTGCGGGTGTGCGTCGATTTGGTGCGGCTTCGCTCGACCTCGCTTATGTGGCGGCTGGCCGCTACGACGGCTTCTGGGAGCGTCGTCTGAAGTCGTGGGACATGGCCGCTGGTCTTGTGATTGCTAAAGAAGCTGGCGCTATCGTCGAATCTTTGACCAAGGACGGTGACCCTCTGGCTGACGGATCGGTAATCTGCGCGAACAACGACATTTTTGCGACTTTCGCCAAGGTTATCCGCAAGGACTAACGCTTTCGTCGCACCGTTGGCACCCGGCTGGATCCATCCATGTAGCTGGCTGCCGGGTGCGGCGGATGGCCGTGGGTAACTTTCCAAAAGTCGGGGCCGCCTAGTCGCAACCACAGCGGCACGGTCAGAACCAATCCAGCGACAAACCCGCCGATATGCGCCCAATAGGCAACGCCCGCGTCGGCCTGCGGGCCAGTTCCGCCATAGGCCTGCATAACGAACCACAGCCCCAGCAATAGCCATGCGGGGACTGGGAAAACCTTGAAAAATATTATCAATATCAGAATGATATCGACGCGGGCCTTTGGAAAGAGAAGCAAATAGCCGCCCATGACGCCTGCGATCGCGCCCGAAGCGCCAACGGTGGGTACCGCGGATGTTGGATCGATTGCGAATTGTGCCAGCCCCGCTGCGACGCCGCAAAGCAGATAGAAGGCGGCAAAGGGCAGGTGGCCCATGCGGTCTTCCATATTGTCACCGAATACAAACAAAAACAGCATGTTGCCAGCAAGATGCCAAAACCCGGCGTGCAGGAACAACGATGACAACAGTCCGCTGATACCTTCCCCACCCGAAAGCCGCGCCGGAATGAGGGCGTAGTTAAAATAGAACCAGTTCAGGGCGCTGTCGTCGGTCAGGGCTATCACAGACCACAGCCAGATACCGATATTCGCGACTAGCAACGCATAGGTCACATAAGGCGTACGGTTGGACGGATTATGGTCTCGGATTGGAAACATGACCCATAGGTGCGACGACCGGGGCAGGGGTCAAGGGGGCGCAGACGCAGCGCCCCCCGATGGTTGTTTTAAGATGACATTCCCGCGACTTCGGCCAGAAGCGCAGCGTTTCCACCCGCTGCCGTTGTGTCGATGCAAACATGCCGCTCGTGCATGACGTGAGCCGTGTCAGGCATGGCAGTGACAAGGCTGACAATCGGCCCTTCGCGTTCTGTCAGCGCTTTGGCATACGCGCGACCCTGCGTGTCGTCACCCCACCAGATGACTGTCGCCAAAGGCGACAACTCTACCAAAACAGCGGCAGCGACGGACCCTTTGGCAATAATTGGCAGACCGCCCAGCAACTCGACTTCGCGGGCCTGCGCCGTCGCAGCTGCGGGGCCGGGGCCAAGGCACAGGACAGGACCGCGCGGGTGCTGGCTAAGTCGGTTGGATTCGCCCGTCGGCCCCGGCATGTCGCGTGGTGGCGTAGCAGGGGGCATCTGCGCATTAGAGATGACCTTTTCCAGACGCGCAGGCGTGTCCTGGCCGGACCAACTGGCCGGTGTAGCATGTGCCGCGGCTGGCGCTGCGAAGCGTGGAAGGTATTGCGGTCCGCCAGCTTTGGGGCCGGTGCCCGACAAGCCTTCACCACCGAATGGTTGAGAGCCGACTACGGCGCCGATCTGGTCGCGATTAACGTAAATGTTACCGCAGTGGATCCGGTTGACCATCGTTTCGACACGGTCGTCGATACGGGTGTGCAGGCCGAAGGTCAGGCCATATCCGGTGTCGTTGATGGCCTTTATCACCTTGTCCAGATCGCGTGATTTAAAGCGCACGACATGTAGAACGGGCCCGAATATCTCGTGCTCTAGCTGATCGATGCCATCCAGAGCGATAATTGTGGGGGCGACGAAGCTACCCAAGGCGGGCACCGGCAGCTGATGCACGACGCGCCCTTCGGCGGCGGCCTGCGCGATATGGGTGTTTATTCCGTCACGCGCGGCTACGTCGATCACGGGACCAATATCAGTTGACAGCGCCCAAGGATCACCAAGGGTCAGCGTATTCATGGCACCCTTTAGCATTTCGATCAGCTTATCTGCGATGTCGTCTTGCACGAAAAGGCAGCGTAGCGCCGAACAGCGTTGGCCCGCGGATCGGAATGCCCCGTTAACGATATCGCGCACGGCATGTTCTGGTAGGGCGGTGCTGTCGACGATCATGGCGTTTAACCCGCCGGTCTCAGCGATTAGCGGCGTACCTGGCGCGCAGTGTTCAGCCATCGTTGACGCGATTTTGCGGGCCGTGGCGGTTGAACCGGTGAACGCTACACCATTCACCCGCGCATCAGCCGTCAGCGCTGCACCGACCGCACCGCCACCGGGCAGACACTGTAGCGCTGTCTCCGGTACGCCAGCGGCGTGCAAAAGGCGTACAGCAAGGTCAGCAATGATGGGCGTTTGCTCTGCTGGCTTTGCCAGAACGGCGTTACCAGCAGCCAGCGCTGCCGCGATCTGACCGGTAAAAATAGCCAAAGGAAAATTCCACGGGCTGATGCAGGTCCAAACGCCACGGGCCTGCGCAATCGGCATCTGACGCGCCTGCGCCGCATAGTAGCGCAGGAAATCCACAGCTTCACGAAGTTCTGCTACGGCGTCCGGCAGGCCCTTGCCGCCTTCGCGTGCAAGAATGGCAAAGATTTCGCCTGTGTGCGCCTCGAAAGCGTCGGCTGCATCGGTGAGAGCCTTTGCGCGCACGTCGGCGGGCGCGTCCCACGGTGTTGCAGCATCGAAGGCGGCTGCCACCGCTGTATCAGGCGTCGGGACAATCAGACCCACGACATCCCCAGGGCGGGTGGGGTTCATGCTGTTCTGCGCGCCTTCATCGCTTACGTCGAAGCCTGCCACGCGGGGTGCAACAGACCATGTCGTATCGTGATGCGGTGATCGCGCCTTTGCGATTGCAGCCAGCGTCGGGGCATGGGTCAAGTCGAACCCGGCAGAGTTTGTCCTCTCTGCGCCGAACAAATCGGGACCGTTTCGGATCGTGGGGCGCGTGCCGATCTGTGTGAACGGATCTGCGGCTACGACCTCTGGCGATACGTCCTCGTCCACAATCTGATTCACAAAGCTAGAGTTTGCGCCGTTTTCCAGCAGGCGCCGGACCAGATAGGCCAGCAAGTCCTCGTGTGCCCCAACAGGGGCGTAGATGCGGCAGCGGGTATGCTGATCGTTGATGACGATAGTGTGCAGTGTCTCTCCCATGCCGTGCAGACGCTGAAATTCATAGTCTGCAGGGCTGCGGTCCAGTTGTGTCGCAAGGTCGAGGATTGCCGCGACGGTATGGGCGTTATGTGTCGCGAACTGGGGGTAGATGCGGTCCGTCATTTTCAGCAATTTTTGCGCATTCGCAATATAGCTGACGTCGGTGTGGGCCTTCGCGGTAAAGACGGGAAACCCATCCATGCCCATAACCTGTGCGCGCTTGATTTCTGCGTCCCAATAGGCACCCTTAACAAGTCTTATCATGATCTTGCGGTCGTGCCGTGTCGCCAAATCATGAAGGTGGTCGATGACCATATCCGCCCGTAGACCATAGGCCTGCACGACGACGCCAAAACCATCCCAAGCCGCCAGCGCCGGTTCCGCCAAAACAGCCTCGATCACGTCAAGAGACAGCGATAGGCGGTCAGCCTCTTCCGCGTCGATGTTAAAACCCATGCCGGCGGCTTTTGCCAAAATGGCTAACGCGGTGACACGCGGAACCAGTTCCGACATCACACGCTCTTCTTGCGCGACTTCGTAGCGGGGGTGCAAAGCCGACAGCTTGACGGAAATGCCCGGGTTCTTGGCAACAGAGTCGTGGACACAATGTGCGGCAATCGCACTGATCGCACGGGAATAAGCCAGTTGGTAATGCCGCGCGTCCTTGTCGGTTCGCGCGGCTTCCCCCAGCATATCGTAGGAATAGGTAAAGCCTTTGGCTTGCATCCCCTCGGCGCGCTTCATGGCCTTCTCGATCGTCTCACCCAGCACGAACTGGCGGCCCATTTCACGCATTGCTCGACCCACAGCTGTGCGAATCACGGGTTCGCCCAAACGCTTTATCGCGCCTTTCAAATGGCGGGTGATCCCCGGCTTGGCATCGTCCAAAACCCGACCAGTCAGCATCAAGGCCCAAGTCGATGCGTTGACGAGCGAGGACGCCGACTGCCCCAGATGCTTACCCCAGTCGGATGGGGCAATCTTGTCTTCGATCAGCGCGTCGATAGTGTCGGCGTCAGGCACCCGCAGCAGCGCCTCAGCAAGACACATCAGCGCAATGCCTTCGTCGGTGGACAGGCCGTATTCGGCCAGAAAGACCTCCATCAGGCCCGGTTCCGAACTGGCGCGAATGCGGCGCACAAGATCGGCGCCAGCGGCACCAATACGGGCGCGGTCGGCGTCGGATGAATTGGCGTCCGCAGCCAGTGCAGTCACGACAGACATTTCATCGGTATACATCCCTGCGTCGATCTTTGCGCGCAAGTTGTTATGGGTATCGCGGGGCATGGGAGACTCCTGAAGGTTGTGCGTATTCTAGCAACTTGCGATAAGGCGATCAGCCCGGTAATGAGCGTGGATGAAGCGGAACGATCCGAAATTTGGGGGAAACAATGGTCGAATCGACTGTCGCTCTTGATTCTTTCGACACTAAAATTCTTGACGTTCTGGCCGTCGATGGCCGTATCAGCGTCACGGCCCTTGCTGACCGAATCGGACTGTCGAAATCGCCGACCCAAGCACGCCTGCGCCGATTAGAGGCAGACGGCGTCATAAGGGGCTATCGTGCCCTTTTTGACCCGATTCTACTAGGGCGCGATCATGTGGCTTTTGTCGAAGTTCGGCTGTCCGACACGCGTGAAGTGGCCTTGCTGGCATTCAACCGTGCCGTTCTCGAAGTCCCACAAATTGAGCAATGTCACATGATCGCGGGATCCTTCGATTATCTTTTGAAGGTGCGAACGCAGGGTATGACGGATTACCGTCAGGTTCTGGCAGATTTCATCTCTACCCTGCCGCATGTAGCGGGCACATCCACCTATGTGGCGATGCAGGCGGTGAAAGAAGAGGGCGTCGCCCCGGTCCCCCCGGCCGGTTAGCGACTTGCCCCCGGCGCAAGCCGCGTTTACGAAAGCATTCGTGCCCCCGTGGTGGAATGGTAGACATCAGAGACTTAAAATCTCTTGGGCTTACGCCCGTGCCGGTTCGAGTCCGGCCGGGGGCACCACTAAAGCGTCATCGAAACCCTTATTTACAACGCCGCAAGGTATTTGTAGAACTCCTTAGGTCCACACGTAGGTCCACATTGGGGTTTCGAGATGAAGGCCGATTTGAAGCTGAAGCACGTCAAGATCGACGCCAACGGTCGGTATCGGTATCGTCGTCGTGCCCCTCAGGTTTTACAGGCCACTTTAGGCATCACTGAGTTCATCAAGGTTTTGGGCAAGACGGAGAGAGAGGCCATCTCTGCGTACGGATAATATCATCACTTCGTTGAGCTTCAGATCGAAGTGGCTAAGTCCGGTGGCGGCGCAAAGTCTCTTGTCGAAATCAAGGATGACCTCAGGACCTTCTTTCAGGCGCACCAGCTTGATCCGTTCAGTAGGGGCCGCACTGAGGATGAAGAGACGGCGCGTGGCGTGTACGCCGATGAGATCGTTAACAGGTACGTTAGAGACCCTTTAACGGGCGATCCTCAGGACATGACCGTCGCGGATGAAGCGATGGTACGGTCCTTGCTGAGTGGCATTGATGCCGTTGCTGCTCTTGCAGTTACCCACAAGTCTTGCGGCAAATTGATTCACCCAGCAGACTTCGCCTTGTCCGAATAGGCCCAATCATGATTCGTCATGTTGCACTGAATAATCGAGGTGCGCAGATGGTGCAGAGTTGGGT
>JAGXIQ010000139.1 GCA_024635625.1 Loktanella sp. | reverse complement strand
TTCAAATCTGTCTGCATTTAAACGTGCAGAAAACGATCTTTTACCTCTGGTGTGGCCAAAATTTCTGCTGTCGTACCCGTCCAGACGACGCGGCCTTTTTCAATCATGAGGTGGCGGTCAGCAAAGCGTGTCAGGGCCGCAACGTTTTTGTCGATCACAAGGATCGCCTCGCCCTCGGCCTTAAGGCGGGTCAGGCACGCCCAGATATCTGCGCGGACCAGCGGGGCCAGACCCTCTGTTGCTTCGTCCAACACAAGCAGGCGGGGGTTCGTCATCAATGCTCGCCCGATTGCCAGCATTTGCTGCTCACCACCCGACAATTGGTTACCCATGTGGCGACGACGTTCCTGCAGTCGCGGGAACAAGCCATAGATACGCGACAGATCCCATTTGCCGCGACGGGCCGTGGCGCGCAGATTTTCCTCTACCGATAGCGTCGGGAAAATCTGCCGCCCCTCAGGCACCAAACCAAGGCCTGCGAGCGCGATGCGGTGCGGGGCGGCCCCTGTCAGGTCCTGACCATCCACACTGATCCGCCCAGCGCTTGGTGTCAGCAAACCAAAAATCGACTTAATCGTTGTGGTTTTGCCCATGCCATTACGTCCCAAAAGCGTCACCACCTCGCCCTGTGCCACAGACAGGTCAATGCCAAACAGAATACGGCTGTGGCCATACGCGGCTTCCAAACCTTCCACCTGCAACATCAGGCACCTTCCTCTTCGCCCAGATAGGCACTGCGCACTTTAGGGTCCGACCGGATTTGTTCTGGCGTACCAGTGGCGATGATCTGACCGTAGACGAGGACGGATACGCGGTCGGCTAAGGCAAAAACCGCTTCCATGTCATGTTCGATCAACACCATGGTAAAACGACCTTTTAAAGATTTCAGCCGCGCGATGAAATCCTCTGCCTCGGCCCCGCCCACCCCCGCCAGCGGTTCGTCCAATAACAACACCTTGGGCTGTGTCGCGAGAGCGATGGCCAGTTCCAGCCTGCGATGCTCGCCGTGGCTAAGCGCGGCAGCCTGAAGAACGGCTCGGTCTTCCAACCCAGCATCACGCAGGGCATCGTGCGCTGCATCGTTCAATGGGGCCTCTTGCCCGACAGGTGCAAAGAAGCGAAAACTTGACCCTTGCCGCGCCTGCACCGCGAGGGCGACGTTTTCCAGCACGGTAAACCCGGGCAGTACTTGGGTGATTTGAAAACTGCGGGCCAGCCCCAACCGGACCCGGCGGGGCATCGACAAATCGGTAATGTCACGCCCGTCAAGCAAAATGCTGCCACTATCTGGCCGCAACTCTCCTGATAATTGGGCAACCAGTGTGGTCTTGCCGGCCCCGTTTGGCCCGATGATCGCATGCAATTCGCCCGAAGTGACGTCCAACGTGACGTCGTTGGTCACCGTCAGCGCACCAAAGTGCTTGGACAATCCGCTGACGTGCAACCGGCTCATGTCTTACGTCCAATAATTTGGCGGATCGCGCCGGTGATGCCTCGTGGCGAAAACAGGACCATCAAAACCAGAAACACACCGAACCACAGGCGCCAATGTTCTGTCAGCATACCTAACAGTTCCTCTAACAATAGCGCCGCTACGGCTCCACCAATAGCCCCCGATAGCGTGCCAATACCGCCAAGAACGACCATGACGATCAATTCGCCTGACCTGTGCCAAGACATGAATGCAGGAGAGACGAACTGTGCCTGATTGGCCAGCAAAACCCCCGCAACTGATGTCAGACAGCCAGAGATGACGAAAGCGGTCAGTTGATACCGGAATGGTGCGAAACCTATCGCTTCCATCCTCAGGCGGTTCTCGCGGATGCCGGTTAGAACACGGCCAAAACGCGAGCGGACGATCATGTGGCACAGCGCGAATAGCACCATCAACAGGACGAGAGTCGTGTAATAAAGCGCTGTGTCGCCGCCCAAGATATCGCGACCGAATAGGGTGGACCGCTGCGGGAGGCCAACCCCGTCGTCACCGCCGTAAGCCGACAGCGAGGTGAAGAAAAAAAACGCCATCTGACCGAAGGCCAGTGTGATCATGATAAAATAGACGCCCTGTGTACGCAGTGAAATCGCGCCAGTGACCAACGCAAAGATGGCTGCACCCAGCATCGCGACAACCATTTGCACGACAAGATCGCTGATCCCGTAACTGGACAGGATCGCGACCGCGTAGGCACCGAACCCTAAATAGGCGGCGTGACCAAACGACACCATCGCGCCAAATCCAAGGATGAGGTCCAACGCCATCGCGGCGATGGCATAAGCAAGGATACGTGTGCCGATCAGGATGAGAAATGGATCATTTAAGGCGAAGGCCAGCGGCGGAAACACGGCAAAAAGGGCAAAAAGGATAAGCGCGACCTTTACGCGTGTCGCCAGTCTAGCGCGTTGTGCGATCATCAACCGCGCCCTCCGAACAGGCCTTGGGGTTTCACGCAAAGCAGTGCCGCCATCAGGATGTAAATCAGCATCGGTGCCAGCATCCTACCAATCTGCCCCGCTGCTGCGGGTTCTAGCACCGACCGCAACAGGATCGGTCCGAACACGCCGCCCATGGTGTCGACGACAGCGACAAGAATCGCGCCCAGAAACGCGCCCCGAATTGACCCTATGCCGCCGATCACAACTACCACGAAGGTCAGGATCAGCACGCTTTCCCCCATGCCGCTGTCCACCGACAAAATCGGCGCCACGATTGCCCCAGCCCCGCAGGCCAGCACGGCACCCAGCGTAAAGACAACAGCGAACAACTTTCCGATGTCGATCCCCAGTGCCGAGACCATGGCCCGATTCGTGGCCCCAGCCCGTAACAGCATCCCGATCCGCGTATGGTTGATTAACACATACAGTCCGCCAGCCACTGCAAGCCCGGTGGCGATAATCGCCAACCGATAGACCGGATATTGTAGCGGCCCCATGAGCGGAACCGCCCCTGACAGCAACTCTGGCAGTGGGACCGACAATGGCGAGGTACCCCAGACGATCTTGACCGTCTCGTTCGCGATCATCACCAGACCGAAAGTCGCCAACACCTGATCCAAATGTGACCTGTTATAGAGCCTTCGGATCACAACGATTTCAAGGATTAACCCGACTGCCACAGCCGCAGGCAGAGTCAGCAGCAGGCCCAACCAGAAACTACCTGTAAGGGCCGCGAAGGTAGCGATGAAATAGGCGCCCACCATATAGAGCACGCCGTGGGCAAGGTTGACCACGTCCATGATCCCAAACACCAGCGTCAAACCAGCGGCGATCAGGAACAAAAGCACACCCAGTTGCAGCCCATTCAAGAGCTGCAACACAAAAAGGTTCATCATGGCCGTGGCCCCTTTAACTTAAACCCTAGGGATCACTTCATGGTGCAGGAAGCGGCATAGGTATCCACGTAATCGTCAAAGATCTTCTCTTTGATCGACGTACCGTAAAGGCCATCTTCGCGCTTCACCGCCTCAACAAGATAAAAGTCCTGCACCGGAAAGTTGTTAACGCCAAACGAGAAGTCGCCACGCGGGCTTGTGAAATCAGCCGCTTTCAGGGCCGCATGCAGCGCGTCGCGGTCAGTCAAATTTCCGCCCACCTTCCGCACAGCACTGTCGATCAACTGGGCCGCGTCATATCCATGCATGGCATAGCTGCCGGGCACCGCGTTATACTTTTCGATATAGGCCGCGACAAAATCTGCATTTGCGGCGTTGTCCAAATCCGGTGCCCAATTCGCGCCACCCATCAGACCGACAGCCGCGTCCTGCGTCGCGGGCAAGGTCGTCTCGTCGACCGTGAATGCCGAAAGGAACGGCAGCGCGCCTAACCCAGCCTGATCGAATTGCTTGACCAGATTGACGCCCATGCCGCCCGGCATAAAGGCAAACAGCGCATCTGGCTGATACGCCGCGATCTGTGCCAGCTCTGACGAAAAGTCGAGCTGACCAAGTTCAGTAAAGACCTCTCCCGCCACAGCGCCAGTGTAGGAATGCTTGAACCCTGCCAAACTGTCTTGGCCCGCCTGATAGTTTGGGGCCAGCAGGAACACGTTCTTGTAGCCTTGGGTTTCCGCATAAGCGCCCATCACCTCGTGGTTCTGGTCATTCTGATAAGAGGTCGCGAAAAAATTCGGATTGCAGCCCGCCCCAGCAAAGTTCGACGGACCGGCATTGGGCGAAATAAGGATGGTGCCGGATTCCGTCACCGGCTGGTAGATCGCCGTAAGGATGTTGGAAAAGATCGTCCCGACCACAAAGTCCACATTATCGCGCTGAACTAATTCTCGGGCTTTGTCGGACGCCAAATCTGGGCGCTGTTCATCATCGACTATTGTAATCTCAGTCGGCACCCCGCCCATGTCGCCCATCCGTTCGGCCGCCAACATAAAACCGTTGCGTGCTTGCTCGCCCAAGGCGGCGGCTGGACCAGACAATGTCAGAACAAGCCCAATTTTCAGCACGTCATCCTGCGCCGAAATCGGCACGTCCTGCGCTGCGACGGCAGTGGCGAACCCTAATGTTAGGGCCGTGGTGGCAACGAGTTGCTGGGTCAAAGTCATGCTGTCTTCTCCATTGTCGGTTATCAAAAAGTCGCGCCGTCTGTTGGACATCGTGCGTTGGGTAAGTCGGGTCATCCCGGTATCGCGATAGTTAGCGGCGATTAAGGCGCAGGCAGCGACCGGAACGCAAGGCGCAAGCGCAATAGAATTGCGCACAAATGGCCAGGACGAGCAGGTGGCAGATGGCGTAGCCGTTTTTCCAAGCGCGTCGACAACTGGCCCTGTCGATGCCCGGTCGGAACTAAACTGGCATCTGGCGTTAAATTGACCCGCCTGTACGGTACAGTTTTTCGGGCGTTCTTTGCAGACAAAAGCCACGATAACGCGGCTGGCCTTGCATGAATGACAACGCTAGTGTGCGGCAAATTCACGAACGGGGCAGCAGGATCATGACACAGGCGCAGGCCGGGCAAGGGTCCTTCAACATCATGATCGTGGGGCAAGGCGGACGCCTGCAATTCGAGGCGATGGTCTTTCTGGCATCCTTGCGCGAGATGTCTCCGGGTTTTGCAGGCCGGGTCTTTGTAGCAGAGCCGCAGATGGGGCCCCTTTGGGATAACGACCCTTCGATGACACCTGTCATCCGCGAGGCGCTGATCGACATGGGGGCAGAAGTGGTGCCTTTCACTTCCACTACCTTTGGCACCAAATATCCATACGGCAACAAGATCGAGGGGCTGTCGGTTTTGCCCGCGGGCGAGCCCTTTATCTTTTTCGACACCGATACGCTGATCACCGGTGAAATCGCCGCTTTCACTTTTGATTTCGACCGCCCTGCCGCATCAATGCGGCGCAAAGGTACTTGGCCGCAGGAAGAGCTGTACTGGCCCGGCTACACAGCGGTCTGGAAATCGCTTTACGAAAAGTTCGGGCTGGATTTCGACAGCAGCCTCGATACGACAAAGCCAGATGATTATTGGGAACGGTACCTGTATTTCAACGCGGGTTGGTTCTTTGGTGCCGACCCGGTGGCATTTCACCGCAGGTTTCTGGATTACGCCGTGGCGGTGCGCGACGATGCACCGCCGGAACTGGTGATCCAGCCACTTGACCCGTGGCTGGACCAAGTGGTGCTACCGCTGGTGATCCACAGCTTCGGCGGTGGACGTCCGGGGCCAGAACTGGATGGCTTGGACGGCGACGTGACATGCCACTACCGCCTTCTGCCTCTTTTCTATGCCCGCGAAAGCGATGCAGCCGTGCAAGTGATGGAGGCGGTCACGGCCCCCAACAAGATCAAGAAACACCTGAAGGGTCACGATGCGTTTAAGCGGATGATATATCAGGGGCGCGGACAAAAAGTGCGGGCAATGTTCGATCGCAACGATCTGCCAAAACGCGAAAGCCAGATTCGCAACCAAATCAAATCGGCCGGTTTCTGGTCTCGGTAACGCAGTAATGGTGATGGATGCCGGCGTCATAGCGGGCGCACGGCCCTGCCGTTAGCGCATTCGCAACCAGAAGACGAAGATGCTGACCGATTTACCGTGCAAAAATTGCAGCATCGTCAGCGAAGCCCTTGACCTCTATAGGATTGCCAGACGGATCTCGAAAGAACATCGTCCACTGTTCGCCAGGTTCACCCTTAAAGCGAACAGAGGGGGCAAGGATGAAATCTGTCTGCCGCTCTTCCAGACGTCCCACCAGCACTGTCCATTCTTCTAGCGGCAGTACGACGCCGAAGTGGGGCATAGGGACCATGTGATCGCCCACCTTACCTGTCGCTGCATTCTCGAAAGGTTCACCAAGGTGCAGCGATAATTGATGACCGTAAAAATCAAAATCGACCCATGTCTCGGTCGATCGGCCCTCTGTAGCCCCCAGAGCACCGGTGTAGAATTCCCGTGCCTCGTCCAGATCGGTGACATGATAGGCGAAATGAAAGGGGTGTGGCATCAGTGCTGTCCTTGGGCGTTGAGTGACGGTGCGGAAACACCTAAACCCTGCGAGAGGCTTTTCAAAGGGAGAGAAACATGACCGACGGACCAACCTACGGATTCGACACACTGCAGATCCACGCGGGCGCTCGCCCCGACCCCGCCACCGGTGCGCGCCAAGTGCCGATCTATCAGACAACAGCCTACGTTTTTCGTGACGCTGACCACGCAGCGGCTTTGTTTAATCTGCAAGAAGTCGGATACATTTATTCGCGACTGACAAACCCAACGGTCGCAGCGTTACAGGAACGTATCGCCACACTTGAAGGTGGCGCAGGTGCGGTCTGCTGTTCGTCCGGACATGCGGCACAGCTGATGGCGCTGTTCCCATTGATGGCACCAGGCAAGAACATTATTGCGTCAACCCGCCTTTATGGCGGCACGGTCACGCAATTTTCCCAGACGATCAAGCGCTTTGGCTGGTCAGCGACCTTCGTAGACTTTGACGATCTGGACGCCGTAAGGGCCGCTATCGACGATAACACCCAAGCTATTTTTGGCGAGGCTATCGCGAACCCTGGCGGCTATATCATGGACGTGCGCGCTATTGCCGATATCGCCGACGCGGCGGGCATCCCCCTTATCATCGATAACACGACAGCGACACCTTACCTGTGTCGCCCGATAGAGCTGGGTGCAACGCTGGTTGTCCATTCCACCACCAAATACCTGACTGGCAACGGTACCGTCACGGGCGGCTGCGTCGTTGATTCAGGCAAGTTCGACTGGACCGCTTCTGACAAGTTCCCATCACTCTCGCAGCCCGAACCAGCCTACCATGGGTTGAAGTTTGCTGAAACTTTCGGCCACCTTGCCTTTACGTTTCACGGCATCGCCATCGGTCTTCGCGACCTAGGCATGACCATGAATCCACAGGCTGCGCACTACACGCTGATGGGAATCGAAACGCTGTCCCTACGCATGACGCGTCATGTGCAGAACGCCGAAAAGATCGCAGCGTGGCTAGAGGCGGACGACCGCGTTGACTACGTCACCTATGCAGGTCTGAAAAGCAGCAAGTATTTTGACCGCGTAGCCAAGGTTTGTCCAAAGGGTGCCGGCGGGCTTTTCACCTTTGCAGTCAAAGGTGGCTACGAAGCGTGCATGAAACTGATCGATGCGCTGGAAATTTTCAGCCACGTCGCCAACCTTGGCGATACGCGCAGCCTGGTCATCCACCCCGCGTCCACAACCCACCGCCAATTGGACGAAGACCGTCAGCGGGCGGCCGGCGCAGCACCGGAAATCGTGCGCGTCTCTATCGGGATTGAGGACGCAAACGATTTAATAGCGGATCTGGATCAGGCGCTGGCCAAAGCCACCGCCTGACAAAAAACGGGCGGGCCTTTAACGGCCCGCCCTGCCCTGTTTATTCGCCCAAACCGTAGGTGATCGTGACGTCCGCACTGATGGTCACAAGGCCTGCGGCCACGGGAATCTTTTCAGCTGAATCCATCGCCATACGCATAAGAGGCTGCGGTACGCCGCCGCCGGTGATGCCCTCAGTCAGGGTTTGGATCTGCCCCAGCGCCAAACCAGCCGCTTGGGCGTACAGCGTCGCCTTATCAGCGGCATCGGACACCGCCGCACGGCGGGCATCGTCAAGCGCAGGCTTGCGGTCCTGCAAATCAAAGGTCAGCCCATTCATATGGTTTGCGCCTTCTTGCACAACAGCATCAAGGGTCTGTCCCAGCGTCGCAAGGTTCATCACGGACACGCTAACGTCCGTCGTAGCAATGTAGCCGGTAATACGAGTCGCCTGCGTCGCCTCGTCATAGGTTTGCTGCACATCCACGCGCAGTCCGCTGGTCTGGATATTATCCTGTGCCACACCGGCGTCTGACAGACTGGATAATACCTTTTCAATATCCGCGCTCATGGCACGAACGGCTTCGGCGGCAGTGGGTGCCTGTGCAACGACGCCCAACGAGATGCGCGCCATATCAGGGGCGATTGCGACTTCTCCGGTGCCGGAGACTGTCAGGGTGGCCTCTTGCGCTGCGGCAGGCAGGGCAAGCGCGCAAAGAAGCAGCGCAGTGGCGGTCGGGTTCGGTCTCATGGGTTCGATCTTTCTGATGAAGGATGGGCCGGCAAGGTAGCGCCACCTTGTCCGCGAATTGCTTGGCCCCGGCGCGATACTGCGCTAACCTGCGTCAACGGAAAATTAGAATTTTTTTGCAATGCGCTGGGACCTATGGCCATTCGATGACACCTGATTTCGCTCTCTCGCTCTCTTTCGACGGTATCGCGCTGCTGCATCGCGTTCCAGATGGCTGGCACCTTGTGGGCGAGGTCCCGCTTGATTCGCCGGACCTGTCGACAGCCCTTGCAGACCTTCGCGCAAAGGCGCTGACGTTGTCGCCCACTGGGCTGCGATGCAAGCTGGTCATCCCCGCCGAACAGATCCGTTTCATGACGCTTGAGACGGAAAAGACGACCCGTGCCGACGTGGAAAAGGCGCTGGAGGGCGAAACGCCCTATGCCCTGCACGAACTCGTCATCGACGATTATCGCCGCAACGGGAAAACCTATGTCGCCGCCGTCGCCCAAGAGACGCTGAACGAGGCAGAAGCCTTTGCCATCGAACATGATTTCGACCCGGTCGCCTGTGTGGCCGTGCCAGACACCAATACATTCCCAGGAGAGGTGTTCTTTGGACCCTTGTTTGAAGCACGGGACGAAAACATCAGCCGCGACGACCGTCCAGTCATCCAGA
This sequence comes from Loktanella sp., assembly GCA_024635625.1. Taxonomy (GTDB): domain Bacteria; phylum Pseudomonadota; class Alphaproteobacteria; order Rhodobacterales; family Rhodobacteraceae; genus Loktanella. Next base: position 28,830 of record JAGXIQ010000139.1, on the reverse strand, counting down.
CCGGAATCGCCACAATACCTGAACTGGCCACAGCACAAGTCGACGTCGCTCAGGCATCAAACGCCAATACGCCCTCTACTGACGATGCAGAAGTGACCAGCGCATCGACCGACGTCGTGCCAGAAAAAGACATAGCCGCTAGCGTAAAATCTCCGGCCGAAGCTCCTGTCTTTGCGTCACGCAGTAGCGTGGCGCCTGCCGCGCCTGCCTCTGCGAAAGAAATAGCGACCACCACTGGTCCACAAGTTGCGACTTTGGCTAAGGCTATGGCCAGCGCACCTAAATCAGCCGAACAGCGCTCGGCGACAGCGACGCTACGCATCACGCCAGAAGCACCCGCACGTCCAGCAATGGCCACCACAGATCAGGACGCGGTCCAAGCCCCTGCGCGACTAGCTGCCACACCGATACCGCCACCCGCTGAAGAGCCGCTGTTCACCCGTCGCAAGGAGCCGCCACCGCCCCTGATCGGTAAGGGCCGCGCTTCGTCCACCTCGGCATTACGCATTGAAACTGCGGCAGAGGCGCCGGTTTCTGCCTTGACGGCAGCTGCCGCACCAATGGCAGCACCGCCGTCATCACCCGTTGCAGTGGGTCGTTTGGCGGCTGCGGTCGCTGCAACTGCATCTGCGGCGCCCCGCTCGGACCGTAGAACTGCACCTGTTCCAGAGACAGAATCGGCCGTTGCACCAACCCGCGGGAAACCGCGCTTCCTTGGGCTGATCCTGACGGCGATCCTTTTACTGGTCTTGCTTCTGATTGGTCTATGGGCTTCGACCCTTCCGCCCGGCGGGATTGCCGGTTGGTTCCGTGGCGGGTCCGAGGATACGCAGGTCGCGGATGCGGCGGACGCCGCGACTATTTCAACAGCGGACGTATCGACTCCCACTGCTGCCGCAGAAGATGCTGCAGCACCGGCTGATATCCCAGTACTCGAAACGCCGACAGCGGCCGCACCCTCTGCCGTGCTGCCTGATCAGGATACGGTGGTAGAGGCGCCGCCACTGCCTGTGGTCCGTGCCCCCGCCGCGCGCGTATTATCGCCCGACGAGGCCGACCGCATCTATGCTGCCACCGGCGTTTATCAGCGCGCACCGCGAATATCGGTCGTCCCGCGCACAGCAGTGCTTGAAGGGGTTGGTCCTGTCGCAGACGTCCTCGCCCCTGATGCGTTGCCGCAGCCAGAGATGCCAGCCATCGACACTGTGCAACCTGACGCAGTCATTGCAACCCCACCACCGCCCCCCGGTCCAAACGTCATCTTTGCCCGCGATGACCGCGGCAATATCCTCGCAACCCCTGAAGGCACATTGACCCCGCAAGGCGCTGTCGTTTTTGCGGGTAGCCCTGATCTACGTCCCATTCTGCGCCCAGGAACCGTCGTTGTGCCCACCGTTGCCACGCCACCAATCTCTCCCACGCTGCGGCCCGCCGATCTAACCGAGACTGCGACCTCGCCAGTTGATCCGGCAGAGGACACGGCCTTCGTCGCGGGGCCACCGCCAGTACGCCCTGTGCTGCGACCCGCCGACGCGGCACCAGCAGCGGCAACAGCAACACCCGCGACGTCTGACGAAGCCGCCGCCACGCCGATCGTGTTTACTGGTGTGCGGCCCCAACTGCGTCCAACCGACATTACACCCGCTGTCCAAGAAGTTATCGCCGCCTATACGGGGGCACGTCCGGTGCTGCGTCCAGCGAGCCTAGCGCCAGAAGCTGTTCCCGAAGCGCCCGAGGCTGAAATCGCAGCAGAGGAACCAGCGCCAGAGCCCACCATCGACATCAATGCTGTTGCAGCAGCAATCGCAGCCGCAGCCCCGCGCAGTAACTTTTCCAACCGCACAGCTCTTGCTGTCAGTGTTGCCCGTCGTCCCGCCCCGCGGCCGCGAAATTTCGCGCAGGTCGTCGCCCGCGCAACCCCCGCAACGGCACCAGCCGTCGCAGCACCGACGCGCACGGCAGCTGTCGCAGCAACGCCCGCACCGCCGACAATCGTCGCGCCCAGTGGTAACGTACCCGGTGGCGTGGCCCGAGCCGCGACTGTCGATAACGCGATAAACCTGCGGCAGATGAACCTTGTCGGTGTTTATGGCAAACCGAACCAAAGACGTGCGCTGATCCGCCTTGGGAACGGACGCTACGTCAAGGTCGAAGTTGGCAGCAGCCTTGACGGCGGTCAGGTCACCGCCATCGGCGATTCTGCGCTGAACTTCGTCAAGCGCGGCAAGACGTACGCTCTTACACTGCCGGGCTAAGGCCTGTCGCATGACAGTAGCGAAACCATCCGTGATCGCGGTGCCATTGCTTAACAACTAGCGCCTTGCGATAGGGTAGGCATGGATACTTTTCTATTGCAGGCCACAATTTATCTAGGTGCCGCTGTCATTGCGGTGCCTTTTGCTGCGCGTCTGGGCCTCGGCTCTGTCTTGGGATATCTGGCCGCCGGCATCGTTATCGGGCCACTGACAGGTCTTGTCGGGACCGAGGCGAAGGATATCCAGCATTTTGCTGAATTCGGCGTCGTGATGATGTTGTTCCTGATCGGTCTGGAACTGGAACCGCGTGCCCTATGGGATATGCGCGACAGGTTGATCGGACTGGGTGGACTGCAAATCGCCTTGACGACGGCCATTGTCACAGGCGCGGGCATTGCACTTGGCTACAACCTGCAAACATCGTTCGCTATCGGTTTGATTATGGCTCTGTCATCGACTGCCATCGTGCTGCAGACCCTATCCGAAAAGGGATTGATGCAGACCGGGGGTGGAAGATCGACATTCTCCGTGCTTCTGACGCAGGATATCGCGGTCATTCCCATGCTGGCCCTTCTGCCATTGTTGGCCGTCTCTTCCAGTCGTGTCACTTTCGCGCCAGACGGTTCAGTGCAACGTGTCTCTCCGGACGAAAGCCATGCAGCCTTGTCGCTGGTTGACGGCTTGCCGGGATGGGGTGTCACGCTGGTGACCATTGGGGCCGTTGCCGCAGTTGTACTTGCAGGCATCTACCTGACCCGCCCCGTGTTCCGCTATATTCACCAGGCAAAATTGCGGGAAATGTATACGGCTCTCGCATTGCTGATGGTCGTGGCGATTGCCGTGTTGATGGGCATGGTTGGCCTATCCCCGGCCCTTGGTACGTTCCTTGCAGGCGTTGTTCTTGCAAACTCTGAATTTCGCCATGAATTAGAAAGCGACCTAGAGCCGTTCAAGGGACTGCTGCTAGGTCTATTCTTTATCACCGTCGGGGCTGGGATTAACTTTACCCTGCTCGCAGCAGAGCCGGTACGCGTCGCGTCCTACGTCGTCGGGGTCATCATCATTAAGGGCGCAGTGCTTTACGCTCTTTCGTTGTTGTTCAAGATGCGTGGCAAGGATCGCTGGCTCTTCACACTGGGTCTGGCCCAAGCTGGAGAGTTTGGCTTTGTGCTGATCTCTTTCTCGTCTCAGCAGGGGGTCCTGTCGAATGGGTTGTCAGAGATGCTGCTATTGGTCATCGCCCTGACAATGCTGGTCACGCCGCTTCTGTTCATAGGCTACGACTGGCTGACTCGCCGCATGGACGAAGTCGAGGATCACGAGCACGATGAAGTCGATGAACAGGGTGCAGTGATCATCGCGGGCATTGGCCGCTTTGGTCAGATGGCGAACCGGATGATCCAGTCGGCTGGCTTTTCCACGGTCGTGATCGACAACGACCTGTCGGCAGTTCAGATGATGCGCAAATTCGGCTATCGCGGGTTCTTCGGTGACCCGACCCGACCTGACCTGCTGGCCGCCGCTGGTATCGACGACGCGCGTGTCATGCTGGTGGCTGTGGACGACAAGAATACCGCGACGCGACTGGTCGCCTATGTCCGCAAGGTGCGGCCCGACATCCATATCATCGCCCGCGCGCGTGACAGGGTGCATGTCTATGAGCTTTACGCCGCGGGTGCCGATGACATCGTCAGAGAAATGTTTGACAGTTCGTTGCGCGCAGGGCGCTACGCGCTGGAAAACCTTGGCCTGACGGATTTCGAGGCCGCCGAGGCAGAGACGATGTTCTATCACTCCGACCGAGATATGGTTCGGGAATTGGCAGAGCTTTACAAACCCGGTGTTCCCGTCGGTGACAACCCGGCCTACATCGCCCGCGCCAAGAAGTTAAACAACGATCTGGAAACCGCTTTGGCGACCCATGTGCAGAACCGAGAAACGGAGGAGAAGGAACGCCTTCTTCCCCGCCGCCCCGGCGACACCTCAAACAACAGCCGCTAGCCTGCGCTGACGGCCGCTTCTGCAAACGTCGCCATACCGGAATGGCACGCCACAGCCGCTTGGACGATACCGATGGCAAGGGCAGCACCTGAACCTTCGCCCAACCGTAGACCAAGTGACAAAAGCGGGTCTTTTTCAAGCTTTGACAGCAGTTTTTGATGCGAGCCTTCAGCGCTGACGTGTCCCGCGACGGCATGATCCAGCGCCCCCGGCACCGTCTGTGCCAATACGGCAGCAGCAGCGCAGCAGATGAAACCGTCAAGAATCATCGGCACCCGGTCCACCCGCGCCCGCGCAATGGCCCCCGCCATTGCGGCAATTTCTCTGCCACCAACACAGCGTAGAACTTGCAGGGGATCTGTCATCGCGTCGTCATTCCGCGCCAATCCACGCGCGACAACATCGGTCTTGCGCGCAAGTCCTTCGTCGTCGACGCCGGTGCCGCGCCCGGTCCAATCACCTGCATCACCACCATAAAGCGCGGTCGCGATGGCCGCTGCGGCCGTGGTATTGCCGATACCCATCTCACCCACGATCAACAAATCTGATGTCGCATCCACCGCATTCCATCCCGCCGTCAAGGCGGCAACAACCTCTGCATCGGTCATCGCAGGGCCTTGCGTGAAATCTAGCGTCGGATGATCCAGTTCCAGTGCCACCACGTCCATCCGCGCACCAAAGGTCTTAGCTAACTGGTTGATCGCAGCACCACCCGCCTGAAAGTTGCCAACCATCTGTGCCGTCACCTCTGGTGGAAAAAGCGATACACCTTGCGCGCAGACGCCGTGATTTCCTGCGAAGATCACAATCTGCGGCGCGATAATTCGGGGCCGATCGGTACCTTGCCATCCAGCAACCCATTGCGCCAGATCCTCTAGCCGTCCCAATGCGCCAGGCGGTTTGGTTAATTGCCCATTGCGTGCCGTCGCACCGGCGATGGCCGCCTGATCCGGCGAAGCCGCTGCAGCAAGAATGTCGCGAAAGGTCGAGAGGCTGGTGAAAGGGGCCGTCATGGTCGTCCTCGTTGCGGTTATGTCGGGACCTGTCTAACGATGGGCCACGGAATGAAAACCCCGATAGGGAGCATGTCTTGCCCAACGACAAAGCCTTGGCGTCCCTAGCCGATCTTCCTGCGGCCCTTGGGCTGCTGACACGCTTGCCGGTGCGGGTCGATTTCGCAATCGCGACCGCCCGTGGTGCACGTGCCGCTTGGGCCTGGCCCTTGGCTGGAATGGTTATAGCGCTATTCGCCGCCCTCGCAGCGAGCCTTGCGCTGCGGTGCGGTCTGCCTACTGGGACTGCCGCCATGATCCTGATCGCCACGCAAATGATAGTGACCGGCGCCATGCACGAAGACGGCCTTGCCGACAGTCTTGATGGACTATGGGGGGGCTGGGACCCGACGCGCAGACTTGCGATCATGAAAGACAGCCAGATCGGAACGTACGGTGTGCTGGGGCTGATCGTCAGTGTGATTTTGCGGTGGCAATATTGGACCCTTCTTTTGATGGGTCCATTTTGGCCTTTAGCCATCGCCATTGGCGCGTTATCGCGTTTGCCAATGATCGCCCTTGGCCGTTTCCTGCCTTTTGCTCGCGACGGCGGCCTCAGCCATAGCGTTGGCCGCCCAAAGACAGATACATTAGCACTCGCAACCGCAATTGGCGTCATAGTCGCAGCCGTTACGATCGGCTCTGCGTCGCTGATCGCCCTGCCGGTACTCGTGGGCGTTTCGGTCCTGTGGGGCCTGATCGCCCGCAACAAGATCGGCGGGCAAACCGGCGATATCCTCGGCGCTTCGCAACAAATCGCCGAGGTCGTTTTACTCGGCCTGCTCGTCGCCCTTGCCTGACGGATTCCGTTCTACTAGACAAAATACTGTCGATCAGACGCAGCCAGGTTACAGCGCACGCCTCTGACCTACTGTTTGCAATTCATCGCAGTCGCAAACGCTGCGGTACCTGAAGTTGGTCCTAAATCGCGCACCAGCGCACGACCCTCTTCAATCCGCGTCGCAATGATCCGCGACCAGTCCGCACTGGCAGTCACGGCCTCTGTCACACCGTCACAGGTTCGAAAACCGCCGCTGATCGTACGGTCTCCGATGCGGTGGTTTGTCAGACCCTCAATGCGATAGCCTTCGGTCAACGCAACGCCATCGAACCGCCACACACGCATGACCTTTGCCAGATGCGGGCGGTCAATATAGGCGACTTCGATACGGCCATCCCCGTCGATGTCGCCAGCGCCGATGGGCGCAAGCCAGCGGTGGGTCTGCCCAATGTAAGGGGTCGTCGACAAAATAGTCAGATCGCCGTCACGAAGCCCGTATATTGCCAATTGCGCACCTTGCGTCAGGCTGGTGCGGACAACGATCACCTCTTTGCGCCCATCACCGTCCAAATCGAATATGCGCGGCGCTGTATCCTCAAAGACGTGACCTTCGCCAGCGGCAATGGACAAGGCGTCGCAACCGGTTGGACCTGCTAGGTTGCTATTCACCGACAGGGTCGCCGCCTCGACCGCGTCACCAAGGATGCCGTGATCATAGATCGTTGTCGCTTCTGCGAACCATGCGGCGGACACCCCCACACCGGGCTGCTTGTCGGTCACGAAGCTGCCGGCAATAGCTTGCGGCGGCGTGGTACATGCCGCCGCATCGGTCACAAGACAGGCCAGCAGCCCAGCCGCGACCGCCAGCCGCATCAGATTTGCTTTTCGGGCATTTGCACCCGCAGACCATCCAACGCATCAGAGACTTTTAACTGGCACGTCAGGCGGGAACGGCCTGGATCGGGCTTAAATGCGAAATCAAGCATATCCTCTTCCATTGCATCCTTGGGCTGAAGCTTGTCGACCCAAGCCGGATCCACATAGACGTGGCACGTCGAACAAGCACACGCGCCACCGCAATCCGCCTCGATCCCTGGAATGCCGTTGTCGCGCGCACCTTCCATCACAGTCATACCATTGGCGACGTCCACGACATGTTCCTTGCCGCCATGTTCGACATAGGTGATTTTGGCCATCCGCTGTTCCCTTTACTGCGATTTGAGCTTGCGAAAGTTCTAAGGGAATGACCCGGGCGCTGCCAGCCACAAATCGCGCGCTAACATGCTACGCATTGTATCACCGCCCTTTCCCGGCGCGGCATGACACTCTATGACGATCCCCGAGGAGACCCGATGTACCGCCTGACCCTGATATTGCCGCTTGCCTTGGTCGCCTGCACGACGACTGACAGCGCGACAGAAATCGCACCCGCCCCGATCGTCGTCTCTTTAGGCGAAATTGAGACTGACGCCCTTGGCCGCTGCTATACCATGACAGCGGGACCGACACAGACGAACATCGTCGAAGAATTGATCGAGGTTGCACCGGAGGCGCGCGCGCAAGACGGCACGCTCGTCAATCCGGCCGTCTATCGCACCATTACGCGACCGCAGACTGTAACGGTCGGCGCCGGTACGCGTTTCGAGACTGTCTGCCCCCCGGTCTATACCGCCGCATTCGTGTCCACCTTGCAACGCGCCCTGCTGATCCGGCGCGCATACGACGGCCAAATCACCGGACAATACGATGAGACTACGAGCCTTGCAGTCCAGAATTTCCAGCGTAGCGACGGACTGGATTCGCCGCTGTTGGGGATAAAGACTGCGCGCGGACTTGGCATCGTTGCAGCGCCCATTCGCTAGACAACAATCGATCACCCCATAAAAAACGTCGCCCTAGATCTAGGGCGACGCTGATTCAGTTTACGCTTTAACGGCGGTATCAGTTTTTGTCTGCCCCATCCGCGTCTGCGAGTGACAGCGCCAGAAAACGCGGGTTTCCGTCACGGCGAACCAAAAGCAACAAAGACGTCTGACCGGCCTCGACCGCGTTGTCGATGCGCGCCTGCAACTCGTCCAGCGTCGCAACCGGTTGCTGGCCTGCATCAGTGATCAGATCACCCTCGCTCAATCCCTTGCCAGCACCATCAGATGCCGGATCGATCGCTGTGATGACCAAACCGGGGCGGTCGTCCAACCCGTATTCCTCGGTCAGTTCCGGTGTAATGGGCGACAGGGTCAGACCTAGCATTTCACCGGTCGCGGCGGCAGGGTCTTCGGTTTCGGTATCAGATGCAGGAAAGGCAGTCGCCTCGTCAGTTTCTCGACGACCTAAGGTGACATCGATCATCGTCTCTTCACCGCCGCGCAAGACCTGCATTGGAATCGTCGCGCCGACGGCAGAGTTGCCGACCATGCGCACCAGTTCACGCGTATCTGCAACTTCGGTTCCGTCGTAGGTCAGGATAACGTCACCGGACAGCAGCCCAGCGTCCTCTGCCGGACCCGGCGGAACATCGGTGATCAACGCACCGCGCGCACCGTCCAGCCCGTCGATGGCGCTGACCATGTCGGGTGTTACATCCTGAATGCGCACGCCAAGCCAGCCGCGACGCGTTTCGCCGAATTCCTGCAACTGGTCCACGACATTGCTGACCACAGCGGACGACATGGCAAAGCCGATACCAATTGACCCGCCGTTTGGCGAAAGGATCGCAGTATTCACACCAACGACGTCACCATCCATGTTGAACAGCGGTCCGCCAGAGTTGCCGCGATTGATAGCGGCGTCAGTCTGGATATAATCATCATAAGTGCCGGACAGCGCCCGGTTGCGGGCGGATACGATGCCTGCCGAAACCGAAAAGCCTTGGCCCAATGGATTGCCCATTGCCATGACCCAGTCGCCGACACGCGCACCGACCCCATTGCTGTCACCGAATTCAACAAATTGCAGCGGCGTGTCGTACTCAACCTTCAAAACCGCGATGTCGGTATTGGGATCAGTGCCGACCAGCGTGGCGGGCAATTGTTCAGAGGGTTGGCCGTCACCCGGAAAAAACTCGATCTCGATCTCGTCGGCGCCTTCAATAACGTGGTTGTTGGTCACGATATAACCGTCGGCAGAGATCACAAAGCCGGATCCCAGCGCGCTTGATCGGCGAGGCTGGCCGCCGGGACCATCTTGAAGATCGTTAAAGAAATCCTCGAACGGAGAGCCTTCAGGGACGATACCTTGCGGCATATCGCGTCCCGCGACGGTCGTTGAGGTCGTGATATTCACGACCGATGGACTGACCTGTGCGGCCAGGTCGGCGAAGGTCAACGGACGGTCAGCCACGGCACCGGGCAGCGCCTGCGTGGTGTCGGCGGTGGTCGTTTCAGGGTTGATCTGCGCGAATCCGGGCAAAGCCTGCGCGAATACCAGTGCCGTTGTCAGCGCCAGACCGGACAGCATGGCACGCGGATCGACTTTTGATTGGGCTTTGGCCTGTGACCTCACGGGGCGGACTCCTTGTTGTGGTGCGCAATCGCGCTGCGTTGGGATTGAACCTAGGCCGCAAAACCCGTGGCGCAAAGTCGGAATGCAAATGGTGAACGAAACGTGACCTTATGCCCCTATTAGGGTGGCAAGCCACAGTAATGCTGCCCCAGTGGCCAGAACGGCAAGTCCGACCAGTCGGCGGTCCGGTATGGAAAGTTGTCGCAGAGCAGCCAGCATGTCTTCAACAAGCGAAGGGGCCAGTGCGTACACCAGCCCCTCGATGATCAAAACAAGGCCAAGACCTGTCAGACCTATACCGATCATAGCGTCAGTTCGACGCGTCGGCAGGTGCCGCAACCGGCGATACCGGTGTGGCTGCAGGCGCAGGTGTCGGGGCCGCAGGTGCCGAAGCGGCCGCACGGTTCGCAGCCTGACCCTGATCGGATTGCAGATAGTTGAAGAACTCTGAATCTGGCGAAAGCACCATCGATGACCGGCCCTGTGCGGCAAAGCGCTCGTAGGCTGTCATCGAGCGATAGAATTCAAAGAACTCTGGGTCCGCGCCAAAGGCTTCGGCAAAGATACCGTTACGTTCGGCGTCGGCCTCACCGCGGGTTACCTCAGCCAGACGGTTCGCTTCGGACGTAACCTCGACCACGGTGCGGTCTGCGGCTGCACGGGTTCGCTGTGCGGCCTCATTACCGCGTGCGACCTCATCTGCGGCTTCACGTTCCCGCTCTGCCTTCATCCGCTCGTAGGTCGCGTTCAGGTTTTCCGGCGGCAGGTCTGTGCGCTTCAGACGCACGTCGATGACCTCCAACCCTAGCCCACGGGCTTCTGCGATGGCGTTGTTACGGATGCGCAACATCAGCGCCGCCCGATCGATCGACAGGATGTCGTTCGACGCCACGGTGCCGAGGACGTTGCGGGTCGTATCGCGCAGAATACCGTCAAGACGACGGGCGGCGACCTCTTCACCTCCGGCACCGACAGCCTGACGGAATTGACGTACATCCGCGATGCGGTAGCGGGCGAAAGCGTCGACAACCAGACGACGGTCATCGGACGGCGTAACTTCCAACGGGTCTAAGTCACGGGACAGGATCCGGTCGTCATAGGTCACGACATTCTGGATGAAGGGAATCTTAAACGCGAGGCCGGGCTCTTCCTTCACTTTCACGATCTGGCCAAATTGCAGGACCAGCGCCTTTTCACGTTCGTCCACGATAAACAGCGACGACATGGCGACAACCAGCACGACAAGGGCGACGGGTAGCAGATAAATGGATTTCCGCATTAGTTCGTCCCTCCGTTCGTAGTGGTCGGTGCCGGGCGCGTGCTGCCAAGCTGGTTGAGTGGCAGATAAGGCACGACGCCTTGTCCGCCTTGGCTTTCGTCAAGTAGGATGATGTCCAACTGTCCCAATACCTTTTCCATGGTTTCCAGATACAGACGCTTGCGCGTTACCTCTGGGGCCTTGGCATATTCCGTCAACACGGCAGAGAAGCGGCTGGCTTCACCGGATGCTTCGTTGACGACTTGAGCGCGGTAGCCTTCGGCCTGCTCAACTGTCTGCGCGGCCTGACCGCGGGCTTCTGCCTCGACCCGGTTTGCGTAGGCGTCAGCAACGTTTTGCAGCCGATCACGTTCCTGCTCGGCGTCTTGCACCTTGCGGAAGGAAGCGATGACGGGCTCGGGCGGATCGGCCTTGTCAAAGTTCACACGGACGATGTTCACGCCAGAAGCGTAGCTGTCGAGCGTGCTTTGGATTTCGCTTTTCAAGCGTTCAGCGATAGAACCACGGTCCCGGTTAAGGATCGGCGCCAGCTGACTTTGCGCGATGATTTCGCGCATAACAGATTCAGATACAGCCTCGATCGTCTGTTCGGGATCGGCAAGGTTGAATAGGAATTGCTGAGGATCACTGATGTTCCAGACAACCTGAAAGTCGATGTCGACGATGTTTTCGTCGCCAGTCAGCATCAGACCGGCATCCAAGCCCGAACGGCTGGTACCAATGTCGATGGACCGTTCAGACGTCACGGCCAAGACTTCGCGGCTGACGATTGGCCAAGGCGCGAAATTCAAGCCGGGGCCGTTGGTTGACATATAATCGCCAAGTAACAGTTCGACCGATTGTTCTTCGGGTTTGACTGTATAGATCGACGCCATGCCCCACAGAACAACTGCCGCCAGAACACCAAGCCCAATTGTGCCACGGGTCAGCGCGGGCCCATTGCCACCACCGCCGCCGGTTCCGTTCGGCCCTTTGCCGCCCCGGCCTCCCATCAGAACGCGCAACTGTTCGCGGCCTTTGTTCATCAACTCGTCAATTTCAGGAATTTGCGGCCCTTCACCCGGACGACGCGGTGGCCGTGGCGGAGGGTTCCCACCATTGCTGTTGCCGTTGTTGCCCCGGTTATCGTCGCCACCGCCCCCCCAGGGGCCCCCGTTGTTACCTGCCATCGTGTGTCAGTCTTCCTTAATGTTACGATCCTGTTCGGACCCGTTCATGTTTAAATCGGGCCACCGACCCGAAAATTCAAGTTGTGCGGACCGGCTTGCGCATCGTCACCAGTTCTTCGGCCATCGTAGGGTGGACAGCACAGGTGCGGTCGAAATCCTCTTTCGTCGCGCCCATCTTGATTGCGATGGCAGCCATTTGGATCATTTCGCCCGCATGGTCCGCGACGATGTGACACCCCAGAACCTTGCGGGTTTCTACGCTGACGATCAATTTCATCAAAACCCGCTGCGGCGTGTCGATGAACGCCGTCTGCATCGGACGGAACGCAGTCGAGTATATTTCGACCCGTTCACCTCTTGCAGTGGCTTCGTCTTCGGTCTCTCCTACGGTGCCTAGTTCTGGCTGTGTAAAGACGGCAGAGGCGATCAACTCGTGATCAACTGGCGTCGGATTACCCTTAAAAACCGTCTCGACAAAGGCCATACCCTCTCGGATAGCCACGGGCGTCAGCTGCACCCGGTCAGTCACATCGCCAATCGCATAGATCGACGGCACGTTGGTCTGATTATAGTCGTCCACCACGATCTCGCCTTTGGTGCCCAGTGTGACACCGGCGTCTTCTAGTCCCAACCGATCCGTGTTGGGCTTTCGCCCTGTCGCGAACAGCACGTGATCAAAAACGAGCTCGTCGCCGTTTGTCGCCCGCACCCAGACCGGTCCAGACGCCTCGACGTCGGTAAAGCTCTTAGAGTTGTCACCCAGCGCATTCGCCTCGCGCCCGGCGCTGTCTCTTGCTGGTTGTGACGTACCGCCAGCTGCGGCGTCTGAACCTGTCGGCATTGGGCCGCTCGGCGCGTGATCTGCAAGGCAGATTTCGGACACGGTAGTGCCGGTGTGCAGATCAATGCCCCGGTGCCGCATCGACTCTGCCAGCAGGCCGCGGGCTTCGTCATCGAAGCCTTTCAAAATTTGCGCACCTCGGTGGTACATCGTCACCTTCACGCCTAGACCCGCCATGATGCAGGCAAATTCGCAGGCAATATAGCCACCACCGACAATCAAAAGGGTCTTCGGAAGCTTTTCCAACAGAAACATGTCGTTAGACACAATACCCAGATCGCAGTTGACCATCTCTGGCCGCACCGGATGGCCGCCAGTGGCAACCAAAATATGCTTGGCAGTGATTGTCTTGCCTTCGCCCAATCGCACCGTGTGGGTATCCGTCAGGACAGCACGGCAATCGTGTATGTCGACGCCAGATCCATCCAGCAACCTGCGATATACACCTTCCAGCCGATCAAGTTCACCGTGCAACCTCGCCCGGAATTTACCCCAATCAAAGTCGCCCAAGGTCGCGTTCCAGCCATAGGCCTGCGCCTCTTGCACACGTTCCGCATAGCCAGAGGCATAGACCATCAGCTTTTTAGGTACACAGCCGCGGATGACACAGGTGCCCCCCATGCGGCTTTCTTCAGCAAGACCAACCTTTGCGCCCGTTTCGGCAGCCATGCGCGCAGCACGAACTCCACCAGAGCCGCCACCAATGACAAAAAGGTCGTAATCGAAAGACATGGGCAGCCCCGTTTTGCAAAATCCACAGGCAACCTAGCTGCAACGGATCGGAAAGGCCAACGCCCCTTCGGCTATTGTGTTCGAGGGGCCAGATCATTCCGACAAAAAGGGTATCGCCAAACCTGCCACATCCGCTAGCAGTACGAAATTCAACGAAAGAACGAGGACAGAGGCACCGATGGCAAGTGTGCGCAAAATTGTCCCTGTGGTGAAGTCCCCCATTACACTGCGTTTCGAGGTAAAGATGATCAGTGCGATCATCGGGATCGGCAGCGCGATGGACAGCACCACTTGGGAGGCCACCAATGCAGAGGTCACATTCACCCCCATGGCAACAACAACAAACGCCGGTGCCATGGTGACGATCCGCCGCAGCAGCAGCGGAATGTTCATGCGGACGAAGCCCTGCATGATCATTTGCCCTGCCATAGTGCCGACGACCGACGATGATACGCCAGATGCGATCAAACTAATCAAGAATGCCCCGGCAGCTGCGCCACCCAACAAGGGGGTCAGCGTATGATAGGCGGTCTCGATTTCTGCCACCTCCGGGTTGCCCGCATGAAAGGCACTGGCAGCCATCATCACCATCGCAATATTGATCATGCCCGCAACGGCAAGAGCCACGACAACCTCAATATTAGAGAACCGAAGAACTTTGGCTCGTTCCACATCGTTGTTAATTTTGACCCTATGCTGCGTCAGTCCGGAATGCAGATAGATCGCATGGGGCATCACCGTCGCCCCAATGATGCCGACAGAGATGGTCAATGCCGCAAGGTCCGGCATCTGCGGTAGGATCGCACCCCGTGCGGCCTCTCCCCAAGCAATCGGCGCGATCAGCAACTCTGCCAAATAGCAAAGCCCGATAACTCCGACGAGCGTCCCAACGAGCAGTTCCATCGGACGGAAACCGCGGTTTTCGACCAGCAGCAAGGCATAGGTCACAATAGCCGTGATCCCCATACCGGCCATCAGGGGCATATTGAACAACAGGGCAAGGCCGATGGCACCACCCAAAAACTCTGCCAGATCGGTTGCCATGGCGGCAATTTCCGACACGATCCACATGAACAGCACAGTAGGTCGGGAAAATCCGTCGCGACAATGTTCCGCAAGGTTTTTGCCCGTCACGATCCCCAACCGGGCTGATAAAGCCTGAAATAGCATAGCTACAAGGTTCGCCATGACGACGACCCACAATAACGCATAGCCATAGCCTGCGCCTGCCTGAATAATAGCCTGCGCCTGCCTGAATATTCGTCGCGTAATTGCCGGGGTCCATGTACGCGACAGAGGCGATCACCGCAGGCCCTGCAAACACCAGCCACGACCGCGGCCCCTTAAGACGCCCAGACAGCACATCGGCCATGCGCTGGGACGTGCGATCAGTCAGGGATGTGCTGGACATGGAAACACGGGCCTTGGAATGAGAATGGTTCGCATACGTCTATGCGCTCCGTCCCAGCCTTCGTCCAGCGTCATAAAGTAGCGTGATCTAATCGTCCAAATTAGCGAACAGGTTATCGCTTTCTGCGAAATCATAGCGCGTTTCGTCGACTTCGCCTTTGTTGATGTCGTGCACCTCGACCCGGCCATCGCCGTAGCCGGTAATGACAATATCGCAGATGTCGATGAAAAGACCGTTTTCGACGATGCCAGGGATCTGGTTTAGCACAAGACTTAGCTGACGCGGATTGCCGATCCTATTCAGGTGCAGATCAAGAATGTGGTTTCCCTCGTCCGTGATGAAAGGTGTGTCGCCGTTCATCCGGAGCGTCGAGGTTGCGCTCAGAACGTCCATGCCGATCAGCGCTTCTTCAACCAGCGCCTTTGATGTCTGCCAGCCGAACGGAATAACTTCGACCGGCAACGGGAAGGCACCCAAGGCTTCGACCTTCTTCGATATGTCGGCAATCACGATCATCTGATCGCTGGCTGTCGCCACGATTTTTTCCTGCAGCAACGCGCCTCCGCCGCCCTTGATCAAATTCAGAGCGTGGTCGTATTCGTCTGCACCGTCGATCGTCAGATCCAGCCATTTAGCCTCGTCCAGCGAAATGACTTCGATCCCGACCTCGCGCGCGAGTTGCGCTGTACGAGAAGAGGTTGGTACACCCTTGATCTTTAAGCCTTCGTCACGCACCAACTCGCCCAGACAGCGGACCAGCCACGCGGCGGTGGAACCTGTTCCAAGCCCCAGTTTCATGCCCGATTCAACGTAATCGCATGCACGTTTGGCAGCGACAAACTTGGCCTTATCGATGGGGGACAGATCAGCGGGCATGGGCAGGCTCCTTATATCTTTCGGCGCGCTTATAGGCGGCAGGGGCGGTCCGCGACAGAGGAAATAGTGCGTAGAAGGCAACCAACTTGATTCAGCGACGGGAACCTTGCCCCTACACGCAGCGTTTCCTGAACACCGCCCAAGAGGTTTCTTTTCATGTTACAACAGGTTTTGCCCGACAGCCGCGCGCGCGCTGCGGCCCGTCAATCCACCGTTCTTAAGGGCATCGGCACAGCGCTTCCCCCTCATATTTTGCCGCAGGATGATGTGCTGGCACACGCCCGCCGCCTGCTTGCGCCAAAGTATCCCTTCTTCGAAAAGCTGGTACCCGCGTTTGAAAACGCGGGTGTGGACAAGCGTTATAGTGTCATGCCGCTGGAATGGTTTAACGATGAACACGGCTGGGCTGATCGCGGCACTGCTTACATGCAAGGTGCAACAGCCCTTTTCATCAAGGCCGCAACTGATGCCTTGAATACTGCGGGACTGGTGGCAGATCAGGTTGATACCATCGTCACGATATCGTCCACCGGAATTGCAACACCCACATTAGAGGCGCAGGCCTTCAAGACGATGGGTTTCCGGCGCGATGTCCACCGTGTCCCAGTTTTCGGTTTGGGTTGCGCCGGAGGCGTATCGGGCTTGGCCATCGCGCGCCGTTTGGCTGCTGCCGACCCGGGCAGCACCGTCCTGATGGTCGCAGTCGAGACTTGCTCTTTGTCGTTCCGATCCGATCGGCTGCAAAAGGCGGATGTGATCGCAACCGTCCTATTCGGGGACGGTGCCGCGGCTGCGGTGATCGGCAGCGGCACAGGGGAGACCGGTGAAGTGACACTTCACGAAGGCCACGAACACCTTTTCCCTGACACCTTGCCTATCATGGGCTGGGATGTAGACGACACCGGACTTGGTGTGATCTTTGATCGCTCTATCCCCGGTTTTGTCACGGACGAGTTTCGACCCGCGATTGAAACGATGCTGTCAGAGGCGGACATGTCGATCGATCAAATTGACCGTTTCGTATGCCACCCGGGCGGTGCAAAGGTTGTCGAGGCAATCGAGGGCACAATGGGTCTGGCATCAGGCGCATTGGACGCTGAACGCAGCGTGCTGCGCGACTTTGGCAACATGTCTGCACCCACTGCACTATTTGTGCTTCAGCGCGTGTTGGCGGCGGGACAAACAGGAAAGCTGGCGCTTTGTGCGCTTGGACCGGGCTTTACGG
This sequence comes from Loktanella sp., assembly GCA_024635625.1. Lineage (GTDB taxonomy): Bacteria > Pseudomonadota > Alphaproteobacteria > Rhodobacterales > Rhodobacteraceae > Loktanella. Next base: position 11,707 of record JAGXIQ010000139.1, on the reverse strand, counting down.
CGTCAATGATGCCGCTAACGGTCGCACCATGACGACAGGGACCGCGCTGTTTTTGGCTTTCATTATCGTGCAGCGACTTGGCGAACTTGTGATTGCCCGACGCAACACTGCCCGCCTCATGGCACGTGGTGCAAGAGAGGTCGGCGCAGGCCATTATCCTGTCATGGTCGCGCTGCACACGTGCTGGGTCCTGGCCTTACTGATCTTTGGTTGGAACCAGCCCCTGCATATGGGCTGGCTTGCAGCCTACGCCGTTTTGCAGGTATTTCGGGTTTGGATTCTGGGCACACTCGGGGCACGTTGGACGACGCGGATCATAGTCCTGGACGAACCCCTCGTCGCACGCGGACCTTTCCGGTTCATACCCCACCCAAATTACACGCTGGTCGTGGCAGAGATTATCGTGGCACCCATGGTTTTGGGCCTGGCGTGGGTCGCTGTACTGTTTACCGTCCTCAACGCTGCGATGCTTTATCACCGCATCGGTGTAGAGGACGGCGCGCTGCGCGGCAAAGGCCGGCATGCGTCAGGTAAAGCCCACCTTTAATATGTCGCTTTCGGACTGACGCCGGGCGCTGGCACGTCTAGTGTCGGCGCATGGAATCCCTGCGCCTGCACTATGCCCACGACAATGCCTCGCTTTGCGTCCGATTGGCGCTGGAGTTTGGCGGTATCAACTATTCGACAGCGCTGGTGGATCGCTCTACCAACGCGCAATCACAGCCGTCTTATCGCGCCCTGAACCCGGCGGGTCTCATCCCAACGCTTGAAACACCGGACGGCCCGATATTCGAAACGGCTGCCATCCTGCTTTGGATCGCTGATACGTCGTCGGGTCGCCTATTTCCCGAGCCGATTAATGCAGCACGAGGGTCAGCCCTGAGTTGGCTATTCTGGCTATCCAACACCTTGCATCCCACGCTAGGCACCCTGTTTCATCCCGACAAATACCTGCCAGCCGCGCCGTCCAGTCTGCGCCACGCGGCGCGCCACCGGATTGCCACACACCTCGACCTGCTAGAAGCGCGATGGACGCCTGACCATATCCTACACATGTGCTACCTCGCGCCAATGCTACGCTGGCCTGCACTTTATGGCGGACCAACGGGATGGTATAATCTGACGCACTGGCCCCGCCTGTACCGTTTTGCGCAGATATTTGAGCAGTCCTCACCTGCCCAGCGTGCCGCCACTGCAGAAGGTCTGGGTCAGACGCCCTTTTCTGCCCCCCAACTGCCCAATCCCCCTGAAGGAAGTGCTACCTGATGTTTTTGTCCGTCTTCGACATGTTCAAGGTGGGCGTTGGCCCCTCTTCCTCTCACACCATTGGTCCGATGGTCGCCGCAGGTCGGTTTCTAGACCATCTGCGCGCTCAGCCCTTTGCGGTCGCCGGTGTGCGGGCGTCATTGCACGGCAGCCTTGCTTTTACTGGTGTGGGTCATGCAACCGACCGGGCCGTGATTCTTGGTCTGGCGGGCATGCGGTCCGACGCCTACGACGCCGAACGGGCAGAAGTGGCACTTGCAGAGGTGCACGAAACCCATCGCATCGCACCAGATGGACTGCCTTCGCTGCGCTTTCATCCTAAGGACGATCTGGCCTTTGACTATGGCCCAGCCCTACCCGGCCATGCGAATGGAATGATTTTCAAGGGGTTGGATGCCCAGGACGACACAGTTACCCAAGTGACTTACTATTCCGTGGGCGGTGGTTTCGTGTTGACCGAGGACGAGCTAGCCGCAGGAAAAGACAGCGACAGCGGCCCCCCGGTACCATGGCCGTTCAAGACAGCGACCGAGATGGTCCGCATGGCAGAGACTTCGGGCAAGTCCATCGCATTGCTGAAACGCGAAAACGAGCGCAGCCGCCGGAACACGTCCGATCTGGACGCCGGCCTTGCGCGAATCTGGGCCGTGATGACTGATTGTATAGACCGGGGGCTTGCGACTGACGGCATCCTGCCGGGCGGATTGAAGGTGCGTCGCAGAGCCAAAGGTATTCATCAGGCCCTGCTGGCTGAACGTGGTATGAACCAGCCTGCGCCCCATACGATCAACGATTGGATGAGCGCCTACGCCATGGCTGTGAACGAAGAAAATGCCGCCGGTGGTCAGGTCGTCACGGCCCCCACCAACGGGGCTGCGGGCGTCGTACCCGCGACGATCCGCTATTGGCTAGACCATGTGCCGGGGGCAAGCATTTCAGGTGTACCTGATTTTTTGCTGACTGCGGCGGCTATCGGCGGCCTTATCAAGTTCAATGCCAGCATCTCTGGCGCGGAATGCGGTTGTCAGGCAGAGGTTGGATCAGCAGCAGCAATGGCCGCGGCAGGCCTGTGCGCCGTTCTTGGTGGCAGTCCGGCACAGATCGAGAACGCGGCAGAGATCGCGCTAGAACATCACCTTGGCATGACCTGCGACCCCGTTCGCGGTCTGGTGCAGGTGCCTTGCATCGAACGTAACGGGCTAGGCTGCATAAAGGCCGTCTCGGCGGCGAGCCTCGCCCTACGGGGCGACGGCGTGCATTTAGTGCCGCTGGACGCCGCGATCGAAACAATGCGTCAGACAGGCGCGGACATGAGCGAGAAATACAAGGAAACCGCGCTTGGAGGCTTGGCTGTCAATGTGCCGAACTGTTGACCACGGCATGATGAAAGAGATGTTGCTTCCAATGTACTGCTTCAGGGTTACGGCCAGCAACTTGCGCCACCGCCTACTATGACTGCCCATTCGACCGACCGCGTCCTGCCCGGTATTGTTCTGATGCTGGGTTTCTGCGCGACCGCGCCATTGATCGACGCGGCCTCCAAGTTGGCTGGTGAAAGTTTACCTGTTGGACAGATCACAACGGCACGTTTCATTGTGCAGGCCGCCGTGATGGTCCCGGTTTGCCTTGCCTTGGGTCAATCGCTGCGCCTGCCAAAAGGTGCAAGCGGCGCCTTGATCGCCCGTGCATTGTGCCTGATTGCATCGACTTATTGCTTTGTCGCGGCCCTGACAGTTATGCCGATCGCAGACGCGCTTGCCATCGCCTTCGTAGAGCCGTTTCTGTTATTGATCTTTGGTCACTTGTTCCTGCACGACCCTGTCGGTCCGCGTCGGATTGCAGCATGTGCGGTGGGATTTGCCGGGTCAATGCTGGTCATTCGGCCCAGCCTGACCGCATTCGGACCCATGGCATTGTTTCCACTTGGAACGGCACTTTTTTTCACGCTGTATATGTTGGTCACGCGCAGCCTGTCGCGTCGGATGCATCCAATTGCAATGCAGTACCACACTGCGACCGTCGCCACGCTGATCTGCCTGCCAATCATGCTGATCGCTGCGGGGCGCGACTGGCCAACACTATCACCATTGATGCCGCAGGGTGCTGCATGGCTGTGGCTACTCGGCGTCGGGGCGGCCTCTGCCGTGGCCCACTTGATGATGACCTATGCCCTGCGCGCAGCCCCCGCCGCCACCCTCGCACCCCTGCATTATCTAGAGATTGTGAGCGCCGTGGCTCTTGGTTACGTCATATTTGGCGATTTCCCCGATCCACTGACGTGGGCCGGGATTGCGGTGATCGTCACCTCTGGCCTTTATATCATTGCACGAGAACGTCACACCGCGCGTCAACCGGCCACGATCGCTATCGCCGTCGGTCTGACGCCACAGGATCCGATCCCATGATTGGTGATCGCCCCTTTGCGGGTATCATGTTGATGATGGGGTTTTGCATTTTGGCCCCACTCGGCGACGGTATGGCCAAACTCCTCGGCGGCGGCATCGGGCTTTTTGTGATGATGCTGGCCCGGTTTGGCACACAGGCGCTCATCCTCGGTCCGATGACCGTGATGACCGGAGAGTCGCTGCGTGCACCACAGGGCACGCGTTTGCTTGTGGCACTCCGCACCGCCCTGCACATTGGCGGGATGGGGCTAATGTTCGCGGCCCTACGGGTACTGCCGCTGGCTGATGCGCTCGCCATTGCCTTTGTGATGCCTTTCATCGCCTTACTGCTTGGTTGGGCGCTGTTGCAAGAAGCTGTAGGCCCCCACCGTCTCAGCGCATGCATCGTAGGCTTTCTCGGCACGTTGCTGGTGATCCAACCTAACCTTGCAGCCGCGGGGCCTGCCGCCCTGTTACCTTTGGGCGTGGCCGTTTGCTTTGCTGGCTTTATGCTCGTCACGCGGCATCTGTCGCGCCGCATCGGCCCGGTCAAGTTGCAGGCCATCAGTGGATGGCAGGCCTGCATTGTCGTCGCCCTGGCATTGACCCTATGGCCAGACCGAAGCTTTGCAGCCCTGCCCGGCAGCGTGACCGACTGGGTACTGCTAGCTGTCATGGGCGTCATGGGAACTGCCGCGCAGTTGATGATGACTGCTAGCCTGCGATTGGCCCCGGCGGCGACGCTTGCACCGATGCAGTATCTTGAGATTCCGTTCGGCACCGCCATTGGGTGGCTGATGTTCCGCGACTTGCCCAACGGGCTGGCTACCTTCGGCATCGTCGTGACCATCGCGGCCGGGCTTTATGTCATCGCCCGCGAACGGCGTCTGTCACGGCGCCCCATGCCGCCAATGGCAGGGTCAACAGCACCGGGCCTGTCACCTCAACCGTGACAAGCGCCTGTGCAACTGCGTTGGAACTGCTGACAAGACCGTCCGGCGACATCCGTTGGGCATCCAAATCCCAGCGCAACCCCCGACTACTGACACGCGCGGCCCCCAAGGGCAGCAGTGCAGCCCGATCACCAGGTGTCAGATGCCATTGGCTGGATCCTTGCGGCAGTAGGACACAAACGTCGTCACGCGACACCAACACGACGTGGCACGCCGACCTACGCGCCAAGACACCCAGCACTGAAAATGTATGATCCAGCCGCCCACCCAGAAAACCGGCAGCCATAATCAGCGGTGCTTTGACGCGCATCAAGCACTTGTCAAAGTCGGTGCTGTCCTGTTCCGCGACCGGATGCAGAATATCGGCGAACGCTGTGCGCGCTGCGGACGTCAGGCTATCCATGTCCCCAATAACAGCAAGCGGCCGAAGACCCGCACGTAACGCGTGATTTGCACCACCATCAGCCGCCACAATGGATGGCGCGTGACTTAGGCAGATGTTAAGTTCATTGGCGTCTAAATCAGCACCACCGAGTAGCGTGATTGGGGTTAAAGCGTGAACAATCGTGTCGACCATGGCAAATTGTCCTCTCCTGGACCACATTCCTTGAAAAGGACACGAAATCAACCCCGCACCACCCCCCGACTGTGCCAATTTGCGAACCAATTGCTGGTAAGCAGGCTGTCACTGGGACTGGCAGAAAGCGAGCGAAATCATGGTTGAGTCGAGCAAGATTCTTACCGTTTCCTACGGCACCTTCTCGTGCACGCTGGAGGGATTCGATGATTCCTTCTCCACGATGAAGGCGATTGCGGAGTATTTCCGCGATTTGGCCGCGGGCGACCGATACTTTGGGGCAGAGCCCCCAACACCCGATGCGGAAATGCTGACTCGGATCGCGGAACGAGAGACAGCACGCCGGGTGGAAATGCGCCCGAGCGAGACGGGAATCGTGCTGCGCGCGGTTGACGCCACGCCGCAGGCAGCCGCTGCACCCGCCGCTGTATTTGTGCAGGCGCCAACTGCGCAACCTGCACAGCAGCCGCAGTCGCCCGTCGCAGCCGAGGCAGAGGTCGCGACATCTTCGCAACCTGTCGCGACGACGCCCGAACCGGAAGCGAGCACCGCCCCGGCGGAGGCTGAAAGCGAGGCAGCGCCGGTTATGCCACCGGTTCAGCGACCACCGGTCAGCCGTGACGCGATCCGCGATAGAGCCCGCGCTGCAGCAGAAGACGCCGATCTGGCAGACAGCCCGATGATGACACAGAAGCCGATCTTGGAAACGGTCGCTGCACCGCTCTCCGAACCGCCGGCGCATCCAGACGCCGATAGCGTCGCGGCCAAGTTGCAACGTATTCGTGCCGTCGTCGGTGGCGTAGCACCTAGCGGTACTTCGCCTTACGTCGAAGATCTTGAAGATGCCATTATGGCGTCCGATGACAGTCAGGATGACACGACCTTTTACGCACCCGTAGCGGTCGCACCTGAAGAAACCCCTGATGATAAAGACGCACTTAGCGATGCGGTAACGCAGACCGAAGACACGCCTGATTCCTTGGTAGCAGACGAGGATGAAAGCGAAACTATCCTGACAACAGAGCCTTCTGCAGCGACAAATCCGCTGCTCTCGGACAAGGCCATGGATGACGCGATAGCGCGCGCAATGGCTGTTTTCGGCGGCATGGACGAAACGTCGGACAACAGCTTGGCAGATACGCCGACTATTGATATCCCGGACACCCCCGTAATGTCCGAAGCTTTTGACGAAGAGGCCTCTCGCCAGACGACAGACGAAACCGACGATCAGATTGCGGCTGTGCTGCGCAATCTAGAGCGTGCGGGTCTACGTCAACCGACGCGGGAAACGCTGCTATCGCAGGATGGGGTAGCCAAACCGGAGGCAGTGGCAGAGGCATCTGACGATGCTACGGTCGCAGAGCCAGCGAAGGAACTGGCAACCTTTGACGTGGCTGACGAAACCGTTGCACAGTCTGACAACGAGACGGCGAAGGATACCGCTGACTCCGCGCAGGCTTTGGAAGATGTAAAGGTAGCGACTGCACCTGCGGCACCGCGTGGCCGCATCCTTCGCGTCACCCGCCGGCCTCGTCCAATCGAGGCCACATCAGAGCCTGATGACGAAACCTCTTCGCCCGTTGTCGCTCAGATAGCGACGGACCCGGAGTCGGTAGAGACATGGCCGCAAGATCCTGCACTGTCACAGGATGACGCATCGGACGATCAAGAAGAGGTAGATACGATCACGTCAGCTGCAACGCTTGATGGTGCAGAGGATCTGACCGACTTCGACCCCAAAGCTGCAAGTAGCACGCTGTCAGAAGAGGATGAGGCCGATCTGCAGCGCGAACTGGCCGCACTTGCCGATGACACCGATTACGCTGAGGACGTTGAGGAAACAGAGGTTGCGGAAGTCACCGAACCCGCTGCCAAACCGCGTCGCGACCCGTTGCCCGACACGACCGAGGCCGAAATGTCGCGGATCATGTCACAGGCCGACGAAGAACTAGCCGACCCAGGTGCAAGCCGCCGTCGCAATGCCATCGCACACCTTAAGGCGGCGGTTGCAGCGACAGAGGCGGCGCGGCAATTGGGTGAACCTAAAGAGTCCGGGGCCCCGACCGAAAACGCCTTCCGCGAGGACTTTGACGAAGTTGTGCGCCCCCGGCGTGCGGCACGACCCGAAATCGATCCAGAGCGGAACGAGCGCGCACGCCCGGCCCCGCTTAGGTTGGTCGACAGCCAGCGCGTGGACCTGACGGAAGTACCGTCTAGTGCGCCCGTCCAGCCGCGCCGCGTGGGTACCCAAGCACCCGCGCCGACCGAGGATGCTGGAAATTTTGCCGAATTTGCGGAATCCATGGGGGCCACCAGCCTGCAGGACCTACTGGAAGCAGCAGCAGCCTATACTGCCTTCGTGGAAGGGTCAGAGGATTTCTCTCGGCCGCATATCATGCAGAAGGTGCGCCAGACGGTGAGTGAAGACTTCAGCCGCGAAGATGGTCTGCGGTCGTTTGGGACATTGCTGCGCCAAGGACGGATCGAGCGGGTTCGCAACGGACGGTTTGCCGTATCTCACCGTACCCGCTTTAAGCCCGAGGCGATGGCTGCCGGGGCCTAATCTGCCCTGACGACAAAAATGCGAAAAAGGCGAAGGGATAATCTCTTCGCCTTTTTCATGTTAGTCATCGTAGCGCCGGATCAGTCGCGATCATCGGGATCAGGCTGGCCGATGCCGCGAAAAATACTGCGAAACGGCCATGCCCACAGGATGCCAAGCCCCACGTAAATCGCCAGTTCCAGCAGAAACGACGGTCGATCCAACGTCGACGTGATGGTCACCGCAACGATGATGTAAGCTGGCAATCCCAAAATCAGGATTGCCAGCGCCCACCGCTTGCGAGCCTTGTAGCTGAGTGTCGAAAACCAGCCGTTCATCGTGCAGCGAAGGGATCGGTCACGAGAATCGTGTCTTCCCGCTCTGGCGAAGTAGAAACGAGAGCGACAGGGCAATCGATCAGTTCCTCGATCCGACGAACATATTTAATCGCCTGCGCGGGCAGGTCATTCCAAGACCGCGCCCCTTCCGTCGATTCGGACCACCCGGGCATTTCCTCGTAGATCGGCTTGCAGCGTGCCTGCTGATCGGCGGCAGTCGGTAGATAATCCAAAACTTTGCCGTCCAGATCGTATCCGGTGCAGATTTTCAGCGTCTCAAACCCGTCGAGCACGTCAAGTTTCGTCAACGAAATACCCGACACGCCAGACGTCGCGCAGGTCTGGCGCACGAGGGCTGCGTCAAACCAGCCACAACGGCGCTTGCGCCCGGTAGTGGTGCCAAATTCATGGCCACGTTGCCCCAGCTTTTCGCCGTCTGCGTCCAAAAGCTCCGTCGGGAAGGGGCCTTCGCCGACGCGGGTGGTGTACGCCTTGACGATGCCTAGCACGAAATCGATTGCGCCGGGGCCGACCCCCGTACCCGTCGCCGCCTGACCAGCGATCACGTTAGACGATGTGACGAATGGGTAGGTACCAAAGTCGATATCAAGCAGCGCGCCCTGCGCCCCTTCGAACAGGATACGCTTTCCCTCTTTCCGCTTGTCGTTAAGCACCTTCCAGACCGGTGCCGCGTATTCGAGAATCGCCGGTGCGACCTCTCGTAGTTGGGCAAGAAGGTCGTCGCGATCGATGGGATCAAGGCCAAGGCCACGCCGCAGCGCATCATGATGGACAAGCGCGCGATCCACGCGCAATTCCAGCGTGGCAGCGTCAGCGAGGTCAGCAACGCGGATCACACGACGGCCAACTTTGTCTTCGTAGCATGGCCCAATGCCGCGGCCCGTCGTGCCAATCTTTGCTACGTCGGCCTGATTTTCGCGCGCGCGGTCAAGTTCGCCATGGAAAGGCAGGATAAGCGGAGTGTTTTCCGCAATCATCAGCGTTTCCGGTGTGATTTCGACGCCCTGCCCGCGCAGGCCTTCGATCTCTTTCAGCAGATGCCATGGGTCCAGCACCACGCCGTTACCGATGACACTCAGCTTGCCGCCACGTACGACGCCAGACGGCAGCGCGTGCAGTTTGTAGACCTTACCATCAATGACGAGGGTGTGGCCCGCGTTGTGACCGCCCTGAAAGCGTGCGACGACGTCAGCCCGCTCGCTTAGCCAGTCAACGATCTTGCCTTTCCCCTCGTCGCCCCACTGAGCGCCGACGACGACAACGTTTGCCATGATACCTGTCCTTTTACGGAAATTCCGTTGACCGCTATAACGCTCGCAGGCGGCGGCGGAAACAGTAAAACGCCATGGTCGGTCCGCCTAAGCCTCGAGTGCGGGTACAATGAGGGGCCTTTGGGGTTGCGGGGTTGCGGCCTTCGGCATAGACAGCGCCGAACCGCAGACAACCCGCAGGCCCATTCCTTATGGAAAACGTCGTTCTCGTCATCCACCTGATCCTTGCGCTGACGCTGATTGGCACTGTGCTACTTCAGCGGTCCGAAGGCGGCGGTCTTGGGATCGGCGGCGGTGGTGGTGCAACTGGCGGGCGGCCCGCACCCACAGCAATGGGCCGTGTTACTTGGATCCTCGCGCTTGGCTTCATCGCAACATCCATCGCGTTGACCATTATCGCGGCAGAAAATGCGGCAGGTGCTTCGGTTGTTGACCGACTTCAGGACGCCCCTGTGGCAGAGCCTGCAGACCCTGCGACACCCGATCTTGGCGACAACTTGCTGCCGCCGTCCGCATCGGACGCACCGCTGGTTCCGGCTGGCAACTAAGACTTCATCACATGCAGCCGCGCAACCCGCGCGGCGCACGACGATCCTGCGTCACGGGTTGCGCTGACTGGCTATTTCCGGCTATCGTCTAATCCCGTGATGATGCGATCCCGCCGGGATCGCAGGGTTACTTTATTGACACGCACGGGGGCTATGGCATGGCACGTTTCATTTTTATTACGGGCGGGGTTGTGTCCTCTTTGGGCAAGGGCTTGGCATCCGCCGCCCTTGGTGCACTGCTGCAAGCGCGGGGATATACTGTACGTCTGCGCAAGTTAGACCCCTACTTGAACGTCGATCCTGGCACGATGTCCCCTTTCGAGCATGGAGAAGTTTTCGTCACCGATGACGGTGCCGAAACTGACCTCGACCTTGGTCACTACGAGCGATTTACAGGTGTTGCTGCACGCATGAGCGATTCTATCAGTTCCGGTCGCGTCTATTCTACGGTTTTGGAAAAAGAGCGCCGTGGCGATTACCTTGGCAAGACCATTCAGGTGATTCCCCACGTCACGAACGAGATCAAAGATTTCATCAGCATTGGTGAAGATGAAGTCGACTTTATGCTTTGCGAGATCGGCGGCACCGTCGGGGACATTGAAGGTCTGCCGTTTTTTGAGGCGATCCGACAGTTCGCCCAAGACAAGCCGCGCGGGCAATGCATTTTTATGCATCTGACGCTGCTGCCTTATCTGGCCGCGAGCGGCGAGTTGAAAACAAAACCGACTCAGCATTCTGTCAAAGAATTGCGCAGTATCGGTCTGGCTCCGGACATTCTGGTTTGCCGGTCGGAACACCCGATTCCAGAACGTGAACGAGAGAAGATCGGACTTTTCTGTAACGTCCGAAAAGATGCCGTTATCGCCGCTTACGATCTAAAGTCGATTTACGAGGCCCCCCTTGCCTATCACGCGCAAGGTCTTGACCAAGCGGTACTTGATGCTTTCGGCATCTCTCCTGCGCCGGCGCCGAATCTGTCGGTTTGGCACGACGTCGCCGACCGGATACACAACCCCGAGGGCGAAGTCCGCGTGGCCATCGTTGGCAAATACACCCAACTTGAAGATGCTTATAAGTCAATTGCCGAGGCGCTTACTCATGGCGGCATGGCTAACCGGGTCAAGGTACGGATTGATTGGGTCGATGCAGAGCTATTCGACCGCGAAGATGCGGCGCCCTATCTGGAAGGTTTCCATGCCATCCTTGTACCCGGCGGATTTGGCGAGCGCGGGACAGAAGGCAAAATAAAAGCCGCGCAATTCGCACGCGAAAAAGGCGTGCCTTATCTGGGCATCTGCCTTGGCATGCAAATGGCCGTGATTGAGGCAGCGCGCAATGTCGCTGGCCTGCCGACGGCTGGGTCAGAAGAATTCGATCATGAGTCTGGTAGCCGCCGGTTCGAGCCTGTCGTCTATCACCTGAAGGAATGGGTACAGGGAAACCAGACCGTTGCGCGCAAGGCCGATGATGCTAAGGGCGGTACGATGCGGCTGGGGGCCTATGACGCCAACCTGCGCGACGGGTCTAAGGTTGCAGAAATCTATGGTACCAGCGTGATCGAAGAGCGTCACCGCCACCGGTACGAGGTCGACACCAAGTACCGCGAGCAATTAGAGGCAAAAGGTCTGTGCTTTACCGGCATGTCCCCTGACGGCAAGCTACCAGAGATTGTCGAATGGAAGGATCACCCGTGGTTCATCGGCGTACAGTTCCACCCAGAGCTAAAGTCGAAACCCTTCGCCCCGCACCCCCTGTTCGCCGATTTCGTACGCGCCGCAGTCGAGAATTCGCGTCTGGTTTGATTGCC
>JAGXIQ010000138.1 GCA_024635625.1 Loktanella sp. | reverse complement strand
TGGCGCAGCACAACGAGAAGCCCAAACCCTTCAGGTGGACCAAAACCGCTCGGGACATTCTCACCAGGGAACGCCGAGCACTCAACGCACTCGATGAAATCAGGGGAAACAGGTAGGAAGCGTCAGACTCAGAACACTAGCACCGTTAATCCCAACAGCGGGCGGGTGGCCGTGGGTACCCGGGTCGTCATGAAGCCATCGATCTTATCCATTGTGCGCATCCCCATCGTTGTGCGGTCCAAACAGAACACCACTTCAACGTAAAGACTGGGTTAACGGCCCTGCGGCGAGATGCCAGTGTTGGCATTCTTTCCGCATCGTTGCATAACCCAAAAAAATGCAGGGGAATGCCATGATCGGACGCTTGAATCACGTTGCCATCGCCGTACCTGACTTGGAAGCGGCGGCAGACCAATATCGTGGCGCTTTGGGCGCTGATGTAGGTCCGGCGCTGGACCAGCCAGATCACGGCGTCACGGTCATCTTTATCACGCTGCCCAATACCAAAATCGAACTGCTGTATCCGCTGGGCGACGCATCCCCCATCGCCAAGTTTCTTGAGAAGAATCCAGCAGGTGGCATCCACCACATCTGCTACGAAGTCGACGACTTGATAGCCGCCCGCGAACGGCTGACGGCGACCGGGGCACGGGTCTTGGGCGATGGCACGCCCAAGATTGGCGCCCATGGCAAGCCTGTCCTGTTTTTGCACCCCAAGGATTTTCAAGGCACACTGGTCGAACTCGAACAGGTCTGATCCAAAGTACCTCAGCAGGTCAATCCTGCGGAAAGCGACGACAATTATGGGAATCACATCCGCAATCGTGATGTTCGCGGTCATCTGGTGGATGATCTTCTTCATCGTTCTGCCCCTGCGCATGGTCAGTCAGGGAGAGGCGGGTTCCGTCGTGCCTGGCACGCATAAATCCGCCCCCGCCAACCCGCAGATCGGGCGCAAGGCCAAGATCACAACCATCTGGGCTGTCGGTGTCTGGATTGTTTTCGCGACGATCATCCTGTCCGGTGCGATCAGCGTCCGCGATCTAGACTGGTTCAATCGGATGGATAACGCCCAGCCCGTGATGTTGGGGAAGTAAGCCGATGATACAGGTGCGTGAAGGTCGCGGCGCCTAGGATTGGCACGAAAAGGTTCAGCAGCGGTATCGACAGTGGCAATGTCATTAGTACCCCTGCGATCCAGATCGTCGCGCCGTGCTTGCGGCGTAAGGTCTTCGCGCCTTCGCGTCCCTCGCGGCGCATGGCTGCGACTTGAAAGTACTCTCGGCCTAGCAAAAAGCCGTTCATCGCGTAAAATATCAGCGGTGCGAAGGGTGGAAACAGCGCGTAGGCGATGAATGCCAGCAAGTTTGCGACCAGCATGAGCCCAAGAAAGCTGATTGTATCGCGCAACCCATCCCAAAACGACGTCCGTGGGACGGGCGGAAGGGCAGGGTAGTGCTGCGCCTCGACAGCCTCTGCCACGTCGTCGAGGAAGAATGACGTGATTGCAGAGGCCACTGGGATCATCAAGAAGACCGACAGGAGCAGCATCAATCCAAGTGAACCCCAGCCGAGCAGATCACCGACCCATGTGATTTGTCCGATCCAAGGCAGTGTGATTAGATCTGACGCCAGCGCGTCGATCAACCACAACAACCCTGCGTAGGACGCGACCAATAGCGCCAACGTTAATCCGATGCCTAGCCATAGGACCCGGCGAAATCGAGGGTCCGGCAACTGGGCAAGGGCCTTGGCGAAATCCGTCAGGATCACGCGTGGGTCCAATCGGTGATTGCATCAATGTCGGGCCGTGGGCGGTCTGGAGGGGCGCTTTTTTCGGAACCAATATGAATGATCCCGGCAACGGTTTCGTGCGGGGCCAAGCCGAATTCTTTGTGGATAAAGTCACGATCATGGCTGAACCAGCCCGACAGCCAGTTGGCACCCCATCCTGCCGCAAGTGCAGCATTGACCAGTCCAAGACAAACGCCGCCAACCGCATAGGTCTGTTCGATTGGGGGGACTTTATCAGAGACTTTGGGACTATTCACGACGACTACCGCCAGATGCGCGCCAGAATAGGTCATCACGGGCTTGTCGATCTTGTCCTGCGGAATGCCAAGGCGTGTACCAGCGGTGGGCAGGGCGTTGGCCACAGTCTGCAACGCATCGCGGCCCAACACGACGAATCGCCACGGTTCCAGCTTGCCGTGGTCGGGGCTACGGGCGGCGGCGGTCAAAATCTCTGTCAGTTGATCACGGTCGGGGACGGGTGCAGTCAAAGTCTGCGCCGGACGCGACCGACGGGTCAGCAAAAAATCAGTGGCTGCCTGATTACGGTCTGGCATGAGTGGTTTCCTTTCACGGGTCGGTTCCCAGATAGGCCCGCGCGGTGTTGCGGGCAACGGATCAACGCGGGTTCCGTGGCAATCCGTCGGCGATATCGTAGTAATCGCCCTTTTCTGCAACGAAGATATGAAGCGCTAGCCGCGTCTGGGTGGGTTCGTCAAACGCACCCATAGCTACGGCGGTCATTGCACCGACCAGTGGGTTCCAAAACAGGAACGATCCGCAGGTGCCGCAGAATCTGCGCCTGACCTTGGCTGACGCGGCGAACCAAGTTGGTTCTCCCGTCACGGTCAAACGTGTGCGATCCAGATCGACCGAGGCCCAGAAGTGGCCAGACTGTTTGCGACACATCTTACAATGACAGGCATTCGGTGGCGGCAATGGGCCATCCACGACAAAGCGCACTGCGCCACATAGGCAGGACCCGTGGTGGGTCACAGCGAAGCCTCGATATCCTGTAACCATGCCGCCAGAAATGCAGCAAAGCGAGCATCGGGCTGGCGGGCGGCAAAAACCTCTGCAAAGGGGTCAGGGGCGGTGACGTTGCTACCGGAAAGCGCCTCTAGTACCGCATGGCCACAGAAAGGCACGTAAGTTTCCGAATAACCGCCTTCGTGGACTGCGATCACTCGGCCATTGCAAACCTCTTTGGCCAGTGCCAGCGTCCGTCGCGTCATCTGGCGAAATGTATCTGCCGTTGCCAGCATACGGCCCAGCGGATCGTTCGCCGCGGCATCGTATCCGCAGGCTACAATAATGACATCCGGTGCAAAGGCGCGGGTCGCGGGCAAGGCAAGACGGTCCATCGCAGCAAGGTAGCCGTCGTGCCCAGTGCCCGGAGGGAGCGGAATGTTCAGGTTGAATCCAGCACCCGCGCCGGTGCCGCGGTCGGTAAAGGCCCCGGTATCCATTGGATAGTTTCGGTCCTGATGCAACGACACGGTTAGCACCTCGGGGTCGTCGTAAAAGATCGCTTCGGTCCCATTGCCGTGATGAACGTCCCAGTCAATCACCGCAACGCGTGTGGCCAGCCCTTCAGCTTGCACCGCGCGGATGGCAATGGCGATATTGGCCAGCAAGCAGAACCCATTCGGGAAATCCGGCAAAGCGTGATGTCCGGGTGGGCGCGACAGCGCGTAGGCGTTTGTCATATCTTTGCGCAAGACGGCTCGTAGTGCCCCCAAGGCGAGTCCGGCGGATTGTGCTGCAACTTCGAATCCGCCGGGACCAAAAGGGGTGCGTCGCCCTAACTCCCCACCAGTCGCATCCGAGAGGGTCTTGAACGCATCAAGATAGGCAGCAGGGTGTACACGCAACAGATCCGCACGAGAGGCAGGCGGCGCGCTGGTCATTACAAGATCGGCGTCCAGACCGGTCACGGCGATCAGGTTTTTCAGGCGGCGCTTCGTTTCTGGATTTTCGGGCAGTCCGCCCGTCGCCATCGGCTGGACCAGCCCGCCGACTGGCAACATCCCGGCGTAGTTCCCACCACCGTGCCAAAAGCAGCGCTCGTCCCAGAAAAATCCTGTCGTCATGGCGTCCTCCGTTTTCGGGTATGGTTCCGCGTGGGCGCACGCGATGCAAGTGAAACAAATGTGCACAGGCTGCGGCACGCATCCCCTGTCGTTTCACTGCCGATCGTGACAGGATCGCCGCATGGCAGAGCTATACCATCTTGCCCAATCGGGCGCGATCTTGTGCCTTCGGGTGACACCAAACGCCCGATCAGCTGGGGTAGAGTTTCGCGAAGGAATTATCCACATACGCGTGACTGTCGTACCCGAAAACGGCAAGGCAAATGCTGCGGTGCTAAAAGCTTTGGCCGCAATACTGGGCGTGGCGAAAACGCGCCTGACGTTGTTGACGGGTAGCACAGGCCGAAATAAGCGCGTGCGCGTTGACTAGTCGGGCCTGCTAATTTGATAAGCACCTTCCGGTAGGTCCAGCGCGGCCCCCAGATCACGCAATTGGGTCAAAGACAGCGTGATCGTCCGCTCTTCGTTCAAGCGGGGATCAAATTGGGTTACGGTCACGCAATCCTCGAACGCAGTAACGATTACGTCCTCTCGCAAGAACGGATCACCCTCGTCCACAAGGGTCACTACGGTCGCATCAAAATCGTGCTCGATTGTAAACATATAAGCAGCCTAGCGTCGCGAGGACGCGGGGAAAAGGGGGTGCGGCCCTCTCTCGTAAACGTGCGAGACTTGGCACGGCTAGGGGTGGCGAATGCCTGTGGGGCTGTTAGAATCGCGCAATTCCAATTTATGATCCGAAGGCCACTTTGCCGATGCTGCGTCCTCTCTTTACACTCGTCGCAGCCGTTGGTCTTGCGGGCTGCGCCGTTGCACCCCCCGATGCAACAATTCAGGTCCCGGTACCGACCCCGGTCATCGTCGCGCCCACGCCCGTCGTTGCCGCAGGTGTGCGCAACGATGCCCGCATGGCAGTCCGCAGCCTGATCGACGTGGTGGACCGCATTGAACCGGTGGCTGAAAGCATGTGCGGCGAACGCGCCCCGGATTTGAATTGCGACTTTAACTTTGCGATTGATCAAAACCCCGATGCACCGCCCAACGCGTTTCAGACGCTGGACAAGGACGGCGGCCCGCTGATTGCATTCACCGTCGCCCTGCTGGCCGAGGCCCGCAATGCCGACGAACTTGCGTTCATCTTGTCCCACGAAGCCGCCCACCATATCGAAGGCCATCTGGGCCGCCAGCGTCGCAACGCCACCATCGGGGCGGCGATCATGGGGCAATTGGTGGGACTGTCCGGTGACGAAGACGTGGGCCGCAAGGCCGCCGAATTTGGCGCGGCCATTGGCGCGCGCACCTATTCCAAGGATTTTGAGCTTGAGGCCGATTCACTCGGCACCGTCATCGCCGCGCGGGCTGGCTACAACCCGCTGGTCGGGGCGCAGTTCTTCTTTCGTATACCCGATCCAGGCAATTCTTTTCTTGGCACCCACCCGGCAAATGCTGACCGCTTGCGCACAGTGCAGCGCACGGCAGCGAACCTTGGTTTTCGTTAAGTCGTCGCGACTGCGCCTATGAAGATGCCGCTGAAAAAGCAAACGGATGCCGCAAGGACAAACCCGTGCCAGATGGCGTTGGAGAACTTCAGACTTTCCCAGCTAAAAAAGATCACGCCAGCTGTATAAAGCAATCCGCCAGCTGCCATCAGCGACAGTGCGGTTACGGGCAACAGCCCGGCAATGGAGGGTATCAATAAGACTCCCAACCAACCCATCACCAGATACAGCGCAGGACCGTAGCGCCCTGGTACACGCCAGAAGAATAGTTTGTGCGTAATGCCCCAGATCGCCATTGCCCAGACAACGGCCAGCACGGCAAAGGCGAATCCAGTGCTGATCATCACCGCCAGCGGCGTGAACGTCCCAGCGATTTTTAGGTAAATCGCTGCGTGGTCGATCCGGCGCAGGGTGGGGCGTAGCCCCTCCCACGGTGTCATGTGATAGAACGCCGAGGCCGTGAAGGTCGCCATTAGCGCTGCGCCGTAGACGATCAACGCTGCCGTTTGACCAGCTTCGGCGCGCATTGCGGCCCACGTAATCAGCATTATGGCACCTGCCAGCGCAAAAGCCACGCCAAGTGCGTGCATCGTGCCGTCGGCGATCCGTTCGGATTTGGCGTAAGCGGGATATTGGTCAATAGGAAGTGTCATACGTCTAATATAGCCCGGATACCGCATTCCTCACCCGTGACTCTGGGTCACAGGTGCGTGAAACCTTTTGGGCGCCCCCTTCGTGCATCCCTCACATAGTATCGGACAAAATGCGTTTATCATCTTAATCGGAGACCACCATGCGTCACGCCATCCTTGCCCTAAGCTTGCTTCCCAGCATTGCCCTTGCCGCGGGATCTGCTGATCCGACTCCGCCGAAACCCACTGCGACGACGCAGGTCTGCGCCGAGGGGTTGGTGTTCGACCTTGCTACCAAAACCTGCATGACGCCCGCGCAATCCAGTAACGACGACAATGCCCGTCTGAACGATGTGCGTGAATTGGCGTATGAAGGGCGCTATGCTGACGCCCTGACCGTGCTTGATACTATGCAGGGCCAGTCCGACGATATGGTCATCACCTATCGCGGTTTCGCCACGCGCAAAAATGGCGATATGGCGGGCGGCATGGCGTTTTACGAAACTGCCCTTGCGGTAAATCCCGACAACCTGTTGACGCGATCCTATATGGGGCAGGCGCTGATCGAAACGGGTGCAGTCGACCTTGCACTTTTGCAGTTGACCGAGATCCGGATGCGAGGCGGGCGTGGCACTTGGGCGGAAACCGCCCTCGCCAGCGCCATCGCGACCGGAAATACTTATTCTCAATAAGGGGACCTTGCGGCAGGCAGCGGCCTGCTGCATCTTTGGCCGATGAAGATTATCACCAACGCCCTGACCGACCGCGGATCGAAATATGCGGTGTCCGGTGGGCCAGTCGCGTCCCTAGAAGAAGCGAAGGCTTTCGTCAAAACCCTATGCCGCAACAAGAAATTTGCGAAGGCGACCCACAACACGTGGGCCGTGCTGCTGCCTGACGCCCCTGTTAAAAACGACGATGGAGAAGCAGGAGCAGGCATCGTTATCCTGCGCATGCTGGAACGCGAGGGGTTGGAAGGCCACATTATTGTCGTCACCCGCTGGTTCGGCGGCACGCACTTGGGTGGCGATCGGTTCCGCCGGGTGCAGGATGCGGTGCGCCTTTACTTAGATGCCCTTTAGATCACCTGACAGCAAAAGACTGACGTAAAACTGGATCAGGGATCTAGCGTTATCCATCCGCCTGCTTCGGGCGGCGCGCCGAACTATTTCGACGCCTTTTTGACCTAAAAAGGGAAAACTGATGGCAATCTACATAATCCAAGGCAATTACACCCTCGACGGCGTGCGTGGCATGCTGGCCAAACCATCCGATCGTGAAGCCGCCGTAAGGCCACTGATAGAGAGTGGTGGCGGTAAACTACTGTCATATTATACTACCACGGGTGCATTCGATTTTCACATCACCATCCAGACGGACGATACTGAAGGCCTGATGGCCGCGCTAATCGTGGCAAGCGCCTCTGGTGGTGTCAGCAACATGCAGACGGTGCAGGCTTTCGATCAAAAGACGTTTCTTGCTGCACAGACACGTGCAGGGGAGGTGGCGAATAGCGGATTTAAAAGCGCGAACCAGTAGCAAAGATGCGCGTGCTGCACGCCGTGTGCAGCACGCACAGCAAATCAGGCGCGTAAGGCGCCCCACAAATCATAATCGCCCGCTTCCTCGACCTCGACCTTCACCACATCACCGACAGACAGCCCTTCGGCGCCTTCATCGATGAACAGATTACCGTCGATTTCAGGCGCGTCTGCCCACGTCCGGCAAGTGGCAATCCCATCTTCGTCGATGTCGTCGACCAGCACTTCTAGGACACGACCAACCTTGGCCTCTAGCTTGGCGGCAGAGATGGCTTGTGCTTTTTCCATGAAACGATCCCAACGGTCTTGTTTGACCTCTGGGGCGACATGGTCTGGCAAAGCGTTAGAACGGGCCCCGGCGACGTTTTCGTATTGAAAACATCCGACGCGGTCCAGTTGCGCTTCGTCCAGCCAGTCTAGCAGATGTTGGAATTCGGCCTCGCTTTCGCCGGGGTAGCCCACGATAAAGGTAGAACGTAGGGTGATGTCAGGACAGATATCGCGCCATGCGGCGATCTCTTCCAGCGTTTTCGAGCCAGCGGCGGGGCGAGCCATTCGCTTTAACACGTCTGGGTGAGAATGTTGGAAAGGGATATCCAAATACGGCAGCACGCCATTCGACGGGTCGGCCATTAATGGAATCAGGTCGCGGACATGTGGATAGGGATACACGTAGTGCAGTCGCACCCAAGCGCCCAATTGTCCCAATTCCCGCGCCAGATCAGTGATATGGCTGCGTACCTCGCCACCCTTCCACGGGTTTAGGTCGTACTTGCGATCAAGGCCGTAGGCGCTGGTATCCTGAGATATGACCAGCAGTTCCTTTACACCGGCCTCGACTAGCTTTTCAGCCTCGCGCAGTACTGCGTGGGCAGGCCGTGATACCAACCGTCCACGCATATCTGGAATGATGCAGAACTTGCATTTGTGGTTGCAACCTTCTGAAATCTTTAAATAACTGTAATGTCTAGGTGTCAGGCTGACGCCCCGCGCGGGCAACAGGTCGATGAACGGATCAGGGCTTGGCGGTACTGCCAGATGCACCGCATCCAAGACCTGCTCGTATTGTTGCGGACCGGTGACAGCCAAGATTTTGGGGTGGTGTTCGCGAATGTAATCCGGTTCCGCCCCTAAGCATCCGGTGACGATAACGCGGCCATTTTTCTGCAACGCTTCGCCGATGGCATCCAGACTTTCAGCCTTGGCACTGTCTAGAAAACCGCAGGTATTTACGATGACGGCCTCTGCCCCGTGGTAGTCGGCGCTGATGGCGTAACCCTCTGCGCGCAGGCGCGTCAGGATACGTTCACTGTCGACCAGCGCCTTTGGGCACCCCAATGACACCATGCCGATGGTCGGCTGGCCTGGGCGTGGGGCATCGGTGACGCGGGCGCGTGCGAGGTCGGGGCGTAGGTCTGGCGGGTTCTGGGTCATGGTCGCTTGTAACGCGCGTCTGCCGTCGCGGAAAGGGGCGCGACATCACATAAATCAAAGCCAAGAGTGGAGCCTTATGGCGTTCCGTGCGTTCATGTGACGCAGACCCGGAGCAGGATGATAGACTTCATGATAATCTTTGCAGAAATCCTGCTTTGGCTGGCAGTCACCATTGTTGTGCTGACGACACTGCTGCCCTTTTCCCGCGCAGCCCATGGCATCATTCGGGGGGCGGATTTTCCACGTCAGCAAGTTCTGCTACTGGCTGCCATCATGATTGGAATTGCGTGGTGGTATGCGCCGCCGGGATGGCCGTGGATCATCGGTCTGATGATCGCGAGTGCTTTGATTCAATTTATCTATATCGGCCGCTATATGCCCTTCTGGCACAAACAATCCCTGCAGCCGCGCTCTCACGAGCCGGTCGAAGAGGTGCGGACGATCAGCTTGCTGGCTGCCAACGTTAAGAAAACAAACCGGGATTTTAGTCATCTGATCACGCAGACTCGTCGCGTAAAGCCGGATATTCTAATGGCTCTGGAAGTGGATCAGGAATGGGTTGACGCGTTGGATGATCTCATCGACGCTTATCCCCACAGGCATGTTCGGCCGTTAGACACGGGCTATGGTATGGCCGTCTACAGTCGTCTGCCGTTAGAAGATGCAGAGTTTCGCGAACGGGTGGTGGACGGCGTACCGTCGTTACGGGCGCGGGTGCCGCTGGCGGATGGGCTGGCCTTTCGGCTTTATGTGGTCCACCCCGAACCCCCGGTGCCCCATCAGGATACCGAGGGCCGCGACGCCGAAATGTCTGCTGTCGCCATCGAAGCACGTGACGATCCCTTGCCCGTCGTGGTGTCTGGTGACCTGAACGACGTTGCTTGGTCAATCACGACACGACGTTTCCAACACATCTCTGGCCTGCTCGACCCGCGTGTCGGGCGCGGCTTCTACAACACCTTTAGTGCCACTATGCCTTGGATGCGTTGGCCGCTGGACCATCTTTTCCACGATGCCCAATTCCGTCTGCTGGAAATGCGGCGAGAGACCAAGATCGGGTCTGACCACTTTCCGATGTATTTCAAACTACTCATGACCCCCGTCGAAGCAGCAGAGACCACGCCCGATGAGGCGACCTCGGACGAGATGGATGAAATCGAAGGCATGATCGACCGCGAAAAGTCGTCTCACCGAGAAGCAATCGGATCGGACTGGGAGGATGAGAATTAGGCTTTCGTTTGCATTTTTCGCACCATCGCCAACACCGCGCGGTGGGGCATTAACGGTATGATCCAGTTTACGGCAAATCCCAGTAAACCCTCGTTCACGACGTGTAATCGACCGGCGACCATCTGTTCATAGCCGAATTTGGCGACGCTGGCAGCTGTCCTGCCGCCGCCTTTCACCAGTGCAGTGCCTGTCAGGTCGGCGGTGTCCGCGAACTCGGTATCGATATAGCCAGGCGCAAGCACAGTGACGGTCACGCCGCTGTCGCGCAGCTCTTCGGCCAGCGCCATAGAATAGCTGCGGACAAAGGCCTTGGTAGCAAAATAGATTGCCTGAAGTGGCCCCGGCATCATGCCCGCTGTCGAACCGACATTCAGAATGCGACCTTTGCCGCGAAGAGCCATTGCACTACCGACCTGATGGCACAGGGTCACGAGAGTCTTGACGTTTAGATCGATCATTGCCTGTTCTCGCACCAGATCGCGATCGATATGGGCGCCGTGGCCACCAAAGCCAGCGTTATTGATCAACACTTCGATCGGTTCGGCCCGAACCGCATCGCAGAGTGCCGCCACGTCAGCGTCTTTTGTTAGATCTGCGGTGATGACTCGGACCGTAGTGCCATGCGCCGATTGCAACTCAGACTGCAGTGATTCTAACGATTCGCTGCGACGTGCGACGATAATCAGATCGCCGCCACGGCGAGCGTGGATGCGGGCAAATTCACGCCCAATGCCAGAGGACGCGCCGGTGATGAGGGCCAGTTTAGGCATGGAATTCTCCTGTCGCTGCAGATTTCATAACATTTAAATTTGAACGCGATTGGTTAGTTGCCAAGTGAACGCTGTCGGGGCAGCGATTTTATGCTGACCAGTATCGCGATGTCTGGCCGACCGGAAAACGAAAAACCGCCGCGGCCCGGCAGGGATGCGGCGGTTCAACGAATCTCTTAGGGAACGCGCTATGCGCTAGCGGCGACGGTCTCTACGAGATGACATCGGTTGGAACGCGACGCCGACATGGGCCTCGCAATAGGGCTTGCCTTGCTGGCTCGGTAGGCCGCAGAACCAGAAATCCGGCGTAGCAGGATCGCCCACCGGCCATTTACAGGTCTTTTCGGTCAACTCCATTAGGCCGATCTTCTTGGCCGATTTTTCAACCTCGTTGACCTTGGCCAAAGCCTCGGGCGAGATTTCGTTGGCCGAGGGCTGTGGGGGTAGGGGCTGGCCTGCCGGGATGATTGCACGACGGGCTGCACTGATCGGAATGCCGTTTTCATCCAGCTCTTCGATCACTTCAGCGTCGGGGTCCGGCTTAGGCTGACGTGCCGGCGTCGCAGATTCCGTCCGCATATGCGGCTTGTCTTCTACGACTGCGGGCACTTGCGCTTCCGCAATTTCGATCGGTTCTGCGCTTACAGCGCCGGCACGGTTCGACAGGCCCAGACGGTGGACCTTGCCAATGACGGCGTTACGGGTGACGCCACCCAACTCCTTAGCGATCTGGCTGGCCGACTGACCTTCGCCCCACATGCGCTTGAGGGTCTCGACGCGTTCGTCTGTCCAGGACATATGGCTTCCTTCACTCTGGCCCCAATATCGGACGGGGGGCCTTGTCTAATCTCTTGATCTTCTATTCTAAGCATTGAGGCGGGGGATGTGAAGGACCGCCCCCGGAATAGTAAGGAAAGCCGCCATGACCGACCAAACGGCCACAGCTTCAGAAACAGCCATGGGGGTCCGCCGCTTCGGTCGGGTGAACTGGGTAGGCACCAAGACCCTTGCAGTCCGAGAGGTTCGACGCTTCATGAATGTCTGGTCCCAGACCGTGATGGCGCCGCTGATCAACGCCGGGCTTTTGTTGATGATCTTTACCATCGCGATCGGCCCGCAGCGCGGCGATGTAATGGGCGTGCCCTTCATGACCTTCCTTGCGCCCGGCATTCTGATAATGACCGTTATTCAAAACGCATTTGCAAATACGTCCTCGTCATTGGCGTCTGCTAAGGTCGGCGGAAATATTGTTGACACGTTGATGCCGCCCTTGTCGGCAGCGGAACTGCTGTTCGGCTACCTTTTTGGTGCCGTCGCCCGTGGCCTCATCGTGGCAACCGTAATCGCCATCGGGTCATGGGTGTTCCTTGGCGTCCATATCCAAAATATCTTCTGGATGTTAACTTTTGTCACCTTAGGGTCGATGTTCATGGGCGGTCTCGGGATGATAGCAGGCATTTTTGCCAATAAGTTCGACCAGTTGTCGGCCATTTCGAACTTTCTTGTGACGCCACTGTCGTTCCTGTCCGGCACATTTTACAGCATCGAGGCGCTACCCGGTCCACTTCAGGCAGCATCCCATGCGAACCCATTCTTCTATATCATCGACGGCGTGCGGCGCGGGATGATCGGCGTCTCGGACAGCTCGCCTTGGCTCGGCCTGGTGATCGTGCTGATCGCGAATGCGGTTGTGCTGTCGATCGTGTGGCGCTGGCTTGATCGGGGCTATCGCCTCAAGGCCTGACACCGGGCTTCCAAGACGTTACACAATCAGCTAACAAGGGCGCATGGAAATCCGTGCGCCCTTTTTTGTTCGACGCCGACGCTAATTCAGCGTCTGTCTGTGCACGTTCCATTCTTCCCCCATTGTCGTTGACCCGACGCCCCTCAGCGGGCATCAATCGGGCTTCACGTTTGCCATAAGGGCCGATCCCATGATCCCGACCATCCTGCCGACCTATAACCGTGCGCCGCTTGCCTTTGAAAAAGGTGAAGGCGCTTGGCTGACCGCCACGGACGGTCGCCGTTTTTTGGACTTCGGCGCGGGTATCGCTGTGAACAGCCTCGGCCACGCGAACCCCGCATTGGTCAAGGCGCTGACGGATCAGGCGCACGCAGTTTGGCATGTGTCCAACCTTTATCAGATACCAGCGCAACAACGTCTGGCTGATCAGCTGGTCGAACATACCTTCGCTGACACGGTCTTTTTCACAAACTCCGGGACCGAGGCGTGCGAGCTTGCAGTCAAGATGGCCCGCAAACACTTCTATGATGCCGGCCAACCAGAGCGGACCGATATCATCACCTTCTCTGGCAGCTTCCACGGTCGCTCTTCCGCCGGTATTGCCGCCGCCGGGTCCGAAAAGATGGTCAAAGGCTTTGGCCCGCTGCTGCCCGGCTTCGTGCATTTGCCTTTTGGCGATCACGAGGCCCTGACAGAGGCCGCCAAATCGCCGACCCTTGCGGCCATCCTGATCGAGCCTGTGCAAGGCGAAGGCGGTATTCGTCCTGTCCCTGACCAGTGTTTGAAAGGCCTGCGGGACCTCTGCGACGAACACGAAATTTTGCTTATCCTTGACGAGGTGCAATGCGGCGTCGGGCGTACCGGCAAGCTCTTCGCCCATGAATGGTCGGGTATCACCCCTGATATCATGATGGTCGCAAAGGGCATTGGCGGCGGTTTCCCCCTCGGTGCTGTCCTCGCGACTGAAGCGGCCGCTGACGGTATGACCGCAGGCACCCACGGCTCAACGTACGGCGGCAACCCACTGGGCTGCGCCGTCGGCAATGCTGTCATGGACATTATAGCTGACCCCGCGTTTCTGGCAGAGGTCAACCGTAAGGCGGGCCTCTTGCGTCAGAAGCTTGAAGGCCTTGTCAGCGCGCATCCCGACGTATTTGTCGGTGTGCGTGGATCGGGCCTGATGTTGGGGTTGATCTGTAAGGTCATGAACACGGACGTCGTCAATGCGGGCTACGACCAAGGGCTCCTGACCGTCCCCGCCGCCGACAACGTTATGCGCTTGCTGCCGCCTTTAAACCTGACCGACGACGACATTGCCACTGCGGTA
This sequence comes from Loktanella sp., assembly GCA_024635625.1. Lineage (GTDB taxonomy): Bacteria > Pseudomonadota > Alphaproteobacteria > Rhodobacterales > Rhodobacteraceae > Loktanella. The sequence goes on along the minus strand of JAGXIQ010000138.1, from coordinate 10,911 downwards.
AATCTGCTCGACAAGGCCGCATCGTCCCTCTGACTTCTTCTCGTCAAAAGTATCCCACGGGGGGTCCGGGGGCGTGAAGCCACCCGGTCCGACCGGTCCAAGAAAGACTGACATGACACATTTTCTCGACATTCATACCACACCGCCCAGTGACCTGCGTGCTATCATCGACGACGCCCGCCGGATGAAGGACGCGCGTTCCGGTTTGCCCAAGGGCACCCCGGATGCCGACCAACCGCTCGCCAACCACATGGTCGCGCTGATTTTCGAGAAACCCTCGACCCGTACCCGCGTCAGCTTTGACGTAGGCGTCCGTCAAATGGGCGGCCAGACGATGGTATTATCGGGTACTGACATGCAGTTGGGCCACGGCGAGACCATCGCTGACACGGCTCGCGTCCTGTCGCGCTATGTCGACATGATCATGATCCGCACCTTTGAAGAAGCGACATTACACGAGATGGCGGAATACGCGTCCGTGCCGGTCATCAACGGGCTGACAAACCGGACACATCCCTGCCAGATTATGGCGGATATTATGACGTTCGAGGAACACCGAGGGCCGATCAAGGGCCGCAAAGTCGTCTGGTCCGGTGACGGTAACAACGTTTTTGCCAGTTTCGCACACGCAGCCAAGCAGTTCGACTTTGACCTCGTCTTTTCCGGCCCGCCGCCATTAGATCCGGAACGCGCACTCGACGGTCTTTACACGATCGAACGCGACCCGCAAAAGGCCGTGCAGGGCGCTGACCTTGTCGTCACAGATACATGGGTCAGCATGCACGACCCCGCGTCGGCCCGCGAACGCCGCCACAATCAGTTGCGCGGATATCAGATCACGGACACGTTGATGGGCAAAGCCAACCCCGATGCGCTTTTCATGCATTGCCTACCCGCCCACCGCGACGACGAGGTCACCTCCGCAGTAATGGATGGCCCGCATTCGGTTATCTTCGATGAGGCTGAAAATCGGCTTCATGCCCAAAAAGCTGTGATGCGTTACTGCTTGAACGCTTGAATTTCCCATTGCAAACCGCTGCTCGCCGTCCGAAAGGTGGCGGGCGGTCCGGGCTTTTCCGGTCTCGCTGTCACGCATCGGAGCCCCCATGTACGCTACCGTCATTCCGCCCCTGCAACGCAGCCTGACCGCCCTTGCGCGCATCCTGACCAAGGCCGAGACTCATTGCACCGAACATAAGATCGCGCCCGAAATCTTGCTGCAATCGCGCCTGTTCCCCGACATGTTGCCGCTTGTGCGACAGATTCAGTTGACCTGCGATTTCGCGACCCGTTTGGCCGCACGCTTGTCTGGGGCTGCTGTACCCAGCCACCCGGATACCGAAATAACGTTTCATGCCCTGCGGGATCGAATTGCCGCGGTGCAGGCCGAATTGGCCAACACGACTCCGGCGTCGATGGCAGAATCTGCGACCCGTTCTGTTACTTTCAAAGCTGGCCCATCCGAAATGACGCTATCGGGGCAGGACTACTACGCGCATTACGCGCTGCCGCAGTTCTATTTTCACATGACGATGACCTATGCGATTCTGCGCCACAACGGGGTGACCTTGGGCAAGCGCGACTATATGGCCGCGCCCGATACCTGAAACGGCGCTGTTTTTAATCGATTAACACGCAGCATTCATTGAATGCTTCGCCGCTGGGCTGCCCCGGTTTCATCCTAGGCAAGCCCAGCGGCGAAGACGCAAGTTAAGGGCAATACGCTGCTACACGTCCACCAAGGCGGCCAAAACCCCGCCTTGTCATTCCGGTCGGACTGCGAGGGGGGGCAGCCTATGGCCTGCGCCGCGTTGTCGACAGAAGTTGTCATTGCAAAATCAGGTTCATCGGCCTTTACAGGCACGCGGTCAGCCAAGGCTTATTATCACAAGCCTAAGCTTGACCGGTGGTGCAATGGATTATTGCGCGTCGCTCAACGTGCGGTCCGCCACTTACCTAGAGTTTGCGAGTGTATGGCCCAAGGGTGACGTGTTTGGCTTTGATACAAACGGTCTCGATGGCGTCACACACGACTTGCAGACGGTGTTTCGGGTAACACTGGGCGAGGATGGTTTAGATGTCGCGCAGCTGTTTGAATGGATGAAATTGATTTGACAGCCTGCTGACAGGCTGCGTCATTGTCCCGATCAAACCGACTTTAATGCCTTAAGATAACCCTTATCCGCCAGTAACTTGGCCGCTTTCGACAGGCTGACCCAACGGCGGTTCCGGCGCTTGGATTCAGGGAACTTACGCGCCAGATCGCGAACCTTGACGCCATAAACGCGGATGCGGGCAGGGACCTCTTCACCATTGTCAAAGCGTTTGACGCCTAAGAATTTCGCGATTGGTTTGGTGGTGACGCTCGCCTCACGCACGCCTGCTTCTTCCCATGCCTCTTGCAAGGCAGCCTCACCGTCGGTCAGGCCATCAATCGGCCATCCCTTTGGCAGAATCCACCGACCGCGAGAGCTTGTGATTAGCAGTACTTCTCGCCCTTTGGCACCTTTGCGGTGACACAAAGCTGCGACTTGCACACGCGGTTCGACAGCAACAGAGGACTTTTCTTCAAAATCAGGAACTATGGTCATGCTCTATACTCAATACGAAAATCGTTTCTTATATTTCTATTATATATCCTAACCGCCAAATTTTGCAAATATTTCGCGAATCGTTGCCTCGTTTTCGGCAAGTTTGCGTGTTTTTTGTCATGTGCCGCGCGGTTTTGCCCGCAAAGTAGGATCAGCCTGCGTCGGGTCCTCTGGCCAAGGGTGTCGCGGGTAACGTCCGCGCATATCGCGTCGTACGTCAGCATAGCTGGTGGCCCAAAATCCCGGAATATCCTGCGTCACTTGCACAGGCTTTTGTCCCGGTGACAACAACGTCACGCGGAGAGGGGTGTGGCCTACCATCGGATGCACCGACTGGCCGAACATCTCTTGAATCCTCAGAGTGATTCCTGGCGCGTCGCCGTCGTAATCAATGGGTATGCGCCGCCCTAGTGGCGTCTCGAAATGGCCTGGCGCGGACCGGTCCAGCCGCTGCATGCCGTCCCAATCCAACATTGCCCGCAAGGCTGGCAGCAGATCAAAGCGACCCCAGTCTGCAGTAGATCGCACGCCGATCAGATGCGGCAGCAACCACTCTTCCAAGCTGTCCAGCAGCGCTGTGTCTGACATGTCTGGCATGTCGTCCATCAGTGCGACCCGTGCCCGAAATAACTGTGCCGCTTTCCTAGGGCGCAGGCCCAACTGTCGCACACCTTCCAGCATTGCCAGCGCCACGGCGTCCTCTGGCGCGCCAGCCCAACGTCGCTGGTCCAGCACGAGGGCACCAAAGCGCTCTTGTTGCTGTGTCTCGACCCTGCCGTCACGCCGGTTCCATGCGCAGACATCGTGCCAGTGGATGGCATCCCCGTGAATGGCGCGCAATTCTGCCAGCCCGATCATGGCAGCCTGCCGCACCTTCGCCTCGCGCGGGTTACCGTCCGTGTCGGTGACCACAAGTAATCGCTGACCTGCCAGTGCATCCCCTGCGTCAAGCACGGCACCCTTGCCCCCGGACAGCAAGTAACGCGGATCGTCGCCCGCACGCCTTAGCGCGACCCGGTCCGGATAGGCCAGCGCGGCCATCTGCCCAAGACTCAGGTCCGGATCCTCAGGCAGTCCCTTGGCCAACCGCTTCGCCTCTAGCTTGATCTGCGCAAGTGCGGCCCCATGCGCCTCTGCAGCGGTCCGATCGCCTTTTAGCGCGGCCAGCCTCAGTGCGAGATCGACGCCCGCGCCCCGCAGCGGGTCGCGCGCTTCTAGCAGTGCGGCAAGCGGGGCAGCCTGTGCGCCTGCGATCGCGAGCATATGACCCAAACGCGGATGCACCGGTAATGCCGACAGCTTGCGCCCGTGCGCCGTGATCCCGCCGCGCGGTGATAATGCCCCCAGATCGCGCAACAGGGCGCGTGCCTCTCCTAGCGCGGCCTCTGGCGGTGGCGTTAAAAATGCAAGATCGTCGCTACCCCACAGGGCAAGTTCCAACGCCAGTGCGGTCAGGTCAGCGCTTGTGATCTCGGGTGGTGCGAAGGCGGGCAGTGCGCCATCTTCGCCCTTGGTCCACATACGGTAGGCCACGCCGGGGGCCACGCGTCCCGCCCGGCCTGCCCGTTGGTCGGCTTCTGCCCTGCTGACCCGTTCTGTCACCAAGCGTGCCATTCCGCTGCCCGGATCAAACCGCGCCCGCCGTGCACGGCCTGCGTCGACTACCACGCGGACATCCTCGATTGTCAGTGCCGTCTCTGCAATTGCGGTGGACAGTACGATTTTACGTCCGCTGGTCACCGGGGCAATCGCTGCGCGTTGTCGCGCAAAGGGCAGTGCGCCATACAGCGGCCGCACCTCGCAGTCCGAAGGCAATCGGCCTTTTAGTGCGCCCTCTACCGCCCGAATTTCACCTTCACCGGGCAGAAAGACCAGCACGCCACCCTCTGTTTCTGGCACGACCTGTATCAATAGATTGGCGACCGCATCGGGCAGTCGCGTCCGCGGCGGCAGGGCGCGATCTAGCCAGCGGACATCGACCGGAAACGCCCGGCCTTGAGAGGTCACGACGGGGGCGGCGTCCAGTAAGGCCGCAACGGGGGCCGCATCCAACGTTGCAGACATGACCACCAGCGCCAAGTCGGGCCGCAACGCTGATCGTGCTTCCCAAACCAATGCCAGACCCAAGTCGGCCTGCAGCGACCGCTCGTGGAATTCGTCGAAGATCACCGCACCCACGCCGCACAATTCAGGGTCCTCTTGAACCATCCGGGTCAAAATACCTTCGGTGACCACCAGAATTTTGCAATCCTTGCCGACACGGGATTCGCCGCGCATCCGATAGCCGACGCTTGCGCCGACGTCTTCACCTAACTGTTGGGCAAGCCGTTCTGCAGCGGCCCGGACCGCCAGGCGGCGTGGCTCCAGCATGATGATCTGCCCCTTAATACCGGCGTCTAGCAAGGCCAACGGTACCTTGCTTGTCTTGCCCGCGCCGGGTGGCGCCTGAAGGACGACGCGACCGTGCGACTGTAGTGCGGACACTACATCGCCCAAAACCGCGTCAATCGGCAAACCGTTCTTCAAAGGGCGTACCTCTATTACTATTGTTAAAAATAGCCACGTCAGTTGCTGGGCATTCGGAGAATGTCCGTGTGCTACAATGCAAAATGCCCGGGTGCTTTCGCAACCGGGCCTTTCGTCAATCCGTCAGGGTCACACTTACGCAGTAGCGGCAGCGTTGGCCTTGGCGATGTCTTTTTTGACCTTCAGGGCTTCGGGCGACAGTTCGGCGTCCTTGGCTTTTTTCATGAAGGCGTCCAGACCACCACGGTGATCCACCGTGCGCAGTGCCGCATTCGATATGCGGAACTTGAAAGTCCGGCCCAGCACGTCAGATGCAAGGGACACGTCCTGCAGGTTCGGCAGGAACCGACGGCGGGTGTGGTTTTTGGCGTGGGACACGTTGTTGCCCGACATCGGGCCTTTTCCGGTCAGATCGCAGCGGCGCGACATGGGCATCATCCTTCGTGGCTTGGCGGGGACCGATGCGGTCCGGGCCGTCTTGGGGGACCTGCCTTTTGGGCGCGGTCCGATTGGTTGAAAAGGCCCCGTTCGAGGGCCATGAATTCAATTAGCAGCGCCTACGCAGAATCCCCATCCCCGTCAACCCCGTCTGCGGCCTTCGCGGCCAGTTTCGTGGCGTTCTCTGCTGCAGCATGGGCCGCAGCCGGGTGCAACGGGGCAGCGGCCCGGGCGCGCGCGGACCAATAAGATGCAATCCCGGGCCGTGCAGCGCGATGGGCGCGTAGTAGTGCGGCGCCAGCCGTTGCAGGGTCCATCGCCAATGCCTGTACCAGCCCCGCCCGACCTGCAGCTCTCAGTACCCGGGTGCAGGGGTGGCCACCACCAGCTAGCCGCAGGATGCGCACGCGTGGGAACAGAACCTGCAACATCTGCGCATGTGTCATATCATTGGCATTGAATGGGTCGCATAAAATTGTTCCCGCAAGTTCTGCGTCGTGCAGGCTTGTCATATCGCCAAGGTCTTGGTTAAACCGCCGCGCCTCTCGGCGGTAGCGTGTTTCGAACGGGACGACATCGGTTGCAATCGAGACTTGCGGAGAAATCGCGATCACGTGCGACAAGCGTAACGCACGACTGAGGCGGAAGGCACCGAAGCCACCCATAGAGAATCCCAATGCCTGTGCGCTGGTATACTTTGTTCGAAGGTTGCGGCAGGCTGCTTCCAGCGCGCTGGTGTCAGGGTTGATAAACCAGTCATTTGATTGCGTTGCGATCATCAATTGGTCGAACCCTGCCTCTGCGAATTGCCGCGAGGGGCCCACTGCGCCGAATCCATCGCGGTTCCGTTTGCGGTAGTCGAAGGTCACGAGAAGCCGCGTGCCGCCATTTCGCGCGAGATTGGCCCTGAGATACGGACCATCGAATATCCTGTCGATGGTTGGGGCGGGGATCGTCATGCGCCCTTCAAAGGCGCAAGCGCTGCTCTGGCAGCGACGGCCGGCGTCATCTCGCCGCGGGCCACGGCCTCTTCCAAGCCAATCAGGCGCCTCTGCAATGCGGGATCGCGCGTCAGCAGTGACATCATCTCTGACCGCAAATCCTCTTTAAACCAATGCCGCGCCTGTTCTGCGCGGGTCTGCGCAAAGATGCCGGTGGCTCGACGCCACTCTGCAAGTTCGGTCATTCGGTCCCACGCTTGTTCCAACCCCGTGCTGTCCAAAGCCGAGACTGTCATTGCCAGTGGAAACCCGTCCTTGTCCTGCGCGCGGCGGCGCAGCAAACGCAAAGCGCCAGCGTAGTCCGCGCAGGTGCGCTGTGCCTGCGGTTTAAGATCGCCATCGGCCTTGTTGACAAGCACGATGTCCGCCATTTCCATGATCCCACGCTTGACGCCCTGTAGTTCGTCGCCGCCGGCAGGGGCCAGTAGCAGCACAAACAAGTCAGCCATTTGTGCCACGACAGTTTCCGACTGACCGACACCCACCGTCTCTATCAATACAATGTCAAATCCTGCCGCTTCACACAGGCGCACTGCGTCGCGGGTGCGCTGCGCCACGCCGCCTAGTTGTGTTTGGCTGGGAGAGGGGCGGATAAATGCCTTCGGGTCGCGGCTCAAAAACTCCATTCGGGTCTTGTCACCCAAGATTGATCCGCCAGAGCGGGCAGATGACGGATCCACCGCGAGCACTGCGACTCGCAAGTTGCGTCCTGTTAGCATCAAGCCAAAGGTTTCGATAAAGGTCGATTTGCCTACGCCCGGCGTGCCCGATAGCCCAATGCGTAGCCCTTGACGGTCAATGTCTAACCCCGCCAGCAACGTCAGTGCCATGTCGCGGTGATCATCACGCGCGCTTTCCACCAGCGTAATCGCACGAGCCAACGACCGACGGTCGCCGTCGTGGATGCCTGTCGTCAGCTGTTGGATATCAAAACGCATGGTCCCCTACATATCGGGGCTGCGGGCTGTGTCCAGACAAGCTGTCATCCTAAGGTGTGTTATGGCGTATTGCCTCTAACCCTTCTGGATATGACCGAGATGAAGCAGGCGACCGCTTTAGCGACAGCTGCGTTCGGCCTGGCTGGTAAACTGCCGATAACGTAGCCAGAATGCCTCGTGGTTGTTGCTGTCTGATTGGCGGATGTCCTGCGCTTTTTGTGGATCCTCAAAGAACGAGGCGGCAAGTTTTTGGTCACGGTTCGTCAATGTGTTGTTGGCCGTGCGTTGCACGCAGGAACACAAGGCGCTGTTCGCCGCAGAGCGACCAGAGGCCATACAGGCCTTGCCCATCTCGCCGCGCACGCCAGCGCCGCAGGAATTGAGTGTAACGAGCGCGAGGCCCAGAAAAAGAATACGCATGGATGTGCCTGTTTACCTTTGACGCGCCCGATTTCCCCGGTGTCATCGTCAATACTGCCGTTCTTCCACTATGCCGCCTGATGCCGCCTGATGCAATTCAAACCTGAAGATTTTGTATGTAGGGCAGGTGGTTTTGATCTGCTCGTTCAAAAAGCGACGGATTCGCACGTGAAACGCCGCGCGTGCTAGCCCACGCGCATATGCGCTTGCAAAATCGGCCCCTTCGGGCGATGGACGGTTGTTGAATTCAGACCTTTTGGGGCCCCGCCATGACCGAACTTTCGCATATCCGCAATTTCTCGATCGTGGCGCATATCGACCACGGTAAATCCACGCTGGCCGATCGCCTGATTCAGTCCACTGGCACCGTTGCCGACCGGGACATGAAGGCACAGATGCTCGACTCCATGGATATCGAACGCGAGCGGGGAATCACGATCAAGGCCCAGACCGTGCGGATCGACTACAAAGCCGACAACGGCGAAATGTATGTCCTCAATCTGATCGACACCCCCGGTCACGTCGACTTTGCTTACGAGGTGTCCCGGTCGATGCGTGCCGTCGAAGGGTCCCTGCTGGTTGTGGATAGTACGCAAGGGGTTGAGGCGCAGACGCTGGCCAACGTCTATCACGCGCTGGATGCGGACCACGAGATCGTACCGGTGCTGAACAAGATCGACTTGCCCGCGTCGGAATGCGACCGCGTGGCTTTGCAGATCGAAGACGTCATCGGGATTGATGCATCGCAGGCGATCCGGGTCAGCGCAAAGACCGGCATCGGCATCCATGAGACGCTAGAGGCTGTCGTTCACCGTCTGCCCGCGCCCAAGGGCGACCGTGATGCGCCGCTCAAGGCGATGCTGGTCGATTCATGGTATGATTCATACCTTGGCGTCGTCGTGCTGGTACGGATCATCGACGGCGTTCTGAAACTGAAGGACCGCGTGCGGTTCATGTCCAACGATACCGTTCACCTGATCGACCGGCTGGGTGTCTTTAAACCCGGCATGTTGCCGATGGAAGAACTGGGGCCGGGCGAAATCGGGTTCTTTACCGCGCAGATCAAAGAGGTCCGTGATACGCGTGTGGGTGATACGATCACGTCCGAACGCAAAGGTGCGACGCAAGCGCTGCCGGGCTTCAAGCCTGCGCAACCTGTTGTGTTCTGCGGCCTGTTCCCCGTCGACTCTTCCGAATTCGAGGACCTGCGCAACGCGATCGACAAGCTGGCGCTGAACGACGCCTCTTTCAGCTTCGAGATGGAAACCTCTGCGGCTCTCGGCTTTGGCTTCCGGTGCGGTTTCCTTGGGCTGCTGCACCTCGAAGTCATCCGCGACCGGATCGAGCGTGAATATAACATCGACCTGATTACCACCGCGCCGTCCGTCGTCTACCACATCTTTATGAAGGACGGGACAGAGCAGGACCTGCACAACCCCGCCGACATGCCCGACCTGACCTATGTCGACCATATTGAGGAGCCGCGGATAAAGGCGACGATCCTTGTGCCCGACGAATACCTCGGCGACGTGTTGAAACTGTGCCAAGACCGCCGCGGCGTGCAGCTGGACCTGACCTATGCGGGCAGCCGCGCGATGGTCGTCTATGACCTGCCCCTGAACGAGGTCGTCTTTGACTTCTACGACCGCCTGAAATCCGTGACCAAGGGCTATGCGTCCTTCGATTACCAGTTGATCGGCTACCAAGAGGATGCGCTGGTCAAGATGTCGGTGCTGGTCAACGATGAACCCGTGGACGCGCTGTCGATGATGGTCCACCGCGACCGGGCAGAGATGCGCGGCCGCGCCATGGTCGAAAAGCTGAAAGAGCTGATCCCCCGCCACATGTTCAAAATCCCGATCCAAGCGGCCATCGGCGGCAAAGTGATCGCCCGCGAAACCCTGTCTGCCCTGCGCAAAGACGTGACGGCCAAATGCTACGGCGGCGACGCCACGCGGAAACGCAAGCTGCTGGATAAGCAGAAGGCGGGTAAGAAGAAGATGCGGCAGTTCGGTAGCGTGAATATTCCGCAGGAAGCGTTTATCAGCGCACTGAAAATGGACAGCTAAGGTTGTCCGTTTTGGGCGCTGATTAAGGATGTTGCGGGGAAACGTTTGGCGTAGCCAACTGTGGCCGCACTGGGTGGCGTTGGATCGCCCTGCAACTTTTGCGTGAATCGGCAGGGCATGGTAATAGCGTGTCGACATGATCATTTACAAGTCCAGCATACCGACCGATGCCCACTGCGCCGACGAGATGCTGTGGGTCGGTCTGGTCGATGGCCGCCACTTTTGCGTGCCGCCGGCATAGTTTCCCCGTCTGCTGGACGCCTCGCCAGAGGACAAGGCCGCGGTGGAGGTCAGATCCTTTGGTCTACGTTGGGCGGCGCTGGACGAGGGAACCTTTGTGCCTGCACAGTTGTAGGTGGATGGGGTTGGGGTGGCGGCATTGCCCGAAAACATGACCAGCTTAATTTTGAATTTCTTCAATAAGGCGTGTCGAGCTTGGCGTTTCCCGTTGGGGAAAAAGCTAAAGTTCTTTCAACGGCGTGTTGCTAGCGTTTGAAGTCTCTACTTTGGCCGTGTAATTTGGTTGCTGTTCGTCGCCCTCCAGAAAATCTTAATTTCTCGGCAGATCGCATCTTCGATCTCTGAAAGCAAACAAAACGAACCGCCGGCACCCAATTTTTCCAAGAACTTATCTTGATGTGGAAGCGCTTTTTTTGTTTCCTGAAGCAAGCTTTCGCTCGATAAAAGACTCGTGTCCATGCCGCTCTTCCACGACAAAAATACCAATGTCGCATAGAAGGCTTATCCCCTTTGATCCGGCAGCACATGATGTTGTCCTTCCAGTCTTGATAATCGGTAATGTTCCTGTATTGTTCCAGGCATGCCGAGCAGATGGAAAAATGACAGACCGATGTCCCGCCAGGCGTTCGACGCCCGCTTTTGCGATGAGGAAGCGTGTTCGCGTTATCTGGCGGAACGTCGTTGGCCT
>JAGXIQ010000137.1 GCA_024635625.1 Loktanella sp. | reverse complement strand
TGACCGGGCGCCTTGCCATCAATAAGCGCAGCTGTGCCACGGGCATTGAACCGCACAACCCAGTCGCGCACGATTTGCAAACCAACGCCGCCAATCCGTGCAGCATCGCTCCGACTGCCGCCATCGTAAATCTCAGCCAGGGCCAGCAGCCTGCGGCTCTGGTTCGCGCTCTTCGTCTTCCGTGCAAAACGCCTCAGTGTTGCGCCGTCAAAGTCCGAACGTAAGGCTATCCCTACACCCATGGTCAAATCCTCCCAGACCCACCACCATAGATTCAGACTTTGCCCGCTTTGGGAATCCTCCTCGAGAGTCAGGCTTCACGCCAGTTGGTATTATGACATGAATTGAACAGGTCATTGCAAGATTGATTTCGCAGTAAATCAGATCGCAATTCTGATCGTCAGCATGTCACCGAACGGACGCGACAAATTTGAATAGCTGGACAAAACATCGCGGGAATCAAATTAGCCAAAAATCGGATCTAGGTCACATAGTGGCCGGGCTTTGCCGGTTCATATAAAAAGGCCGGGGACAAACCCCGGCCGTTTGATAATGCCAAATCCCTGAGGATCAGACCATGTATTGACCGCCATTCGCGGTCAGCGTTGCACCCGTGATAAAGGCAGCGTCGTCAGAAGCGAGGAAGACGACCGCACGCGCGATTTCTTCAGGTTCGCCCAAACGGCCTACCGGAATATTCCCAACAATCTGGTCCATGACCTTTTCCGGGATCGTCGCCATCATATCGGTGTTGATATATCCTGGGCAGATGACGTTCACAGTAATGCCAACGCGCGCGCCTTCCTGTGCAAGAGCCTTCGTGAACCCGATGTCACCCGCCTTGGCTGCGGAATAGTTGGCCTGTGCAAACTGGCCCTTCTGTCCGTTAATAGAAGAGATGGTGATGATCCGCCCAAACTTGCGCTCTCTCATGCCCGGCCAGACGGGATGGGTCATGTTGAAGACGCCGGTCAAGTTGGTGCCAATGACCTCGTTCCACTGGTCAGGCGTCATCTTGTGGAACGGTGCATCACGGGTGATGCCAGCGTTGTTGACCAGCACCTCAATCGGGCCAAGGTCAGCCTCAATTGCGGCGACCCCGTCCTTGCAAGCGTCATAACTTCCGACATCCCACTTGTAGGTTTTGATACCGGACTCTTCGGTAAACGCCTTCGCCTTTTCGTCGTTTCCGGCGTAGGTCGCCGCGACAGTATAACCGGCCGCCTTGAGCGCGTGACTAATCGCCCCTCCGATGCCACGCGTCCCGCCCGTCACAAGTGCAACTCTCGCCATGATTTATCCTCCTTCAAAGGTACTTTAAGAACTAAGCTGTGGCAGTGGTCTTTGTCAAAAGTGTTCCACAGAAAAAGTGCGATTCCACGTCCCGCAACGCCTACGGCCATGTTACAGCCCGCAATTTTGGGTTGCGCAGACCTAAATGCAGTCGCGTCGCTTCTAGGTTACCACTATAGGACGCTATCATCGTAGGGGGCCCCGGTCTTACCAGCACGTAGTGAACTTCAAAGCGTGGCCCAGACTGGTGGCTGGCATTTGCGCGTCCCTCGACACAACCAATTCACGCGCGGAAGATCCGGGCATTGAAGAAACTGATACTAGCAGCGACACTTAGATTTGGTTCAGCTGACCCCGCGGGTGGGCGTCCAATTCCGGTCGGTTGCTAGGTGTAAATATGACATCGATCATAAGCGACGTGTGATCCCTAACGTCGTCAGCAGTCTGATGATCATGTTGCGGATCATCAAAATTGGTCATTGATGCCGTTCTTTCGCTGATGCCGCAGCACTGCTGAGGGTTAGCGCAGACTACCCGAAAAATAAGATTGCGCGACAGTTTCCAGTTTGCGCCAAATCATACCTACAACCCGGACTTATCATAAATCGCAGAAGCCACGACAGACAAAATCAAATTGCTCGATTTTATTTGCCGTGAACCGTCACACAAAAGTGCACAACGCGGGTTTTACCCCGCGCTGTGCGGCGTTTTGATCAGGGACGCTCCACGCACATCGCAACGCCCATACCGCCACCAATGCAGAGGGTCGCGAGACCTTTTTTAACGCCCCGGCGCTTCATTTCGAACAGCAGTGTGTTCAGCACCCGCGCACCCGAGGCACCAATGGGGTGACCGATCGCGATAGCGCCGCCGTTCACGTTGACGATTTCAGGGTCCCAACCCATTTCTTTATTCACCGCACATGCCTGCGCAGCAAAAGCCTCGTTCGCTTCGACCAGTTCTAGATCTGCCGCAGTCCAACCGGCTTTTTCCAGCGCCTTACGCGAGGCAAAGATCGGGCCGACGCCCATGATTTTTGGGTCAAGACCTGCCGTGGCATAGGACACGATCCGTGCCAACGGCTCGATCCCGCGCTTTTCCGCTTCGTCGGCAGTCATCAAAAGGCACCCCGCCGCACCGTCATTCAAGCCCGATGCGTTGGCGGCGGTCACAGACCCGTCCTTGGCGAAAGCAGGGCGAAGCTTCTGCATGGCCTCCATCGTAGCACCGTGACGGATGTATTCATCGCTGTCCATCACCGTATCGCCCTTGCGGGTCTTGATGGTGAAAGGAATGATCTCGTCCTTAAACTTGCCTGCCTTCTGGGCGGCTTCAGCTTTGTTCTGGGAGGCAACGGCAAATATATCCTGATCTTCGCGGCTGATCTGGTATTTTTCTGCCACGTTTTCTGCAGTTTGACCCATATGATAGCCGTTAAAAGCATCCCAAAGGCCATCTTTGATCATTGTGTCGATGTAGGTCACGTCACCCATCTTATAGCCCTGACGCAAGTTCGCGGCATGGGGTGACATCGACATATTCTCTTGGCCACCCGCGGCGATGATGTTCGCGTCGCCTAGCTGGATGTGCTGAGCTGCAAGCGCGACAGCACGCAAACCAGAACCGCAGACCTGATTGATTGACCAAGCGGCAGATTCAATGGGCAGGCCTGCATTGATATGGGCCTGACGGGCCGGGTTCTGACCTTGGGCTGCGGTCAGGACCTGTCCAAGAATCGTCTCACTCACCTCGGACTTGTCGATACCGGCGCGCTCCACGAGGCCATGCAGCATGGCAGCCCCTAAATCATGCGCGGGCGTTGCGGCGAAAGACCCGAGGAAGCTGCCGACGGCTGTGCGCCCAGCGGACGCGATCACGACATTGGTCATGTTGTACCTTTCTTGCGGTTAAAAATCGCGAAAAGGCTCAACTTACAGACGCCCCCTCGTCGGTTTGGCCCGAATGTAGGCCGCTGCGTTCCGAAGGGCAACGATAACCGCTAGTCGATTTCGAACTTCGGCGCACCGATATGATACCCTTGCAGGCAATCGACGCGAATACCTTGTAACCATTTGGCATCGCGGCAGATTCGACGCCTTCGACGATGGCGAACATCTCAAACTGGTGGGCAACGGTGACCAGCGCTTCTACTAGCACCTGGTTATCAGGATCATCAGCGATGCCTTTGACAAAGGTTTTGTCGACTTTTACCATATCAAAGAAAAAATCCTTCAGGTGCCTGAAGGCCGTCATCCCACCGCCAAAACTGTCAAGCGCGAAAGCCACGCCGCGCGGCTGCATATCCTCCATGAAACGGATAACGACTTCGTGCAGCATCATCGCCGAAGTTTCGCTTATCTCAAAAATTAGGCGTTCGCCCAGTGCGCCACGTTCCGCTAGCCCTGCTTCAAGCTTTTGTCGCCAGCGCCAATCGCCCAGCGACCGGGCCGAAACGTTGACCGACAAACGCATCCCCGGGTGTTGGCGCAGCATGCGCAGCGCCAGTTCCAAAGCGAGCAAGTCGATCCGCCGCCCAATTTCAGTGTCAGCGACCTGCGGCATGAAATTCGCAGCCGGAATGACGCGCCCGGCATCATCCAGAAGACGGATCAGTCCTTCGTAAAAGGCTACTCTTGTTGGATCGGCGGCCACAACAATGGGTTGAAAAGCCAGCTGTGCCCGCCCGAAATCCAGCGCGTGTGCGACAAGTGCCGGCGTATCAGCGTCACGGCTGGCAAAAGCGAATTGTAGCGGATTGTCGAACTGCTGTTCGGGATCAGGGACGACAGGGGGACGGGGTTGCAGCATGGGGCAGGTCCAAATCAAGGCCTTGTCACATTGCAGCCCCGCCCCTAACACCAAGTTAAGACCAAACAGCAAGAGGCACCCTTATGACCTTGATCCGCTGCGGCTGGGCGGGCGACGACCCAGTGTACCAAGCCTATCATGATACGGAATGGGGCGTGCCCGAATACGATAGCCGCGCCCTGTGGGAAAAGCTGGTGCTGGACGGATTTCAGGCCGGTTTGTCGTGGATTACAATCTTGAAAAAGCGGGACAATTTTCGTGCGGCCTTTGCTGATTTTGACCCTAACGTCGTCGCCACATGGGGCGAGGCTGAAGTTACCCGCCTATTGGCCAATCCCGGGATTATCCGCCACCGAGGAAAGATCACCGCGACGATCACCAATGCCCAAGTCTGGCAGCAGATCGAGGCGCAGCAAGGCTTTGATAGGTTCCTTTGGGACTACGTTGATAGAAAGCCCTTACAGACGTACCGTACGACGATGGCAGATGTGCCCGCATTCACGCCCCTGTCAGAACAAATTTCAAAAGATTTGAAAAAAGCGGGTTTCAAGTTCTGTGGCCCGACCATCGTTTATGCCTTCATGCAGGCTTGCGGGCTGGTGAATGACCACATCGTACCGTGCCATCGGCACAATACGCTTACCAACGGTTAAGCGCTGCCTCGTCAGTATCTTTGGCTGCGACCCAGTCGGCACCATCGGCTGTGACTTCTTTTTTCCAGAATGGCGCACGTGATTTCAGGTAGTCCATCAAAAAATCCGCGGCGGCAAAAGCGTCGGCGCGATGCGCAGAGGCAGTGGCGACCATCATGATCGGTGCACCGGGCGCCAATTTTCCATGTCGATGGATGACAAGTGCATCGGTAAGGTACCACCTGCTTAGCGCCTCATCCACGATTTCCGCAATCGCGCGTTCGGTCATGCCAGGATAATGTTCGATCATCATATGCTGCAAACCGCCGGCCAGATCACGAACGATGCCGGTAAAGCTGACAACAGCCCCTGCACCTGCCGCCCCCGCACTGAAGGCATTCAGTTCTTCGCCCGCATCAAACGAGGCGTCTTGCACCCGAACAATCATCAGCCACCTGTCATGGGCGGAAAGAATGCGACCTCGCGCACGCCCGAAAGCGATGCATCGAAATCGGCGAGAACCTGATCAAGCGCCACGCGCAATGCGGTCGTATCGGAAAATGCCGCAGCATATCGCTCTTCGCGGGCAACTAATTCGGCGACAAGCTCATTGACCGTCGCAGCACGGGTTTCGACCTGTTCACGCGGCAGGCCAATTCGTTCTCTTACCCATGCAAAATAAAGCACGTCCATTAGCTTTCCCTCAGATACGGCAGGGCTTTGCGAAAATAATCCCAGCCGGTCACCAGCGTCAAACCCGCCGCCAGCCACAGCACGGTTATCCCAGCATACCAGCTGATCATCATACCCCAGTATTTCCAGATCAGGCCAAGCTCGTCAGGGATATGACCTGCCAAAACGTTGTCACGCATTGCGCGGTCCATGCCAAATGTCTGCATACCAAGGTAATGCTCGAATGCCCCGGTCGCAAAAAGTAACGCAATACCGACCATCTGCGCGGTCGTCTTCCACTTTGCCAGCGTCGTCACCTTAAGCAAGCCTGCCGTCGCACCTAGGAATTCCCGCAAACCGGACACAAAGACTTCGCGAAAGATAATGAATGTCGCAGGCATCAGGATCCAAGGGTTCATGCCAGAGAAACCAGTAATCACGAGCAGCGCGATCACCACCATAGCCTTATCGGCAATTGGATCCAGCATCGCGCCGAACTTGCTTTCCTGCTTCCACGCCCGCGCCAGATAACCATCAAGGAAGTCCGTCAAAGCCGCACTGACGAACAAAACCAGCGCAAACCAATCCGCCCACGGGCGATGAAAATACAAGAACATGATCGCGATTCCGGGGGCCGCCAGCAGCCTTAGGATCGTCAAAATATTTGGTACATTCAGCGTCATATCGGCACCCTATCCCCTGCCCGACAAATAGACCAGATCGCGCAAAAGGCCGCGGCTTCTTCTGATCAAAATACCTCGGATAGGAGTCCGCTGTGCGGAAGGGGTTCGGCATTTTGATCAGACCAAAGTCACCCGTTTTCGTGAAAATAGTCGTAAATCGTCTGCGCCATGTTCTGGCTGATCCCATCCACCGCTGTCAAATCGTTCAAATTCGCCCGCGCCACCGCTTTCGCCGACCCAAAATGCGCCAGCAGTGCGCGCTTTCGCGTGGCACCTACGCCGGGCACATCGTCCAACGGCGTCGCCCCGATCGCCTTGGCACGTTTAGCGCGGTGGGTGCCAATGGCAAAGCGGTGGACTTCGTCACGCATCCGCTGAATGAAATACAGAACCGGGTCGTTGTGGCGCAGCGCCATCACGGTCTTGCCTGTACGATGAAACTCTTCCTTGCCAGCGTCCCGGTCGATGCCTTTGGCCACCCCGATCATCGGAACATCGCCGACTCCCAGCTTTTCCATAATCTCTCGGACGGCGCTGACCTGCCCGGCACCGCCGTCGATCAGCAAAAGGTCTGGCCAAGTGCCGCCCTTACGTTCGGGGTCTTCCTTCAATAATCGTTGGAAACGGCGGGTCAGCACTTCTTTCATCATGCCAAAGTCATCGCCCGGTGTCAGATCCTCGCCGCGGATGTTGAATTTGCGGTACTGGTTCTTCTCAAACCCGTCAGCCCCAACCACGACCATCGCACCCACCGCAAAACTACCCTGAATGTGGCTGTTGTCGTAGACCTCTACGCGCTCCGGTACCTTTGGCAGATCGAACGCCGCGGCCACGCCATTTAGCAGTCGCCCTTGGGTCGCAGTCTCGCTCATCTTTCGCGCAAGGCTTTCGCGGGCATTGCGCAGCGCACCCTGCACCAATTCCGCCTTTTCGCCGCGTTGGGGCACAAGAATTTCAACCTTTCGGCCCAGCTTTCCAGATAGGGCCTCGACCATCAGGTCAAGGTTATCGAGGCCATGTGACAGGACCAGCCCCTTGGGCGGTTCGCGGTCAGCGTAAAACTGGCCGACGAACGCTTCCATTACTTCCGATGCATCCTCATCACCGCTTATCCGGGGATAGTAGTCGTGGTTGCCCCAGTTCTGGTTCGCACGGATAAAGAACACCTGCACGCAGGCTTGCCCGCCGTCGATATGCAGGCCAATAATATCGGCCTCTTCCACGTGTTTCGGATTAATCCCCTGCGTAGTCTGCACCTGCGTCAATGCCTTGATCCGGTCCCGCATTGCTGCGGCGCGCTCAAACTCCATCGCTTCGGACGCTGCTGCCATTTCAGCAGCTAACGTCTCTTGAATACCCTTGGTCCGACCTGACAGAAAAGCCTGCGCATCGCGGACGGAGACCTTGTAATCCTCTGCTGTGACCAGACCACAGCAAGGCCCGGAACAGCGCTTGATCTGGTACTGCAGGCATGGCCGGGTCCGCGTCTCAAAGTCCTGATCGGTACAGTTCCGTAGGAGAAAGACACGCTGCAATTGGTTGAGTGTGCGGTTCACCGCCCCCACCCCGGCAAAGGGGCCATAATAGTTACCTTTTTCGGATTTTGCGCCGCGGTGCTTTTTGATCTGCGGCCAATCATGTCCGGTCGTCACAAGGATATTCGGAAAAGACTTATCGTCACGCAGCAGCACGTTGTAGCGCGGCTTCAACTGCTTGATCAGGTTCTGCTCTAGCAGCAGTGCCTCGGTTTCGGTGCGCGTCGTCAGGACCATCATCAACTGAGTTTCGCGGATCATCCGGGTGATCCGTCCCGAATGTTGCCCCGGCCGCGCATAGCTACTGACCCGCGCCTTCAGGTTCCGCGCCTTCCCGACGTAGAGGACACGGCTTTCACCATCCAGCATTCTGTACACGCCAGGTGATGAATCCAGCGTCTTCACGAAGGCCGCGATATACGCATATCCGGTCAAAGTTACGGTAGAGGTAGTGTCAGTCATCGTCAGATCCGTGATTCTGGTGTGTCTGCAATGTTAACGGTTCGAGGACAAGTTATAAGGCATCCACGGAATCTGTGGATAACTGCGTGGGCAAATCAACGTGAGTGCAGATTTTCCCTTGTTTCACACGCCCTTCATCACTTTGCCTTAAAAATAAGCTGTTATTCAAGTCATTGAAATCGCATGATAACTTTATGAAGGATTTGTAAACCTTGGCATTTGCTTCTTAACAATCGGCCTGCCAGACATTTCGGCTGTCAAGGTGCACAACTCAAATCTACACACTTATTCCAACCCAAGAACATCAGGCGTTTGCCATGCCAGATGCTGCCCCCCATCAACTGCTATCATTTGACCGGTGACGGCCTTTGCATCCAATAAATAGGTCAGTGCTGCCGTAATATCGTCAGGGTTAGCCCCGCGTTCAAGTATGGTAGCAGACCGCTGACGGGCAAAGTGGTCTTCTGACTGCCTTCCACCCTTCAAGGTCGGTCCGGGCCCAATCCCGTTCACGCGGACACGTGGCGCAAGGCCCTGCGCGGCTGTCCGGGTCAGGGTCCAAAGACCCATTTTGGCCAGCGTGTAAGTCATAAATTCTGGTGTCAGCTTGTGAACACGCTGATCCAGCATATTGATCACTAACCCCTGCGCGACAGGCTCTCCTTGATCATCGATCAGCGGATCGGGCACCTGCGCCGCAAAACCTTGCGTCAGGACAAGCGGCGCGCGCAGGTTCGACCCAATATGACGGTCCCAACTGTCCTTCGTCGCGGTGGCAATGTCGTCATGTTCAAAGATGGAGGCATTGTTGACTAGCACTGTCAGCGGGCCACCAAGGGCAGCACAAGCTCGCGCGACAAGGCCCTGCGTCGCAGCCTCGTCCAGCAGATCGGCCTGTACTGTCACAGCCTTCCGACCCTTGGCGCGGATCAAATCGGCGACCTCTTCCGCGCCGTCGACAGAGCTCGCGCAATGCACAGCAACGTCATAACCGCGATCAGCAAGCGTCAGCGCTATCGCCCTGCCCAGACGGGCGCCGGCGCCGGTGACAAGCGCCCTCATAGGATCGCCCATACGTAAAGCGCGTAAGCAGCCGTCAGGCCGACACCCCAAATCCGAGTAATGTTTGCCCCAAAAAAGACGAGGGGGATCATCAACAGGGACGCACCCAGCATAATCCACAAGTCAAACGTCAGGAACTGTGCGTCAACAGGCACTGGGCCGACCAAAGTGGCCACACCCATTATACCAAGCAGGTTGAACAGATTCGAACCGATCACATTACCAAGTGCGACATCTGCCTGCCGCCGTAAGGCCGCCATAACGGTCGTCGCAAGCTCTGGCAGGGATGTGCCGACGGCGACCAGCGTCAGGCCGATCACGCTTTCGGACAAGCCAAAATCTTGTGCGACGACGGTAGCACCTTCGATCAAAAGATGCGCCCCAATGGGCAAACCAACGATACCAGGAACCAGATACAGGGCAATCTTGGCACCGCGCATGCTGGGATCGGCACCTTCAACTTCTTCCTCGCCAGTGCCACGCCGGGCGCAGATGACCGCATGTGTTAGCATAGCGGCAAGTCCCGCCAACAGTATTAGACCACTGATCCAGTTCAGCGTGCCAAAGAGACACAGCACGATAAACAGCACCGTCGCCGCCAGCATCTGCAAATAGCTACTGCGCACATCTGACTCCGATGTGTACATCACCGCCATTAGCGCCGGAATGCCCAGCACCAAAAGGACATTCGCGGTGTTCGACCCCACCACGTTACCCAGTGCCAGCCCCGGAACGCCATCAAGGATCGACTGAACAGAGATCAGCAGTTCAGGCGCAGACGTACCAAAAGCCACGATGGTAAGTGACACAATCAAGGCCGGAACACCCAGTCGCAAGGCAAGGTTCACGGCCCCTTTGACCAATGAATCCCCGGCAAAGATCAAGATAACCAGACCGGCTACAACGTAAAACCATTCCATCAGGGGCGTCCCTTTTCACAGGCACAGGGGCCTTTTCCAATATTGTAGCGCCCACATTTGGGGCACTTGGCCGCCGCAAGGCTTTTCTGACCCGGAAAGCGCCACTTACCGAGCAGACCAAGCACGAAGAAAAAGACCAAAAAAAGCGCAGCAACCTTGATCAGCATTTATAGACCGAACCGGGCAAAGGCGGTGCGATCTTCGATGCTTGCGATCGCGTCGCCCATCACACGTGCGCCAAGGCGGGCAAAAAGCGACTTCTTCGGACCGTAGCGGCGAAACTTAACACGATCGCCATGGATCGCCTTCATCGTCGGGATCAAGTGTCCTATGCCATCAATCAAACCCTTATCCTGCGCCTTTTTGCCAATCCAGACCTCGCCAGAGAAAATCGCCGGATCGTCATCCAGCAGCGCCTCGCGACGGGATTTTACGTAGTCGATAAAGATTGTGTGCAGGTCGGTCAGCCAACCTTCCAGCTTTTGCACGTCCTCTGTCTTTTCTGGGCGGAAAGGGTCGAGCATCGATTTAGACGTGCCAGCTGTATAAACGCGCCGTTCAACGCCGTAGCTCTCAATCAGGTCGTGAAAGCCGAAGCCTGCAGAAATGACGCCTACGGACCCGACTAAAGACCCTACGTCGGCGTAAATCTCGTCGGCGGCACAGGCCAGCCAATAACCGCCAGACGCTGCTACATCTTCAACAAAAGCGATGACGGGAACGTCGTTTTCCTGTGACAGGCGGCGGATGCGCGCGGCGATCAAAGATGATTGCACGGGGCTGCCGCCGGGGCAGTTGATCTGTAAAGCAACTGCCTTTGGCTTGCCCTTGGTAAAAGCCTTCTCAAGGACCATAGCAAGCGAAGGATCGTCAAGCCCCCGCCCGCCTGTTGTGATGGCACCTTGCAGGCGGACTACGTTGACCAGCGGGTCGCGATTTACGAATGGGATTCTGAGTTTCATGCCCCCGATCTAGGGCCCCTCCCCCCGCGCCACAAGGCTTACTGGCGAATGCGCCAGCCAGTGCGGAAAATCCACCAGATCGCCGTCAGACAGGCGGCCATGAACAAGCTGATTGCCATCAACGACAAGCCGACTGGGACATCCGCCGCGCCGAAGAACGCCCAGCGGAACCCGCTGATCAGATAGACGACGGGGTTAAACATGGTGATCGTCTGCCAGATGGGCGGCAACATGGTGACCGAATAGAACGAGCCACCTAAGAAAACCAAAGGTGTGATGATCAACAAGGGGATCAATTGAAGCTGTTCAAAGTTGCCAGCCCAGATGCCGATGATGAAGCCCAACAACGAGAAACTGATGCAAGTCATCAGCAGGAATGCCACCATAGCAATGGGGTGCGCCACCTGAATGTCTACAAAGAAGAACGCAGTGATGAAGATGATCGTACCGATAAAGAGCGCTTTTGTCGCAGCCGCACCGACGTAGCCAATCGTGATTTCGATGAAGTTGACCGGCGCCGATAGCAATTCGTAGATCGTGCCAATAAATTTGGGAAAATAGATCCCGAAACTGGCGTTGCTTGTCGCCTGCGTCATAACAGACAGCATGATCAGGCCCGGCACAATAAATGCACCATAACTGACACCCTCGACCGTTTCGATGCGGCTACCGATCGCCGTGCCGAAGACCACGAAATACAGCGATGTCGACAGCACCGGGCTTATCAGCGACTGCGTGATCGTGCGAAAAAAGCGCGCCATTTCGAACGCATAGATGGATTTTATCGCGGTGAGGTTCATGCGTTGTCCTTCACGAGGCCGACGAAAATATCTTCGAGGCTGCTTTGCTGCGTTTGCAGATCGGTCATTTGCAGCCCAGCGTCGGCCATTTCGTTCAATAGCCTGCGGATGCCGGTGCGCTCTTTGCGGGTGTCATATGTATAGACCAGCACGGTGCCGTCCATTTCCAGCGCCAGATCGTAGTCGGACAGGCTAGCGGGTATTGTGGTGGCAGGCGCGCTGAGATCGACACGAAGCTGTTTCTTACCCATCTGGCTCATCATCTCGGACTTGTCCTGCACCAGCAGGATCTGGCCCTTGCTGATGACACCAACGCGGTCGGCAATAGCCTCGGCCTCTTCGATGTAATGGGTCGTCAGGATGATGGTGACGCCGGTGGCCTTCAGGTCGGCAACCACGTTCCACATATCCTTGCGCAACACCACGTCCACGCCGGCGGTTGGTTCATCAAGAAACAGCACGCGGGGCTCATGGGCAAGCGCCTTTGCGATCAGGACACGGCGCTTCATCCCACCCGACAGTTCTTTGACTTTGGCTGTCGCCTTGTCACCTAAGGATAAGGACTCGAGGATCGCGGCGACCTTTGCATCGTCGCGCGGCTTACCGAAAAGGCCGCGGGAAAAGCGAACGGTGTTTTGTACCGTCTCAAAAGGCTCCAAATTGATTTCCTGCGGGACAAGACCGATCAGGCTGCGGGCCTGACGGTATTCCAACACCGTATCGAACCCACCGACCTTCACCGTTCCCGACGTTGGGACCGTAATAC
Organism: Loktanella sp.; assembly: GCA_024635625.1. GTDB lineage: Bacteria > Pseudomonadota > Alphaproteobacteria > Rhodobacterales > Rhodobacteraceae > Loktanella. The sequence continues at coordinate 7,610 of JAGXIQ010000137.1, read as the reverse complement.
CGCAGATAGTAGAGATAAGCGTGGTTTTGCCTGCGCCATTGGGACCGAGCAAGGCGAGGATTTCGCCTTCTTCGATATCAAGATTGATAGATTTTAGCGCCTCGAACCCAGTGTCGTAGGTTTTGCGCAAGTTTTTAACGGATACGATGGCAGCCATGATGCGCCCTTCAAATATGGTTTGCGCGCACCATATGCCCACCCGATCCGGGGCGATAGCTGCAGCAACGCACAGGGTCAGCGCGGTGGCCAAATGATAAGGCCGGGAACTGGTCCCGGCCTTATAGTGATCTTGCGTGGATCAGAAGTTCAAGGAGATGTCGCGATGATGCGCCGAACAAGATGCAACTTCTAAGGCTTGCGCACGTGGCAGACGCTGCTGCTGACGCAGACCGATAGTGTCCTTGATTGCGTCGTCATAGGCGGTAAGGCCCGGCAACAGTTCGTCCTTGGCGCGGCTGCGCCACGTCAGCTCAACCTCGAACAGCGCCTGCGCCTCTGCCACGTATTCCATCGCACGTTCCGGATCCGGGGACCGATCGTCAATCTCCTTGCGTGCATCTGCCAGAAGGCCACGGATTTCTCGACCGCCATCGACGTTGCCTAACATCGATTCGACCTCTTTAAAGCGCGTGTCGGCAGTGTCGCCGTCCATCGACGGCGCGTCTGCGGCCAAGGTGGCCAACGGATCGCGTAGGGCCGCGAGTGCATCGGCACTGGCAATGACAGCCCTCAATTCAACGACCGGCACGTAAGCCTGATCGACGGTGCGCCGATACAGGTTGCGGGCGGTCTGATCCTCGCGGTTAAGCGCGTTATAAACCCCTTGGGTATTTTCCCACGTTTCAGGGATTTGCGCTTCCAATGCAACGACTTCGGCTTGCAGTTTGTCGGCACGCGCAGTCTGCCCTTCGCTATCGCCAAACCCACGAGACGCCCGCAAACGCAGATCCTCAATCTCTTTGGTGCGGATCAGCATATCACGCTGTAAGGCGCGCACGAACGTATGTTCTGGCCGATAGTCGACCGCCCCTTCGACAAGACGCTGCTGGACGGTCTGGATGTCAGTCATCATCGGAATCGCGGTTTCAGCCTTATCTAAGCCTTCGAACCAGTCCTCTTGCAGATTTTCCGGCAGATACGACACGTCCAGCCCACGCGCTTGCGTAATAGATGCCGCAATCTGGCTGCCACGCGCATCGAAGGCCTCTGCGATGTATTCCTCGATACAGTACTGCAGCGCGGGATTCACCGGCGGCGGCGCCGTTTCCGCCGTCAAAGACGTGCGGGATGGCAAGTAGTTCACCAACGGTGGGTTGAAGGCCACAATAATCAACGCTGCGATCTGCAAACCAATGAAGGCCACGACGCCCTTGTAGATTTGGATTGTCTTGACCGCCGCCGGCGCAACACCGCGCAGATAGAACAGCGCAAAGCCGAAAGGCGGCGTCAGGAACGAAGTTTGCAGGTTCAGACCGATCATCACGCCTAACCAGACGGCACTGACGTTCGCTTGCGGATCGGCCAGCAAAATCGGGGCCACAATCGGCACAACGACGACTGCGATTTCGATGAAGTCAAGGAAGAAGCCGAGGACAAAGATCACGCCCATGACGATGATGAACTTCGTCCAAAAGCCACCCGGCAGACCTTCGAGGAAATGCTTTACCAATTCCTCGCCACCAAAAGCACGGAAGGCGGCCGTCAACATGGCGGCACCCAACAGAATGATAAAGACCAATGACGTTGTCTTGGCCGTTTCCACCATGACACCGCGCAAGGCGTCTTCGTTATAGAACGCGCGGATGCCGGACCAGATGATAGAGATGATGATCAGGCTGACACCGACAGCTGCAAACATCACGCCTGTGCGGTCCGACGCCGTCTGCATGTTCAAGACATTCGTGTTGTAGTTCGAGAGCGTCCAAGCAACCAGCGCAAGACCTACCAGCGCGAAAATTGCGGGCGTAAACTTTCCTTTTCGCCCTTCGGGATGCAACCGGTAACCGGCCATGATCATGGCGCCAACGGCGCCGATGGCACCGGCTTGGTTCACCGTCGCAACACCCGCGATGATCGAGCCGAGCACAAGCAAGATCAGCGCCAGCGGCGGGATCATAGCCAACAGCACGTTGCCCAAGAAAGCTGCGTCGTATTTGCCTTCGTAAGGCACGGCGGGTGCCATCTTCGGGCGAAAGATCGCGATTGCTAGAACATAAAGGATGTAGATACCCACCAGCAGCAGGCCCGGCACCAATGCGCCAAGGAACATGTCACCAGCCGAGGTTGAGACGATAGAAAACTCGGACGGCATCGTGATTTCGCCGGTTGCTACCTTGTAAAGCTCTGTCCGCGACGTCCCCGCCTGATCGACAGCCGATGCTAGCTGGTCAGCAAGAATGATAAGGACAATAGAGGGTGGAATAATCTGGCCCAAGGTGCCCGATGCGGCAATGACGCCAGAGGACAGCGAATTCGAATAGCCGTTTCGCATCATGGCCGGCAGGGAAATCATGCCCATCGCGACAACTGTCGCACCGACGATACCAGTGGTTGCCGCGAGAAGTGCCCCCACAACGATGACAGAAATGCCAAGGCCGCCGGGGATAGGGCCAAACAGCTGCGCCATGTTGACTAGCAGGTCCTCTGCGATCTTGGACCGCTGCAGCATGATGCCCATAAAGATGAAAAGCGGAATGGCGATCAACGTGTCTCGTTCCGGCTCCCAATACACCCCGCGCAGGTTGGTCACGCCGGCGGAAAGCCACTGCGACGGTCCGCCGTTGGCGAAGTAAGCAGAGGTCGACCCCTCTAAGAGGTAGCCCGTCAAGGCCGCAGCCCCGACAGTCAGAATAGCAGAGCCGGGCAGCGCGAAAGCCACCGGGTAGCCGGAGCCAAGTGCTGTTGCCATGACGACAAGCAACACCAGAAGAAAGAATAGTTCCATGTGCCGTATCCCCGGTTAAATCATGTCGGCGTGCGTTTCACGCGCGCCTGGTTCGCCGCGCTTGTCGGCGATGGCTTCCAGAAACTGGGCCACGAATTGAATCATCATGGTGATGGCGAAGACCGCCAGAAAACCCGCCATGAAGTATTTAACGTACATGCCAAAGCCGGACTGTGTCGTCTCGAATACAAGGATCGGACCTGCAATAATAGAGGACGAGCCACCGAAACCAATCAACAAGATCGTCCAGCAAAGCGACATGCCTAGCACGACGGACCCGATCGAATTGACCTTACCCTTAGTTTCGCGCCGCATTGATGCGTAAAGGAGGTCAACGCGCACGTGCCCTTCCTCAAGCAAGGTATAGGCCGATGCGAACAGGAACAGCGCACCGTACCAGAACCGCACAAGGTCGGCCATGAACGCCTGCTCGTACGAAAAGACGAAGCGCGACAGAACGATCAATAGTTCCGCAATAACCACGAGCAGCGACAACCAGATAAATCCAAGACCGCGCGTCACGGCCGCAATAACGATACCTAGCAGCACAAGCGGGGCGTGAAAGTAAACACCACGGAAATCGGCGCGCCCAAGATCGCCGGATAGTTCCGCGCCAACTATGCCGTCCAACATATTCTGAACCCGCAGGAACGACAGGATTGCGTCGCCCATGCCGACCAGCACGACAACCCAAAAGGCGGCCCGCACCAGAAAGCGATTAAAGTCCGTGATCCGCGCAGCATCAGCGCGCAAGGTCACACCGGGATTGCGTGTCACATAGATCAATGCGGCCGCTACTGCTGCCAAAACGATCGCCACTTGCACGACGGCCATACCGTCGACGGTACCCGAGAAGACCGAGGCCGCGCCAGGGAAGTTGAACCAGAATGTCAGCACAACATTTATCATGAATGCGGCCAGCACGGCCAATACAGCCCAGCCAAATCCGCGTGCGAGCAATGCGCGCGAGGCGTCTTGCGTTTCCATCCCGATCCCCCCGGAGATATATTTATGATATGCTGGCGGGGCGGACCTTTTGGTCCGCCCCGCCCCTGCCCTGCCTACAGCAGAGCCTTGCCCGAAGGCTATTACATGTCGAGGACGCGGTTCCGTTTCACGACATAGGCGGCATCAGACAGCGCCGTCCATGCACCGATCTCGGAGCGTGCCTTAAGGTGGCTGTCGAAGATTTCGGCGGCCAGCGGGCTGTGATCACGTGCCTCTTCGATGACTTCTGCCGACGCAGACCCGAAGGCTTCGTAGACGTCATCATTGAATTCGCGCAGCTCGACGCCGTATTCGTCGATCAGCTTGTTCAGGTACGTACCGTTGTTGGCATTGTTTTCTGCCATCGACACGGCGTTCTCTTCGGCGCAGGCGATTTTGATCAAGGTCTGATCAATGGCAGGAACGGTCGACCACCAGGTCTTGTTCATGCCCATGCACAGCTGCGAACCTGGCTCGTGGAAACCGGGCCAGTAGTAGTACTTGGCGGCTTCATAAAGCTTGAGGAAATAGTCGTTCCACGGACCGACCCATTCGGTGGCGTCGATCGCGCCGGAGACCAGGTTTTCGTAGATCTGACCGCCGGGGACGGACACAGGGGACGCGCCTAGTTTCGCCATGACGTCGCCGCCAAGGCCGGGGATACGCATCTTCAGGCCGCGGATGTCGTCAACGGATTCGATTTCTTTGTTGAACCAACCGCCCATCTGCACGCCAGTGTTACCAGCCGGGAAGCCGATAACGCCAAATTCGTCGCCCAGCTTTTCATACAGCTCTTGGCCGCCGCCGAACTTCATCCATGCGTCGATTTCCGTATAGGTCAGACCCATGGGAATCGCGGTGAAGGGGGACCAGCCAGCGTGCTTGCCCTTCCAGTAATAGTCGGCGCCGATGTAAGCCTGAGAGTTGCCGGAGGCGACTTCGTCAAAGCTGTCGAATGCACCAACACGCTCACCAGCAGCGAAGTACTGAACCTTAATGCGGCCCTCTGTCAGTTCTTCGATACGGGCGGCTAGACGCTGGGCACTCGTTCCCAGACCGGGAAAGTCCCGCGGCCAGGTCGATACGATGTTCATCTCAATCCGGCTTTGGGCCAGCATCGGGGTCGCAAGCGTCGTGGCAGCGGTGCCAACGGCAGCGGACGTCAGAAATTGTCTGCGTTTCATATTTTTTGTTTCCTCCTGTTGGGCAAAGTCGGGTCTTATCGCCTTTTGCCTGAACGCAGGTTACAGGGGGCATCAACCGGTGGTCAATTCATTTTACCACTCGAGCATATTAATACTTCAATATTCCGCTGCTACCGCTAACATTATGACTTTATCGCCCTAACACCCTTGTCCGAAAAGAATGTGCAATTTCACGCAAAATGGGTCTGGACGCCCCAGAACCGGGTTGCTATAGGAACCGCAGGTTTTCCGACGTAGCTCAGCGGTAGAGCAGTTGACTGTTAATCAATTGGTCGTAGGTTCGATCCCTACCGTCGGAGCCAATCATCCCGCACCGTGTTGATTTGGCAAGATAAATTTAAGCTTGATGGCTGAGATCCATTTTGCTTTGCACAAAGTCTTGCACAAGACTTTGCACAAAACGTGGATCCTCTGCGCAGCACCTCCTAACCGAGGAGCTCGTTCATGGCGAAACGCCAACCACATCTCGAATCCCGTCCTACTGGCTACTACTGGCGCCGCCGCGTTCCAGCCAGTGAAGCGAAGCGGTTTGAAACCGCATTTTTCTGTTTCCCACTTCATACCCCTTTAATCCGCGAAGCCGCAGACGTCGCGCGTCACATCACCGCGATCAGTGATCTCTGCTTCTACTCGGAGAACGACTTGCCGCCGGAATTGATGACGCAGATTTTGACTGACTATGCGCGTCTCGAAATTGAGATCGCAGATCGATTGCGTGCGCTGACTGGTCCAAGGACGCGCGCCGCTGCGGACACTGCGCTTGCCTTAGAAACAGCTGCGCGCGCGTCGCTGCGCGATGCGATCTACTTGTGCGACCGTTCACCGGCAAAATCCCCAATCCACGATATGGCTGATCGACTTGGCGTCGCCCTCGACGAAGAGGAAGACGACTTGGCAATCCTCGCTGACAAAATGATGCGGCTCTTAATCGAAGTCAGCCTTGAGAAGGAGCAACGCGCCCGCGGGATCTTTCAAGAATCCCAGCCCTACGTCTCTGCAGCGCTCACTGCCGATGCACCTGTCGCGGCTGAAAAGCTATATCCCGCCCCCTCCTCAACAGCAGCGCCTGCCATCTCAACTCCCCCTAAACCAGTCGAGGAACAGGTATCAGCAGAAGACGAAGTGCTCATGCCGGAACCCCATACGACGACGGAGACAGTCTTCCACGAAAGTGCAGATATGAAAATCACCGTCAAGGCCGGCGATGGCAGAAGTGCGCTTGGAATAAATGGCGATGATCCGCGCTTGGTCGATCTCTGGGACAAATGGTTCACTGAAAGCTCCAATGGCGTCCTCGTCAGTGGCGCATATACCTTTACCGATGAGGGAAAAGCAGCGCGGTTTCGCAAAGAGACCGATACGATTCAGTCAACGCGCAAGCTGATCGTGGCCGTTTTCGGAGAAAAGCGCATGAGCCAAATCACAGACCAAGACTGGATGAGTTATAACGACATGCTCCGTGCTCTACCAAACAATCACGGTCGCTCAAGCAAGCTTCGACACCTCGACTGCTTTGAATTCACGAAACGCGAACGCGACGCTGAGCTAGACAAGATTAAAGCAGCCGAACTACAGATAAAGAAAGAAAGACTCGAGGGCGACGAAAAGGACGAGATCCTGCGCAAAGCTAAATATGATCGGATATCGCCGACGACATTTCAGCGCCACCAGAAAAACCTGTCAGCACCGCTAAATCACGCTGCGGAGCGAGGCGTCATCTCTCACAATCCCTTCAAGCCATTTGTGTTAGGTGAGAAAGCCATCTGTCAATTGCGCAAAGGCCAACCAGATACTTCGCGTTCACTCTGGACCAGCGTTGATGGTGCTTGCCTGCTCGGAACTGAGAGGTGGCATTCGCAGAAAACGAAAATCAACGATCCGATTTTCTGGGTGCCACTTATCGCACTCCTGCATGGGATGCGGAGCGAAGAAATTTTGCAGCTCAAACCACACAATATCGGCTGCGACCAAGGAATATTTTACTTCAATATTGAGCAGGGCACCGGACAAAGCACGAAAAGTGCAAATTCCAAACGCTTGATACCAATTCACTCCCAGCTCATCGAACTCGGCTTTCTCGAGCTTGTAAATCATCAGCAGAAGCTCGGAAAGTTGCGTATATTCGATACGGTAGCGCGTTCAAACTCGAGCAAAAACTCATACGCTCAAATCTTTGGCAAGCAGTTTACCAACTATCGGAAAACCCGAGATATTTACCAGAAATCGCAGGATCCGCACGCGATGCGAACCACCTTCAATTCGCGTCTTGTCGAGCAAGCGACGCCAGACACAAGCAGACGCTACCTCATGGGTCACGACAACCCAGACGTCGGAATTACTAGGCAGCACACCCATAAAATACTTATCAAACACATGATCTTGTGATTCATTTCCTGAAAACCACCAGATGGGAGCAGGGCAATGGCGCGATCGGATATGAGCGATTTGGAGTGGGAGTTCATCAAGGTCGTCCT
>JAGXIQ010000136.1 GCA_024635625.1 Loktanella sp. | reverse complement strand
GGCACATAGCCGCGGGTTTCCGCGAAGGGCGGCACGCCTTTGTTGTCGCGCACCGACCCTTCGCCAGCATTGTATCCTGCCAGCACCAAAATCGGGTCGCCATCGAACTTGTTCATCAACCAATCCAGATAGGCCACGCCGCCTTTGATGTTCTGTGCGGGCGACAGGCTATCCGTCACGCTAAAACGCGCGGCGGTGTCGGGCATCAGTTGCATTAGCCCCTGCGCCCCTGCCCCGCTAACCGCCTGCGCATTCCCCGCGCTTTCCACACTGATCAAAGCAAGCACCAACGCCGGACTGACCTTTGTACCGACGGTCGCCTTCAGAATCTCTATCCCATGAAGCGCCGCGATGTCCTGCAATGTCTGCAAGCGCGGGGCCGGCACCGACTTTCCCTCTGGCGGTTGGGCGATCACCGCAAGCGCGTCGTGCAAACGCCCCGGCCCACTGTCCGCCAAAGCAGGAGAGATCGTGGACCAGAACCAATCCAGCCCCGAGGACTGCGGCACGCGGGCGATAGCACCGTCCGGCGTCATAACAGCCGCAGCGGTCTGTTCGGGCTTTGGCGCAAACATTGTCGCAGGGGCTGCGTTGGGATCGACCTGAACAGTAATCCGCGATCCGCCTGATTTAGGCACCCCGACCCTTTTAAAGGTGAAATCGGGCTGCAATCGGCTTTCAGCCCGCAATTCCGCGACGCCAATCATAAGCCCGGCTACCACGAGACAGCCCACCGTAAAGATTTTAATAATTTTTCCGTCCTGCTCGACGCTTCTTTTGCGCCAAGAGTCGCAGGTTCACAGCGTGATTGCTACTTTGACGTGAACAATAAGGCATTTTCGCCAGTATTCGACGCAAACGCGCAACGCAAAAATTAACGAAAATGTAGTAAACGAATAAAATTCACACATTAATTCAGATACTTAGGAGTTTTATTGCTCTTTATTAAGTCTCGTCCAAAATAGTGCGAAACGGGCCTAATTTCAGACGCAATCACAGGGCAAATATAACTCATCCAAGACGGGGAGCGGCCAAACAAGAGGCCGGTCGCGATAATCCGGCAAGGGATACTATAACACTAGCGATACCCTGAGGAGGGAATTAACATGTTGAACTTTATCAAAAACTTCCGCAACGACGAAGACGGTGCTGTGACTGTTGACTGGGTCGTTCTGACCGCTGCCATCGTTGCTCTGGGCCTGCTGGTCGGCACGACTGTCCGTAACGCGGCAATCGCCAAGACTGCCCTGATCGTTACTGACATCCAGGCTGTTGCCGGCACCACCACTCCATAATAGTAGCTCCAACGCTACTGAAAGCCGCGCCAATATGGCGCGGCTTTTTTTGTTGTGCTGGGCACGAAAGCACCACGGCCCCGCCGCAAGTTTGCCGTAATACCCTGCGATGCAAAGATGTCGCCACCAGATCGGAGAACTTGGACATGACAAGATTTTTGAAAAATTTCATTGCAGCCGAAGACGGCGCGATCACCGTAGATTGGGTCGTACTTACAGCTGCAACTGTGGGCCTTGGCCTGATCATCGCCGTCGCCATTAAGCCGTCGGCTCTGGCAAAAGCAGATAACATCGCAGACGTCATCGCGGCCACCGAACCTTAATATTTTAGCCACGACGCGTCGGCCCCTGCCGCCCCACTCCGTCGATTTTACGGCCACCACGAAAGGATAAATCATGCGTACAGTATTTGGATTAGTGCTGGTGCTGGGAATGGCGCTCGCAGGATTCGCCGTCTACATGGTCAAAGGCTATGTTGCCGATACAGAATCTGCGTTGATTGCAGAACGCCAACGCGCGGCTCAAATTGTCGAAACTGTCGAAGTACTGGCGGTCAACTCCGCAAAGGCCTTTGGCGACACCATCATGCCCGACGACCTGATAGCGGTCCGTTACGCCAAGGACTTCCTTCCCGAAGGCTCTTTTGCAACCAAAGAGGACCTATTTCCCGAAGGCATGGACATCAGCCGATCGGTACTCGTGTCGATGGACGCAAACGAAATTGTTCTTTCGTCCAAGGTGACCCCGCAAGGCCAGATCGCCAGCATCACACAGACACTGCGCCCCATGATGCGTGCTTTTACCATCTATGTTGATGCCGGAACTGGCGTGTCAGGCTTTCTGCGCCCCGGAAACCGAGTCGACATCTACTGGACCGGCTTGGTTGGCCCGACGGCACGGCAGGACGAAACATTCTTGATCGGATCGTCGATTGAGCTGATCGCGATTGATCAAAGCACCGACCGCAACAGCACCCAAACCGTCATCCCGCGCACGGTGACTGTTCAGGTCAGCCCCTCTGACGTTGCCCGCCTTGCGCAGGCCCAGTCCGAAGGCAAGCTCAGCCTCTCGCTCGTCGGATCGGACTCTGCGTTGAATGTCGTGCCCGATGGCGATCAGGCAATCACCTTGCCAGAGCCGCCAGAAGCCCCCGTCGTCGTTGCCGAAGCCCCCGTCGAAGTCGCCCCTGCCCCGCAGACTTGCTACACGACTGTCCGCCGCGGCACCGAAAAAGTGCAGATGGAAATCGCCTGCACAAACTGATGGCAGCCAATACAAGGCGCCGGGGCCACGTCCCCGGCACCTTTTCTATGTCCGCAGAGCCAAGCAGACATACAAAAAATGGCTAGCTGTTGCGCTTTATCCACAGCAAGTCCGACCTGCAAACCATTGATTCTTGCAATAATCATGCGGTCCGGTCATGGTAGCCCTAATGACGGAAAATAATTTCCGCTGAGGCGTGATCGGAGAGGCAGGTCACAATGAGTTATGACAGATTCATGAAGGCCGCACTTGCGAGCCTTTCGCTGGCGATGGCCAGCATTCCAATGACAACGTCTGCGGAGACACTGCGTGTTGTGCGCGGTTCGGCGTCTGCCCCTTTGGCAGTGCCCATGAACCGTGCGATCGTGGTTGAAAGCGACGAACCCTTTGCGGAAATTTCCATCGCAAACCCTGGTATCGCCGACATTTCGTCTTTGTCGGACCGCAGCATCTATTTGCTGGGCAAGGAACCAGGGCGCACGACGATGACGATTTTGGGGCCAGACGGCCGCCTGATCAGCAACGTCGAGGTGCAGGTCACCCCTGACATCGCGGAATTTAAAGAACGGCTGGAGCAGATCCTGCCAGGAGAGCCGATCGAGGTCCGCACAGCGAACAACGGTATCGTCTTGTCTGGTACTGTCACCAGCACCGCGCGGCTTGATCGCGCGTTGGAACTTGCTGAGCGTTATGCCCCTGACCGGGTGTCCAACCTTATGAGCGTCGGCGGCACCCAGCAGGTCATGCTGAAGGTCCGTTTTGCCGAAATGCAGCGCAGTGTTAGCAAATCGCTGGCATCTTCGATTGCAGCACAGGGCACCGCGCTGAACGGCAACCTTGGCACAACTGGCGGCACTGGTTCGCTTGTCAGCTCTGGCGCAGTGAGCAATACTTTTAGCGGGTCCACCCCCACCACGAATGCGAATAACGGCGCTTTCTTGTTTGGCTTTAACGCTGGCGGACTTGAAGTCGGCATTCTGCTAGAAGCTTTGGAAGCGCGCGGCGTGGTCCGTAGCTTGGCAGAGCCGAACTTGACCGCGCTCTCGGGGCAAGAGGCTAAGTTCTTGGCCGGCGGTGAATATCCCGTGCCCGTGACGCAAGACAACGGTGAAATTTCGGTTGAATATAAACCCTTTGGCGTGGAAATGACCTTCACACCCCGGGTTGTTGATGGCGACATCATCAACTTGGAACTAAAGGCAGCAGTGTCGTCGATCGATACGGCCAACGGCTTTACCGCAAACGGCTTTACCATCAACGCCTTCAAGCGCCGCGAAACATCGACCACAGTTGAAATGCGCGACGGCGAAAGCTTTGCCATCGCCGGTTTGCTGTCTGATGATTTCACCGATCTTAAAGGTCAGGTGCCATGGCTGGGCGACGTGCCCGTTTTGGGTGCCCTGTTCCGCAGCGTCGAATACAGCCGCAAACAGACCGAACTGGTGATTATCGTCACCCCGCATTTGGTGACACCGACCCGTGGGCAAGCCTTGGCTTTGCCGACAGACCGTGTGCAACCGCCATCCGAAAAGGACCTGTTCCTGTTCGGCCGCGTGGCGGCATCAAACGCCCCCAAATCGGGCGGCGCGGGTGAAGTAGCACGTCAGGACTTTAGCGGGTCCTACGGCTATGTGATGGAATGATAGGGGCGGTATGATGAAGACTCTGCTAACAATTACCGCCGCTGCCCTGACCTTAATGGGTTGCGCCCAAGAGGCCGGTTTCCACAACGATGCCGCTTTGCCTGCTGGCGCTGCCGGGGTTGCTGCCGACTTTGGTGCAGCCACCGCTGCGAACCATCAAGCAATGACCAACCCCGGCGAGGCAACAGTCCAATTGGGCCAGCGCTTCGCAGCCGAGGTCGACACGACGGTCACATTCGCGTTCAATTCCAGCCAGTTGGACGCTGCCGCACAGGCGGTTCTGGCCACACAGGCCAACTGGATTCGGCAATTCCCGGAAATCCGTTTCAATGTTTACGGGCACACCGACCTGGTCGGCAGCGCATCCTACAACAAACGCCTCGGCTTGGCGCGCGCTAATGCGGTCGTCAACTTCTTGTCGACCCAAGGCATCAGCCGTTCGCGTCTAGAAGCGCTTGTTTCGTACGGCGAGACCCGTCCGGTCATCGCAACGCAAGCGCCCGAACAACAGAATCGCCGCACCGTCACCGAAGTTTCTGGCTTCGTCAAAGGCGCGCCGATGTTGCTGAACGGTAAATACGCCGAAGTCATTTTCCGCGAATATATCGCCAGCGCCGTCCCTCCGACGACCTTGTCGACTTCTGCGACGGCGACGCTGGACTCTATTCAGTAAAACGCGCCTAAACCGCCTAATATTCTCACTGTTATGTGACGCGCACCGCAAGGTGTGCGTCAACAGTGCTTCAAAATTCACATGATCGTGCCGCCTGAACGCACAATCAATCGAATTTGGTCCCATTCTCGACAAGATTAACCGTCAAAACCGATCCAACGGGTCAGTCTTGTTCTGCACGAAGCAGGACAGATGTAGGCACCGGGTGATCGTGATGGGACCTCAAGACATCCCTCATATACCCGTGTGGCGCCCAATTGAATGAGGACGTCCGGCATGAGCAGCAATGCAATTCATAAATCCGATAGCCCCGCTCTGGTGGCCTGCACCGTTAGTCGTGATGTACAGATCTTTGATCTGTTGATCGAAGACATGGAAGCAGCCCTTGGCGAAAGCTGGGGTGATTTGAGTTTTGACGACGCTCTTGCGTTTTTGCGCCAACCTGACGCGGCTGAATTGCAATTTCTGGCCGTCGCGATGGATGCAGAGGATGAAGTCAACCTTGACCGAATCGCTGCCATCATCAGTGCGGCCAAGACCCAAGAAATCAAAGTCATCCTTATCACCGAAGATGTCAGCCCCGCCGCGCTACACAAGCTGCTGCGCGAAGGCGGCGACGAATTCGTGCCCTATCCGCTGCCGGAAAACGAGCTGGCCAACGCAATCGAACGGGTCCTTACCCCTGCCGCGGAAATCGCCGTCGCCCCGGAATTGCAAAACAAGCTGAAGGCCACTGGCACCCATGATGGTGTGCTGATCGCTGTGCACGGCATGGCTGGCGGCACCGGGGCCACGACCTTCGCGGTCAATCTGGCTTGGGAATTGTCGTTGCTCGACAAGGACAACCCACCCCGCGTCTGCTTGCTCGACCTCGACCTGCAGTGCGGCTCGGTCTCGACTTACCTCGACCTGCCCCGCCGAGAAGCAGTGCTTGAATTGATGTCAGACACCGAAGCGATGGATAGCACCTCATTTATGCAGGCGCTTTTGTCCTATGACCAAAAACTGCACGTGCTGACCGCGCCGACGGACATGATCCCCATGGATCTGATCACCAGCGCTGATGTCTCGCGAATCTTGGAAATGGCGCGGACGAACTTTGATTACGTCATCATCGATATGCCCTCTGTCATGGTCGAATGGTCGCAGACCGTTCTAGAAGCCGCGCACATCTATTTCGCGACGTTGGAACTGGACATGCGGTCAGCGCAGAACACCCTGCGTCTGAAACGCGCCCTGCAGTCTGAAAACCTGCCGTTCGAAAAGCTGCGCTTTGTGCTGAACCGGGCACCCGGCTTCACCGATCTTTCCGGCAAGGCGCGGGTCAAACGGCTGGGCGAAAGCCTTGGAATCTCTGTCGAAGTTCAGTTGCCCGATGGCGGCAAGCAGGTCGCGCAAACCGGTGATCACGGCACGCCGCTTGCTGTGAATGCCCCTAAAAATACCATGCGCAAAGAGATCGCGAAACTCGCGGCCTCTGTCCACGCGGTCAATCAGGCCGATCACGCCGAAGCACGCGGTTAAGGGAAAGGCACGTCATGTTCTCGAAGTACAAAAAGCCAGGCGGCGCGGCGACGCCCGCACCCGGCAATCCCAAGCCAACCATGTCCGCCGTCACGGCGCTGGTGGCCGAGGATTCTCCGCGTAAATCCTTGATGAAATCCATGCCCACCCGCGCGGCAGAAGTCGCGCCGGGTGACCGCGATAAAAAGCGCAAGGAACGACTGGGTGAAATTAAGCTAGAGCTGCACAAAGCCCTGCTCGACAACCTGAACCTCGCTGCGCTTGAAAACGCGAGCGAGAATGATTTGCGCAACGAAATCAACGCAATCACCAACGAAACGCTTGATGAAATGGGCATCGTCCTGAACCGGGATGAACGCGTCACCCTGTCGCAGGACCTGTTCTTCGAGGTGAAGGGCTTGGGTCCGCTTGAAACCCTGCTCAAGGATGACACGGTCAACGATATTCTGGTGAACGGCCCACAGCAGATCTTTGTCGAACGCGACGGCAAGCTCGAACTGACCGACATCACCTTTAAAGACGAAAAGCACCTGCTGCGGATTATCGACAAGATCGTATCTGCCGTGGGTCGCCGCGTCGACGAAAGTAACCCCTACGTTGACGCCCGTCTTGCCGACGGCTCGCGTTTTAACGCGATGGTCGGCCCAATTTCGGTCGACGGTTCGCTGGTGTCGATTCGTAAGTTCAAAAAGGACAAGCTGGGCATCGATGACTTGGTGCGATTCGGGGCCTTTTCCGAAGAAATGGCAGCCTATCTGCAGGCCGCCGTCGCAACCCGTCTGAACATTATCGTTTCTGGCGGTACCGGTTCGGGTAAGACGACGACGTTGAACGCGCTGTCGTCTTTCATCGACAACGACGAACGCATTCTGACGATCGAAGACACGGCCGAACTTCAACTTCAGCAGATCCACGTGGGTCGCATGGAAAGCCGTCCGCCCAACGTCGAAGGCAAGGGCGCTGTCAGCCAGCGCGACTGTCTGAAAAACGCCCTGCGGATGCGGCCAGACCGCATCATCGTAGGGGAAACGCGCGGCGAAGAAGTTATCGACATGTTGCAGGCCATGAACACGGGCCACGACGGATCGATGACAACGATCCACGCCAACTCTGCGCGTGACGGCGTGTCGCGTCTTGAAAACATGATCGCTATGGCCGGTATTGAAATGCCGATCAAAGCGATGCGTAGCCAGATTTCGTCAGCTGTGAACCTGATCGTGCAGGCCTCGCGTCTGCAAGACGGCTCGCGCCGCATGACGTCCATCACCGAAATTACCGGGATGGAAGGCGACGTGATCTCTATGCAGGAAATCTTTAAATTCCAGCGTGTTGGCCGGACGCCCGAGAATAAGATCATCGGTCACTTCACGGCGACCGGCGTGCGCAGCCACTTCTCTGACCGTTTCAAACTGTGGGGCTACGATTTGCCGCCGCAGATTTTCGAACCCCTTGTTGCGGAGTAACGCACCATGATTTCCGCCGAACCGCTTATCTATATTGCGATCTTTGCGTCCGTGATCTTCGTGGTGCAGGGCATCTATTTGGTGCTTTTTGGCAAATCGATTACCATGAATGGCAAGGTGAACCGCCGCCTGCAGCTGCTTGAAAAAGGCGGCAACCGCGAACAGGTTCTGGAACAGCTCCGCAAGGAGATGACCCAGCACATGAAATCGCAAAGCATCCCGCTTTATTCGATTTTGGCTGCCAAGGCGCAGCGCGCTAACATCGCCTTTACCCCGCCGCAAATCATCCTGCTGATGGCAGTCGTCAGCGTCATGGCCTTCTTTGGCCTGACAATGATGACCGAAGTCGCCCCCCCGACCCGCGCCGTCGTCGCGGTTGGTATGGGCGTGGGCGGTGTGTTCATGTGGATCAGCGGCAAGGCGAACAAGCGCATGGCCTTGCTCGAAGAACAACTGCCAGAAGCCGTCGAACTGATGGTGCGTTCCTTGCGCGTCGGCCACCCATTTTCCTCGGCAGTTCAGATCGTTGCCAGGGAATTGCCTGACCCATTGGGCACCGAAATGGGCGTCATCTCGGACGAGGCCGCCTATGGCCGCGATATGGG
>JAGXIQ010000135.1 GCA_024635625.1 Loktanella sp. | reverse complement strand
GATGCGGTAGGTGTAGACTTCTGAGCCGCGGTCCACAGGATCGAGCGCAAGGCGCGCGATTTCGCGGGTGCGAGGCAAATCCTCAGGATGCGTGAGGGCGCTGACCATGGCCATTGTCACCGGTCCTGTCATGGGCAATCCCGTAATCGACCGCGCCAGATCGGAGTAGGTCAGCGTGTCGGACCGCACATCCCAGTGCCAGACCCCGATGCACGCAGCCACCACCGCAGATTCCAGTGCCATTGCCGGAAGCGTACTAAGAGATTCATCTAGGTGGCCAGCAGTCAGACGTCGCATCGAAATTTGAGGTTCCCGATATATGGCAACACTTTGTGTCGCACTCAGATTGTCTGACATTTCCTGAGCAGGTTTGCTGTTCATCGATAACCTTACCTTTAGCGCCGCTGCAATCAAGAGGCCATACAGCTGACTGCAGCTTCCGGCTGCATTCTATGGGGCTCCGCTGGTCTCAATCATTTGCCCGCCATCATGGGTTCAGGTGTCAGCAGGGATGCCTGCGGGGTTTCGCGTGCAATGGCATCATGGAGATCGTCAAGGTCGATGAAGTTATCACATTGTCGGCGCAGCTTTCCGAGAACATCGAGGGTTAGCTGCGAACCGTCGACACGACGGACACGCGTACACCTTTCTTCTGCAGATTCTCCACCAGCGAACACAAATTGCCGTCACCCGAGAAGATAACGATGTGATCCGCATGGGGCGCCAGTTCGATGGCGTCGACGGCCAGATCGAGCCGGTAGTATGTGGCGACATGATCGGTCGTGTCGAACAGCGGCTGACGCGAGTCCACAGGGACCGGCGCAGGGGCTGCCTCAGCGGCTGTGGCTCCCAACGCAAGGCTGGCGGACGCAAGCGGGAAGCCGGCCAGCAAGCGACGGCGGATGGGATCGAGTATATCAGACATGGCATTCACCAATTGGGATAACTTAGCACCAGGGCGCGTCCGTCGTGTGTCAACCACTCCATCGATCACAATTTCAGCACTACTGATCTGCAGCAGATTGCGCCGCGTACCAGGCCGACAGGGCCGCGATGTCTGCATCGGTCAGATCCTGTGCCGCCTTTCTCATCAGGTTCGCCTTCGGTCCGCCGCCACGCATCCCAGCGCGCCACAGGTGCAACTGGTCCTTCAGATACACGACACTCTGCCCCGCCAGACGCGGAAAGCCCGCGGCCCGCAGTCCTGACTTGGGGCCGTGACAGGACGTGCAGGCCGGCACGTCTTGGGTGCCCTGCACCGCCAGCACGCCACCGCGGTCGATCAAATCGCGGTCGTCCACGACGCTCATCGCCACCGGATCGGCGTCCTGCGATCCGAACCACGCGGCGAGTTCCATCAGGTCAGCCTCGGTCACGCGGCTGGCTGCGACATGCATGATCCCGCTGTCGCGGGTGCCGTCCGCATAGGCCAGCAGCGTCTGTTCGAGGTAAGCCTGCGGCTGAATGTCGAGGCGCGGGATCAGCGGGTTGCCGCTGCGGCCGTCGGTGTTGTGGCACATGGCGCAGTAGGGCAAAGCGTCCGGGGCACCGTCCGGCCGGACGGGGTGCAGCGTGAGGTCGGCGTAGGTTTTCGCGTCCATGCCGGCCTGCACTGCGTTAAGAAAGGCGACAACGGGCCAGATGTCGTCGGTCCGCGTGGCGGGCCAGTAGGGCATGCCGGACATCTTGACGCCTTCATCGACGATCCAGTGCAGCTCGTTGGGGTGCCAGTCCTGCACGGCCTCCGTGATGTGCGGGGGATGCGGGACCATCACGGTGGGGATAGCCCATCGTTCCTGACCGGGGGCGGCGTGGCAGACCTTGCAGCCGCCGTCGAAATGCTTGGCACCCAGGGCCACCATGCCGTCGGCGCTCAGATCGGGCACCGTGCTTTCGCTGGGTGCGCGCAGCTTGACGGAGTTGTTGAAGGTCGTGTGCAGGATGAACGGGACGCCGGGGAAATGACCGGCCCGGGCCGAGACGTTGTAAAGCCCGCCGAACACGACGGCAGCGCCGCCGAGGATGCCCAGCACCGCCAGCACGGCGAGGGTCTGCAGAACGCGCCTCATGCCGCTTCCTCCTTCAATGCGCCGCCGGTCAGCCAGAGGCCCGCGATCAGATAGACCGGTGTGCCGATCGCCAGCATCATCATGCCGCCCAGCTGTTGTTCCGCCAGAGAGCCGACGCAGCCCGGCACATAGAGCACCCGCGGTGCCAGCGTCAGCAGGGCACCCAGCAGCGTCATGTGCATCGAGGTCAGCAGCAGCCCCCCTGCCCCGGCCAGCCCGCCGCCGCGCAGACACCCGGCCCAGACGCACAGGCCAGCGATGAGAAACAGCGCCTGCTCGGCTACGAAGGCCGGTGTGCTGGAGGCCGCGCCCTCGTGCAGGGCTGGCAGGTGAAACCCCCAGACCGTGATAAATTCAAACACGGTCGCGGCAAGTGGCGAGATCGCAAAGACCGCCGTCAGCTTGGGAAACCCGATCACCAGCAGCGGTGCCGCGATGGCGACCAACCCCATGTGCCGGACCATGTGGGCCGGGAAAAGACCGACCAAGCCCTCCCAAGGCCAAACCCAGATCGCAAGTAGCAGGGCAAGGCCAAGGATGCCGTAAACCTTCATGTGCAACTGCCAATCATCAATACCGGCAGAATCACAAAGATCACGGCGATAAAAGACACTACGGACAGCAGCACGCTGGCGTGGCCCAGGAACCCCTGGCGGCTTTCGGTATTGCCAAGGCCAGGGGTGTGACCGTCTGCGCCGTATCCGCCCTTGCCCCACACCCGCCAGCCGACCACACCGCAGGCGATGATGCCCAGCAGCGCCGCGGCGGTCAGACCAATCAACCAAACCTGCAAGGCCACGGTGTCGCCCTGCGCCGTCAGCTTTTCGCACCAGACGGCCGCCGCGCCATAACTGATGACGAAGTGGAACGCCCAGATCGTGGGCGCGAGGGTGATCTTCAGCAGGGTGCCGACACCGGTGCCGAATTCGCTCTGGCTTTGGACCTTCATGACATCCACCCGGGCAGCAGGCCGATCACTGCCGCCGTCACCAGCGATTGCAGGGCGATGAAGTGCCACAGCAGCGTGACGTTGTGCAGGTCCGCGTCATAGAGCGGCGTCATCCGTCCGGCCAGGCTGCGCGCCAAACAATACCCCTGCCCGATCACCCCCAGCAAAAGATGGGCGCCGAGCCAGACGGCAAGGCCACAGATAAGCGCAGGATAGACGTGGCTGGTCGGGCTCAAGTGGCTGACCGCGCCGTAGACCGCGAAGCCGCCCGCCAGCGTTAGCAGGACGCTGGCCGCCATCACGAGGCGACCGAGGCCAACGTTGCCGCCTCTGTGCACGCCCCGGGCCACGCGAGTCGCGGCCCAAGACAGCGCTAGCAGCACCGCGAAGGCAACGACCATAGCGCCGTTGGCATGCAGGGCTCCTTGCGGTGGAAAATTGTCGCTCGCGGTCCAGTAGAAAAAGAACCCGAAGACCAGCGAGGCGAAGGCCGTCGCATCCCCGAGCATGGTGATCCAGACCGCCCACCACCCCGGCGCGTCCGATCCGGAGGCATAGCGCGGCAGCCTCAGGTCCAGACCGACATCGCCCATCGGCTCCTCCGGGATCTGGGCGGTCGAGGTCCACAGCCAGTACAGCACGCAGACGATCGCGAAGGCCCCGCAGATGATCGCGGGCACATAGATGTGAAACGTCGGGAAGATGAACGCCCCGCCGGTAAAGCCCGCTGCCAGCATGGTGATATAGGCCGGTCCAGTGACTCGTTGGATATGCTGCGGCTTTGCGTCCAGCACGGATGTGACCAATGTCTCGCGATGCCCGAACTCCGTATCGCCGAGGTAGAACCGCCCGGCATCCATCCGCTCCACCAGCTGCGGCTGCTGCCACAATGGATAGCGCGAGGTGATGAAGGGGATTGTGCGTACGCCCCAGCTCTCGCCCGGCACGTCGTGGGACCATTCCAGGGTACCCGCGTTCCACGGGTTCCGCTTGGGGCCGTCAAAGTCACGCTTAGGCCGCAGCAGATCGAACACGAACACGACAAACCCCGCTGCGATGACGAAGCTGGCGACCGTGGATAGCATGTTCAGCCAACCCCAATCCATGCTTTCGCCATAGGTATACACCCGGCGTGGCATGCCCATCATACCCGTATAATGCATCGGCAGAAATGCCGCGTTAAAGCCGACAAAAATCAGCCAGAACGACAGACGGCCCAGAGTTTCTGACATCATCTTGCCCTTCCGGAAGAAGGGATAGAAATAGTAGATCCCCGCCATCACCGGAAAGATCATGCCCCCGAACAACGTGTAATGCAGGTGTGCAACGACGAAATACGTGTCGAGCACCGCCCAATTGAACGGCGCGATGGCCAGCATGACCCCCGTCAGACCGCCCAGCGTAAAGATCGCCAAGGCCCCCGCGATCCACAACATCGGAAGGGATTTTTTGACCTTGCCCACCATCAGCGTCGCCGCAAACACAAAGATCTGGATGCCAGTCGGGATCACCACCGCCTCTGACGCGGCCGAAAAGAAGCCAAGCGAAATGTTCGGCAATCCCGTCGTGAACATATGGTGAACCCACAAGCCAAAGCTTAGGAACCCAACACCGACTGCTGAAAGCACAATCCACGAATAGCCGACGATGGGCCGCTGCGCCACGGTCGGCACCACCATCGCGGCGATGGCGATGGACGGCAGAAAAATGATGTAAACTTCTGGATGGCCAAAGATCCAGAAAAGGTGCTGCCACAACATCGGATCGCCGCCCCGAGTCGGATCAAAGAACGGCCAGTCAAAGGACTTCTCCATCTCGAACAGGAAATCGCCCGCGATCAGGGGCGGGAATGCGAAAAGGATCATGCCGCCGACAACCAGCACGTACCATGCGTAAAGCGGCATCAAGTTCACGCGCATCCTCGGCGAGCGGCATTTCAGCACGCCGACGATCAGTTCCACCGCCGCCGCGATCGACGCCACCTCGATGAACGACAAACCCAACAGCCAGATATCCGCACCCACACCTTCGTCCATTGTGGACAGCGGTGGATACATGAACCAGCCACCGCGCGGGCCAGAGTCAAACAGAACCGACCCCATGACAAAAATACCGCCGATCAGGAAACACCAGTATCCATAGGCCGATAACCTAGGAAACGGCATGTCGCGTGCGCCAAGGAATGCGGGCAGCACAAGAATCGAAATCGCTTAGAACATAGGCACGGCGAACAGAAACATCATGGCGCTGCCGTGCATCGTAAAAAACTGGTTGAACCGATCCGCATCCAAAAACTGGTTGTCAGGAACCGCCAATTGCACCCGCATCAGTAACGCCAGAACCCCGGCGCACAGCATAGAAAATAACGCTGTCAACGAATACCACGCGCCGACCTTGTCGTTGTTCACCGCCGTCCAATAGGCCAAGCCCGTCGGTTCGTCCCATGCGCGACGTAGACGATCTTCGCGCTTCGCCTGCTCGGCTTTGTCGACAGGCACATCCAACATCTCTTCTGTCGGTGGCCAGATGCCTTCGGGCTTGGGGCGATTGGTGCCAGAGTACTTCATTTCAGGCCCCTCAGATATGTCGCCAGCGCCAGCAACTCGTCGTTCGGCATGTCGTCGTAGGCAGGCATTTCCACTTCTGGTTTCAGATCGTCCGTATGGGCGATCCATTCGGCAATATTTTCGATCGTCGGTTCAAGAATGCCGGCCCCAAGGCTCTCGCGGCTACCGACATGCGTTAAATCCGGTCCCACTTGACCGATGGCTTGCGTGCCGCGCACAGCGTGACATGCGCCACAGCCTTCTCTTAAAAATACCTCTGACCCGTGCTGCGCCTGCGCGCCCGTCGTCGCCACTGCGGGCGCCGCCTCTTTCGTCAACCACGCGTCAAAATCATCCGGCTCCATCGTCACGACCTCAAAGACCATCAACGCATGACTTGCTCCGCAGAACTCTGCGCATTGCCCGCGATAAACCCCGGCTTCTAACGGCTCGAGAGAGATCATCGTCTCTCGCCCCGGGAACATATCCATCTGGCCCCCCAGCGCAGGAATCCAGAAAGAGTGGATGACATAAGCGCTGGTCAGATCAAACTGCGTCCGGGTCCCCACAGGCATGCGAAACTCATTGGCCGCAATAATTGGCGCATTGGCCCCGGCGGGCCAATATTCCACGCGCCACCACCATTGTTCGCCAATCACCTTGATGCGCAGGCCATCGCCGGGCGCGCGCTGGTTCGGCATGATCGACAGACCCCAAACAAGTAGCGCTGCAATCACAAGCGTCGGAAACACGATGCCGCCGCCGATGATCAGCTTGCGCGCGGTGGCCTCTTCGTACCGTCGTGTGCTTAACGTGTTAAAGAACAGCATCATGCCGTTAATGCCGACCCACAGCACAATCAAACCAACCAGCATGACCACAAACAGCGTCAGCAATGTTGACGCATCGCGCCCCGCAGGATCAAGCACAGACTGCCTCCCGACGCAGCCACTCAGGCCTAGCAGGATCGCGGGCTGGAAAAGTCTGTGTTGGGGCATGCGCGGCTAGTCCCTAAAAAGCGCCGAAATCTCCGGCTGAATTTTTCAAGGAACTAGACGCCACACCCAATCCGTCCAGCGCGGCATGCGACATTTTGTCAATAAATGTGCAAAACCTGACGCTGGATCAGCTTAGTAAGTTGCCCGCCCCCCGGACAGATCAAAGACCGCGCCAGTTGTAAAAGAGTTCTCGGGCGACACCGCCCAGACGATCATCTCCGCCGCCTCCGCGACCTCTAAAAACCGCCCGCGCGGAATTTTCGACAGCATATAATCAATATGCTCTTGGCTCATCTGGTCAAAAATCCGCGTCCGCGCCGCGGCAGGCGTGACGCAGTTCACAGCAATATCTTGCCCTGCCAATTCCTTGCCCAACGATTTAGTCAATGCGATCACCCCGGCCTTCGACGCCGAATACGCCGAGGCGTTGGGGTTTCCTTCTTTGCCCGCGATGCTGGCAACGTTCAAGATACGCCCATAGCCCGCTGTCATCATCCCCGGCACAACCGTGCGGTTGACGTAGAACGTGCCATTCAGGTTCACGTCGATCACGCGATGCCACGCTGCCACGTCGTAGTCGGCCACTGGTGCATTCGGCCCTGCGATCCCGGCAGAGTTTACGCATATCAGCGGTACCCCCACCGTGTCGCAGGTCGTCTGGTAGGCTGCCGTGACACTATTCAGGTCGGTAATATCACAGGTGACGGCGGTGCCATCCAACTCTGCCATCGCCGCGACATTGCCCGGATCGACGTCCCAACTGACTACCCGAACCCCCTTGGCCACCAACGCCTGCGCCACCGCAAACCCGATCCCCTGTGCAGCACCGGTGACGACGGCGATTTGCCCCTGCATATCCATCAGCCGCGTCCGATGAACGGCATGGCGCTTGCCATCACGGTCATGAACTGGACGTTCGCCCCTAAGGGCAGCGACGCCATATGCAGGACCGAATCCGCCACATGTGCAACGTCCATGACTGGCTCTACCGCCATGCTGCCGTCCGCTTGGGGCACGCCCTTAGTCATGGCTACTGCCATGTCGGTCAGCGCATTGCCGATATCGATCTGCCCGCAAGCGATGTTAAAGGCCCGCCCGTCCAGGGATAGCGTCCGGGTCAACCCGGTGATTGCGTGCTTGGACGCCGTATAGGGCGCAGACCCCCAGCGCGGGACATAAGCTGACACAGATCCATTATTGATGATCCGTCCACCCTGCGGATCTTGCTTGCGCATAATCCCAAAGGCCGCACGCGCGGCAATAAATGCGCCCATCACATTCACCTCTAGCAGGTTACGGATGTCGTCCACGGCCAGCTCGTCGATTGGCGCGCCTTTCAGGCTGACGCCCGCATTGTTGAATAGCGCATCAACGCGACCCCATGTTGAAACCGCCTTGCCGTAGGCGGCGTCGACCTCTGCTTCGTTGGTCACATCGCAGGCCAAAACCAGCGCCCCGCTTTCGCCTGCTGTTTCTTGCAGCGGATCTTTGCGCCGCCCCACAAGGCCCACGTCCCAACCTGCGGCAATGAACGCCTGCGCTGTTGCCCGGCCCACGCCAGACCCTGCGCCTGTGATGATGATGGATGACATGTTGTTCCCCTTAGTGATTATCACGCGGCAGATCATGGGCGATCCGCTGATAGGCCGTCGCCAGTTCCAGACAGCCGCCCTGCGCCAACTGGCCCACGTGCCGACGATATATTTCCTGCCATGGCGTCTGGTTATGAATATCCGGAGCAACCCAATCGCTGCGCCGCTGCGCCCATTCGGCCTCTGGCACCAGCGCGTCCAGACGGCTTTCATTGAGGTTCAATCGCACCATGTCGCCAGTTTGCAACAACGCAAGGCCGCCACCGACGACCGACTCTGGCGAGGCGTTCAGGATCGACGGACTTTCCGATGTTCCCGATTGCCGACCATCGCCCACGGTGGGCAGATGGTTGATCCCCGCCCGGATCAGCGCGTCAGGCGGCTGCATATTCACCACTTCGGCGCTGCCCGGATACCCTACGCAACCAACGCCACGGATAAACAGCACCGTCTCTGCGTCGATCCCCAAATCGGGATCGTTGATGCGGTCGTGGTAATCTTCTGGACCCTCGAACACGACGGCCCGCCCTTCGAAAATCCCCTCCTGCCCCGGCGTCGACAGATAGCGCTCTCGAAAGTCGGGCGATATCACAGAGGTCTTCATCAACGCGCTATCGAAAAGATTACCCGATAGTACGAGAAATCCAGCTTTCGTCCGCATCGGATCACTGACAGGCCGAATGACGTCCAGATCCTCGCTTTCGACCCCCGCCAGATTATCGCCCATCGTAGCACCAGAGGCCGTCATCACCCCCATGTGCAGCATCCCGGCCTTGGCAAGTTCACCCATCACCGCGGGCACACCACCCGCGCGGAAAAAGCTCTCGCCCAGATATTCGCCCGCTGGCTGCATATTCACCAGCAGCGGCGCGTCGAAACCAACGGTTTCCCAATCCTTCACGTCCAACTGCACCCCGGCATGGCGCGCAATCGCGGCCAAATGCGGCGGCGCATTGGTGGACCCGCCAATCGCGGTGTTTACGACGATGGCGTTTTCAAACGCCTCCCGCGTTAAAATTTCCGACGGCTTTAGATCGTCCAGCACCATCTGCACGATCCGCTTGCCAGTCTCATAAGCCATGTTCATGCGCTCGCGGAACGGTGCGGGAATCGCAGACGAACCCGTCAGGGTCATCCCCAAAGCCTCTGCCATCGCGTTCATGGTCGACGCCGTGCCCATCGTATTGCAATGACCCAAAGACGGGGCCGACGCACAGGCCCGCTTCATAAACTCTGCATAGTCGATCTTGCCCTCGGCCAGCAGGCGACGGCTTTCCCAGATAATCGTGCCAGATCCAGCGCGTTTGCCTTTCCACCAGCCATCCAGCATCGGTCCGCCGTTTAGGGCAATAGCAGGCAGGTCGACGGTCGCCGCCCCCATCAGCATCGCTGGCGTTGTCTTGTCACAACCAGTTGTCAGCACGACCCCGTCGATCGGATAGCCGTGCAGCACCTCGACCAGCGACAGATATGCAAGGTTGCGATCCAGCGCCGCCGTCGGGCGCTTGCCGGTTTCCTGTATCGGGTGCACTGGAAATTCCATCGGAATCCCGCCGCCGTCGCGGATACCTGCCTTGATACGGTCGATCAGAAAGACATGGATCTTGTTGCATGGCGCAAGGTCGCTGCCGGTCTGCGCAATCCCGATGATCGGCCGCTCTGCTTGCAACTCTTCCGCACTGAACGTGCCATTCTGATATTTCTCAAGATACAGCGCCGTCATGCCGGGGTTGTTCGGATTATCGAACCACTCCTGCGACCGGAACCGCTTGTTCGCCCGCGTGTCTGTCATATTGTTGGCCTCCCGCTCGCCTCTTGCCGCAGGCTGACAATTTGGTATACCAAATGCAAGCGAAATACCGGGGGACATCGTATGACACGCATTTCAGCCATCGTGGTTTTTGTATGCCTCGGCAATGCAGCGGCAGCAGCAGTAGATTTACCCGCAGCAAAATCCTGCTTTTTGGCAAAGACCGATCCCACAACCTGTATTGACGCAGCACAACAGGATTGCATGACCGACCTGCAAGCAGCCCCTTCCGTTGCAACGGTCTGCTACGGTCAGACGCAAAGCGGATGGTCCGAAGGCATCACAACACAGATGGATGCAATCGCCAGCCAGCCGGACGACACCCTGACTGCCGTCGCCCGGATCGAAACCCAATACGACCTGCTCGCCAATATGCTGCAATGCGACAAGATAGAGGCGCTGTCCAAGGCCGCCTCTGACCTGACCGGCGAACAGATCGGCGCCCAAAAAGCGGCCTGCCAGTCAACAGCCACAGGCCTTAGCTATATGCGGATTATGCTTCGTTCACGCAGCTTGGCCCTACCTGCGAACCAGTAGGCCGCAAACTGCCGCTTCTTGTCGGGGCCGCATCAGTTTGGATAGCCAAACGTGCGAATGATTTTCCAAATATCGCGATTGATATCGCCAATCATTGCGATGTTGTTTTCAATCTCTGCAATCGCAGCAAGATCGATCATGTCGTTGCGACCCATCTTCAGACTGTTTTTACGGTCTGAAATCCGCATCAGGATCGTCCTCGCCTGCCCGCTTTCGGGGTCGAACGCGTAGATGCTGTGATTCAAACGATTGCGCAGCGCGCCCACTTTCAGCATCCGCCCCGTCACATCAAGGATTGCATCGCGCTGTTCCGCCGGGACGTCATCCAGCTTTGACAACCGCTCTACCAAATCCACCCGCGCACGCGCTGTATTCAGCGTCAGATAAACAACGACCGCGCGTTCTTTGTCGATCCGGGCCAGCCCCGCGATCAAATGGATCAGCAAACTTTCAGTATTCGTCCAGACATAGTTGATACGCCCAACCAACATCAGAAGCCGGTCAAGCGAAACTTCCGTGTCCACATTACCCACGATGTTGCATCTCGCCTACGGCCACAGCGGCCCCAATCTGATGATACCAGCGTGTGGCAAGTGTCCGGTTGGACAGTCCCAGCTTTCTCAGCACATTATGAATATGAAGCTTCACTGTATGCTCTGACAACGTCAGTTCATTAGCGATTACCTTGTTCTGGCGGCCCGTGGCCACCAGCCTTAACACCTCCCACTCTCGTGGCGTCAGATTGTGAAGATTGCTATTTTCATCATCCGCCATTGTTGCGGTCGGCGCTGTCCGGTCGTCGCTGGCGGGAAAATCCCCCATTAGGGCTTGGGGTAAATAGACATGGCCGCAGATCAGCAGGCGCATGACTGAAATCCAAACCTCAATCTGCGCATTCAGTGGCAACAGGCCAACCCCCTCTAGTCCCGGATGGCAATTGCGCGCCGCCAGAAAGCGCGCTGCCACGGAAACATGGGAAAAGGCGATCGCGATTTGCGCGCCGCTCGCCAAATCAAGGTACTTGCGCGGCTCTGCCAGCATCGCTCCGATATAGGATTCATCGAAAACCAGCACCTCCACACCATCCAGTGACGTGGACGCACGCCCCAGATCAGTAATCCGGTTGACCCGAACAAACTGATGATCAGCAAACTCGTCCGCAAAAATGGACAGCAAGCGATCAGAAAATCGCGCCGGACTTCCGACCAGTAAAACCGTAGGACCTGATCCCGGAATTGGACCATTAGAACTCATACGAAATTGCATCGTAACCCCCCTAGAATGTCCCAACAATATGAACCTGTTGCTTGGTAGGAAATTCAGACATTGGATATTCTGTTCAGTTGAATGGATGATTCTTCACCCTTCAACCGATCTAGATGGATCGGACTCAGCCTTAAGGTGGTTTCGATTTACGCCTTTTGGCCCGTCGGGCCTGAACCGCCAAGCAGGCGACCATGTGTAATTCTGGGAAAACAGGCGGTTATCCGCCGATTCCAAAATGTGTTAGGGCGTATAGCCCCCGCCACGCACTGGGCCTTCGCCCAAAAATATGGCTGTTTTTTATATTTAAAAACAAATAGATACGCAAAAAAGTCCTAGCCGACTAGCCGAATTGCTAATTTCGCAAAGCATTTTAAACGGCCAGCCTTGATCTCACAAAACGTCAAAGTGTGACACCGGGCCAATCACTGTGCGCACTGCCACGCGCAACGCTTTTGACCCTGCAATGGCCGCACGCTCTGACGCTGTACCGACCAAATTTTGTGCAACGGGGGAGCATCAAGAAACAGAAATCATAAATACCGCGATCAGTCACAAATCGGCAGCGTGCGCGCCGTTTTGGGACACCCATTCAAAATTATTCAAACCAACCGTGACGGTGACCGCTTTAGATAAACTGGCGGTGCGATGCGGTTCGAAATCGAAAGAATTGAACAATGGCAAAGCGTAATAACATCTTTGATTTCTCCGACGGCTCTGGTGGCTCTCGGGATCATGACGACAACACGAACAGCAATACCAACTCCAACGACAACACCAATGTCGATGAGAATACGAACGACAACGCGAACCAGAACGAAAACTCCTCCGACACGTCCAGCGACTCTACTAGCGCGGGTACAGGTGCCGGGACAGGAACTGGCGACGGGAACGGTAATGCGGATGCAACTGCGGCTGCGAACGGCACCGGGACCGGGACCGGTAATGGCAACGGCAACGCTAACGGTGCGGCTCAATCAGGCTCTGCATCGGACTCGGGTAGCACCGCGTCTTCCCAAGGATCCAACGATAACAGCAACAGCAACACCAACGATTCGGCATCCTCGTCCGAGAACGACAGTTCTTCGGACTCAAGTTCCGACTCCAGCTCTGATGTGTCCTCGGACGTAACATCTGATTCCGAAGCAGATGTGACCAGCTCCACCGATGTAGACGTGGACGTAAGCGCTGAATTGTCGATGAATCTCGATGGCTACGAGCCGACAGATGACGACTTCGCTGACTTTGACCTTGAAAATTCGACGGTCGGCGATATCGTGATGGCCGGCGGAAATGTGAACTACGATCCAGGTAACGACATCGATCTGGGCGACTTCCTGAACAATTCACTGACCGGGGCCGGCAACGACGCCGCTGTGGTGAACAACCAGTCCAATTCGCTGGGTGACACCGACAAGATCGACCACGCCGAAGTGTCCAACGATGGTACGTTCACCAACAACGGTGATGCATCAGGTGGCACCGCGACAGCGTCCGAAGGCATCGCCGTCGATTCCAACGGCGCGTCCGGTGGCAATGATGCGCGGGCCAATGGCGGAGAGGCCGCAGGTGGCCATACGTCTGGCGGTGCGACATCTGCGATGGGCGGTGAAACGGGTAATACCGGTAATGTAGACGGTGCCTCCGGCGACGGCGGCGCAACTGGCGGCTCCGAAGCTTTGGGCCACACGGCACTGGGCGGCCTGTCTGGCGCATTCGCTGATGGCGATAGCGGCAGTGGCGGCAACAACGACTCTAGCAACGGTGGCGCAAGTAATGCCGCGTCCGATGTGACAGCCGACGGTGAAGGCGGCGCGGGCGGCACGTCCGACTCCGACAACAACTCGTCTACTGACAACGACTCCGACGTCAGCTCCAATGATACGTCGGGCGGTGGCGGCGACGCATCATCTGGCGCACTACAAGCCAGCCTGACGGACAGCGACAATTCCACAGACGCCAAGGGCGCTGCTGGCGGCGCAGCCGACAGCACAGCACAGGGCGGCGGTCTTGCCGGAACCATGTCGGGTGCCGAGGCTACAGGCGGTGCGGGTGGTGCGAATGACACCGCCGTCGACAACGCCAATGACGCGGCGACCGACAGCGACAGCTCTGCCACAGGTGGTGCCGGCGGTGCACAAGATCAGGCGGCGGATAACGCGTCCGACACTGATACGCTGACAGCAGCGCTCGCTGGTGGTGGTGACAGCGGTGACGCTGACAGCACGATGGACTCCACAGGCTCGTCCGACAGCGCAGGCAATGCAGTTGGCGGTGCCGGTGGTGCGATCGACGGTGACGTCGATGTAACCAGCGACGCGGCGACCGACAGCGATGCGCAGTCAACCAGTGGCGACACGGGCGACAGCGGTGCAATCGCCTTCTCTAACGCTGATGGCGAGGCCGAAAGCGAAGCCTCTGGCGACGCTGGTAACGCTGGTAACGGCGCTGGCGATGCAAGCCGCGACGGCGATGCGACGACGGCAGGAAATGCCGCGGGCGGCGATGGTGGTAACATCGACGGCGACGTCGCAAATACCTCTGACGGCGACACGGCCGGTGACAGCGCGGGCGCAGGCGGAACCAGCGGATCGCTTGGTCAAATGTCCGGTAATCTAGCCAACGGCGAAGCCGAAAGCGAAGCCGAAGGCGACGGTGGTGATGCCGGTGATGCAGCAGGTCAGGCCAGCGCCGATGGTGCGGCCAACACCAGCGGGGCTGCCACGGGTGGCGCCAGCGGCGACATCGCAGGTGATGTCAGCACCGACGGCGACGCCGACACCGCAAGTGAAAGCTCGGGTGGGAACGGCACCGGAGGCGGCACAGCGAACACCGCTGACAGCGCAGTGGACAGCGATGTCGATACTGACGTTGGCAGCGACGCTGGCAACGGAGGCAATAATAACTCCGGTGCAGGTCAAATGGGCCTTGGCGCATCAGGTGCGTACGGCACCGGTGGTGACGCAGGTGATGCAGCTGCAGGCGGCGATGCCGGCGCAGGTGGATCAGGCGGCACAGGTGGCGACGACGCCGAAAGCGAAGCCGAGAACCATCACGGCGACGAGAACGCAGTAACCTCGGGCGATGCCGACGCCAGCGGCGGCAACGGCGGCACCAGCGGTAATGGTGGCGCAAGTGGAAACGCAGGCGACGCCGGTAACGGTAACGCCACATCTGGTGCTGGAACTGGTCAAGGAACGGCCGACGCGGGCGG
Source organism: Loktanella sp. (assembly GCA_024635625.1). Lineage (GTDB taxonomy): Bacteria > Pseudomonadota > Alphaproteobacteria > Rhodobacterales > Rhodobacteraceae > Loktanella. The sequence goes on along the minus strand of JAGXIQ010000135.1, from coordinate 42,324 downwards.
TGACGCTGGCGATGCAGGCAATGCGAACACAACGGGCGGCGGTGCAACCACCGACGGCACGAGTGACGCATCTGCTGGTGGCATGGCTGGGGCGGGCAACGCCGGTGACGGCATGTCCGACGACGACGCCAACACGAACGCGAACGGCTCGACCGACTCGGACGGCGGTGATGCCGGGGCCGGTACTGCCGATTTCGCAGCGTCTGCCGATGGGACCGCAACTGCGGACAACGACAGCGGCGCGGGCGGTAACGCCAACGGCGATGCCGGAAACGCCAACACCGACGTCAACGCAACCTCGGGCAACACCGGGACAAGCGGGGCTGCGGGTGGCGGCGTTGCGGCATCTGACAACGATGCCAACACGAACGGCACAGCCGGAACCGACTCTGAAAGTGGCGCGGGTGCAGCAGGTCAAGCTGACAACGATGCCATCTCGCAGGGCATGGCAACTGCGGACAATGACGGTGGGGCTGGCGGCGATGCCAATGGTGATGCCGGCGCTGCGACGCAGGACACCACGGGTCGCGCCGATGCGGCCGCAATGTCCGGTGCCAGCGGAACGTCCGACGCAGCGACCGATGACGATGCAGATGCGACCGCAAGTGGTAGCACCGCATCTCAAAGCGGTGCAGGTGCGCTTGGCTCGACCGACAACGACGCGATGACCGACGTCGACATGACCGGGGATACCCAGTCTGGCGAAGGCGGTGCAGGGACCGCGGCCTCTGGCCCCGTGACCAATGACATTGCGGGTATGGCGACCAATACCGGAACCACCGGTGCCGGTGCAGAGGCGATGGCGAATGCCGACGACGATGCCTCGGCGCAAGGCGACGCAGCGGCCACCACCACTTCTGGTGCGGGTGCTGCAGGCAACGCAAGCAACGACGCGGATGCCGATGCCAGTGGCGAAGGTACCTCTACCGCCTCTGGTGGCGGGTCCGACACGGACGGATCTCTTGATGCACAGACGTCTACGGACGGCTCGGCCACAAGCGATGCGGCCTCTGGTGACGGTGGCGACGCCGGATCAACCAACGCCTCGGATGCCAGCGGCAATGCCGAAGGCTTTGCAGATGGCGATGGCGGCTACGGCGGTCTGTCGGACATCGCAGCCGAGGCACTGGCAGAGTCCATGACCGACAACGACACTGACGTGTCGACCGGTGCAGGCGGTGACGTCGGCAATATGGCAACCTCTGCCTCTGAAGGCATGGCCAGCGGCGACGTGATGTCAGATGGCGGCATGGGCGGCGCAAGCGGTGCGATCACTGCAGCGTCTGGTGCATCCGGCATGGCTGCGGGTGGCATGGCCGAAGGTGGTGCTGTCACTGCGGGTGACGTCATGGGCGGCGCCGGTGGCTCGGCCGTGAATGGCGACGGCGGCGCGGGTGGCAATGCTGGATCCTGGGGTTCGGCAAACGGGGACGACGGTTACGTGACCGGTGAATCCTACGCCTCTGCGGCGGCTCAGGTTGATGTTTCTGCCTTCAATCAGGACATCATCATGGGTGCCAACGTACTGGGCAACAGCGTCGACATGAATGTCGTCGGCGGCTCGTTCAGCTCCAACTACATCGGCGACGACAGCGAATCCTAAGTCCCGATGCAAAACTGTCCGGGGCCGGTTTGTCCGGCCCCGGACACCCAAACCACCATTATTTTATGGAATACGATCCCAAATTTATTTCCCGTAATCCGACCTGAAAGATCAGTCAGTCATGTCACTCGATGCCGTCTCAGAAAAGATCGCCCACTTCATCGGAGCTTTCGAGATGCTGGTGGAGCAGAACAGGATGCGGCTGGATTACGACGAGTTTCGTGCAGCCAAGGCTGCCGAAGAAGAACAAAGAATTCTCGATTTGGACAGCAGCGGTGTCAAACATAGCTACGTCCTAAAAGACTACGAAGGAGAGTTGGGCTACAAGGTTTTGCCCGCCCCAATGCACCGCGTCGATCTTATCCCATCCGCGGAATACGAAGGCCCCGAACACGCCGTCAACTCAACGCCAGAGGAAACAGCAATAACTCTCCCACCTGTTGGCGTGGGTTGGACCGTGTTTCAGGACGTTACAGAAACGCCCGCGACCGCGCCGACGCCGGACACCGCCTCGCAGTCTGTGACCCTTAACCTTTCGGTTGCATCCAGCGTCGCAACAGTCACGATTCAGCGCAACACATTGACCGACGACGACACCTTCGGGAACGTGGACGCAGTCGCGATGCAATCGGTGCCCGCATTGCAAGAAGCGTTGCATACAATGGTCGACGCAGCCAGCGCACTTGCACCGCTTCCGGCACACTTCAACCCAACCGACGTCGACTGGATCGTAGAAGTACCTACGATCGTTGAAACCGCAAAGGCGCTGGCCGACATCGCCGCGCCGACACTTGCCGTCTCTGTCGTCACCGGGGCCGACGCGGCCAATACCCTTCTCGTCAACGGTGCCGTCGCCGAAGAGATGCCAAGCTTCGAAGACCTTCTGCCCCGCTACGTAAAAGACAAAACCGCAGCAGAGGAAGCAGCGGCAGAAGTCGCAGCACAGGCGCATAATTTTGGCCGCGATTTCACGCAGGACAACGGCACCAGCCTTGCAGACGACGGCAGTCAGGTTGTTGCCGGGGCCAATACGCTGGTCAATACTGCGACTGTCACCTCTGTCTGGCTAGATGCACCCGTCATCGTGGCCGCCGGGAATGTCGTCCGCTTCGACGGGATCAGCCAGATTAACGTGCTTGTCGAACATGACGCAGTGTCCCCTGAACTTCTTCAGGCGACAGCGGGGGATAATGCCTCGACGGTGCAGAACGTCGCGGCCATCGGTACCAAATCATCGCACGGCGATGCCGCCACCGCCGCTCCCACAACCGCGATCCCGCAGTTCCCACAAAATTGGGTCGTTGCCCACGTGAATGCCCCGGTGACGCAGATCAACTGGGTGCTGCAAAACAACTTCACAACCGATTTCGATCAGGCCGTTGTGACGCAAAGTGGCACGAACTTGTTTCTAGGTCTGGGCGAAAACAACCTCGGAAACGTCTTCGATGCTTTCGAGCTTGGCTTTCAATACGACCTCATCATCGTGAATGGCGATGTAATCGACATCAATCTTATCACTCAAACGAATATCCTGCTCGATAGCGATATCGTCAGCACGTCCTCCACCCCGGCAGCACAACCCGTTGCAGTTGAAGCACCCGCAGTTACAGAACCAGACGTTCCCGCCAGCCCTCAGGACGCCGTTGATACCGTCGTCACCACGACACAAGAAGCTGTGACTGTCGAAACGGCTGCAACAGAAATCTTGGCCACATCCGACGACAGCGGCTCGACCGGCAACACTGTCGCACATGCAACTGCCACGACGACTTCCGACGTGGATACCACCGGAATTGCAGCGCCTTCTATCGGTTCGGATGAAACCCAGACCAGTTCGCAAACCTCTGGCCCCGCCCCAGCACCGCATATCACTGCAGCGGATCCGCCCCCGACGACACCCAATGCGCCAGCAACGACGGCTGATACAACACCGCTTAATCTGGGTGTCGCGACCGAAGGCAACGCAAGTGCCTCCGACGGTGTCATGGGTATCGAACAACCTCAGCCCCCGGCAGAGGATGCCGCCGATTCAGAACCGGCCCCGAACGCAGATTTGGCACCCTCAGTGTCGACCGCCGACAACCTGCTTTTCAACGAAGCCATCATTCAGACCATCGGCGCTGACACGGACGCCGTCATCACCGACACTTTCCAGACCGCCATCGCAGATCTGCAAGCCGGCGCACAGAACATCTCTGAAGAGGTCGCCACCGACACGCTTTTCGACGGCATCGCCTTATTGCGGGTCCTCTATATCGACGGTGATTTTACCACCGTGAACTACATCGATCAGACAAACATCCTCGGCGACGCCGATCAGGTTCACCTGCTGCGTGACGATTTTGCGGCCGCCTTGCAGGCTGAAATGGTAGTGACGACTGGCTCGAACATCCTCGCCAACGTGGCGGCTATCCGCGACAGCGGCATCGACAGCGTCGTGATGGCGCAGGGCCAGACCTACTCCGACGCGCTGATCTATCAGGCGAACCTCGTCGACAACGACACGCCTTCCCCCGGTGCGATGATCTCTGACCTCGCGAACGAGGCGGTCGCCTTCCTTGTCGACGACATGATCGGGGACGATCTGGCAGACGACATTGTCATGGCCACGAACAGTCATATCGCAGACATGCCCGGTGCCTCTGACATCATGCAATCCATGCTGACCTAACCGCCCCCGCCCCTCCTCCCAGTTTCCCAGCACAATGGTTCGAACGTGAAAGATCATACAGACGACGCACAGCAGTTCGAAACATCGCGCCGGACGCAAAACCGCGTGGCCCCTCCGTCCAATGCGACGTCAGAGCCGCTGCTTCTCACCAAAGAGTTGCGCCTGAAGGAAACGGCCCAGCCCTTGTGGGTGGCGCCGCAGTTTAGGTCATCCCGGACCAATACGACCAAGGATCCCGAACTGACCGAGGCGAGCGTCGCTGAGCACATTAAATCTAGCGCATCAGAAAAAGCACCGGCCCTGTCCCCTTCAATGGATCGCGTGACCGCCAGCGGCAATGCGCCAAAGGTCAAGGCGACCGATGCACCAGCGTCAAAGCATTCCACCGCGACAGACCCCGGGCCCAAAGCGAATGAAACAAACGCAAAGTCTGCGGCCCAACCGACCGAAGCCCGCGTTACAACGCCAGACGCCCCGATCGGTGTCACTATAGACGGCGACACCGGGCCTGTCGCCCGCCGGGACGCGGGCGACAACCTGCCGGCAACAGGTGGTGGTGGTGGCAACAACAAACCGCCCAGCTTTCACAAAAGACTTGGATCAGAGGACTTTGGCGCGGCCCTGCGGACTGGCCTCGCAGCGGTTAAAAAGAACATGATGTTCGTGCTCGTGCTGACCTGCGCCACAAACATCCTGATCCTCGCGATCCCGATCTACCTGTTTCAAATTTCTGACCGGGTGTTGACCAGCCGTTCGGTTGATACGCTGGTCATGCTGACAATCCTTATTGTCGGTGCGGTGGTGCTACAGGCGATCTTTGACGCCATCCGCCGCTTTGTGCTGATGCGCACGGCCGTTGAACTGGCTGCCCGCCTTGGCGCACCGATCCTAAGCGCCGCCGCCCATTCTGCGCTGCACAGCAACGGACGCGAATACCAAACCCTTGGCGACCTTCAGACGCTTCGGGGATTTCTGGTCTCGGGCACCCTCATTTCCTTTCTCGACATGCCCTTCGTCCCAATCTTTCTGGCCGCGATCTTTCTTGTGCATCCACATCTGGGCGCAATCGTTGTCACCAGCGCGCTTCTTCTGCTGGTCGTGGCGCTGGTCAACCAAAAGGTCACGTCAAAGCCTTTTTCCGCAGCCCATGCCGCCCAGTCTCGCGCAAATCTGCACCTCGATTCCATGGCCCGCAATTCCCAGATCATCAATGCCCTAGCAATGATCCCAGAGGCGGTAACCATCTGGGGCCGCGACACGGCAGCGTCATTGACGGCGCAGGTACAGGCGCAGGATCGCAACATCACGTCGGCGGCGGTGTCGCGTATCATCCGCATGCTGACACAGGTCGGAATGCTGGGTTGGGGCGCTTATCTGGCTATCGACGGCCAGATCACCGGCGGCATGGTGATCGCCGCTTCAATCATCGCGGGCCGCGCGCTGGCTCCTATCGAAGGCGCCATCGAAGGCTGGAATGGCTTTTCCGTGTCGCGAATGGCGTTCGAGCGGATCAAGACCCTTCTGACTGGATCTAGGCACCAGTTTGAAAAGCTTTGGCTGCCAAAGCCCGAAGGACGCCTAGACGTGGAACGGCTGCTTTATGTCCCGGGCGGCACAAAGCAGGTCATCCTGAACGGAATTAGCTTCTCGCTCAATGCCGGGGAAACGCTTGCCGTGATCGGCAACTCTGGTGCGGGTAAGACAACGCTGGGTAAAATGCTGGTTGGTTCGATCCTACCCACCTCGGGCAATGTGCGACTGGACCTGATGGACCTGCGCAATTGGGACCCGCGGCAGTTCGGCGAAAACATCGGGTATTTGCCGCAGGACGTGCAGCTATTCCCCGGCACGATTAAAAATAACATCGGTCGGATGCGTGACGATGCTACCGACGCGGATATCTACGAAGCCGCGCGGTTGGCCGACGTACACGAGATGATCGCAAATCTACCGCAAGGCTACGAGACGGTCGTGGCCTCGGACGGTTCTCCACTGTCTGGTGGGCAAAAGCAGCGGATCGCACTGGCGCGCGCCTTTTACGGCAGCCCCCGTTTTGTGGTGCTCGATGAGCCGAACTCCAACTTGGACACAAATGGTGACAAGGCGTTGGCACGGGCGATCAAACACGCGCAAGCCAGCAAGATCACCGTCGTCGTCATCACGCAAAAGCCCTCGCTACTCAGCTCGGTCGATAAGGTCATGTTGCTGGCTGACGGGACAATCCAACTTTTCGGGGAACGACAGGCGGTGCTTGAAAAACTGGCCGGTCGCAAGGCACCACAGGTGAAGAAATGACTGACATCACTCTCCAGCCGGGCGAAGAATGGTATGCTCAGGTGCCGCGTTCCATTCGAAAGCATGTGATCGTCGGCCTGATCATGATGATCGTCACGTTCGGCGGCTTCGGCATCTGGGCCTTCAGTGCACCATTGGCCGCAGCGGTCATCGCGCAAGGCAGTTTTGTGGCAACCGGCCAGAATAAGATCATCCAACACCTCGAAGGCGGGATTATCGAGGAAATCAACGTGCGCGAAGGCGACCGTGTCGCCGCTGGTCAACTCCTGCTTCGGCTGGACCCGACAGTCGCGAATGCCAATTCCCGCGAACTATTTTTGCGGCAAATCAGGCTTGAGGCGACACAGGCGCGGCTTGTGGCTCAGAATGCCCGCGACCCGGAACTGGTGTTTCCCCCGCATCTGGCCAGTGCCCGCGACGATTTCGAGGTCGCAGCAATCCTTGATGGCCAATTACTTGCCTTTCAGGTCGCAGAGACGGCCCTGCAAAACGACATTGGCTTACTTGAACGCAACATAGATGCCCTCGAAATCCGGGCAAAAGGCTATCAGACCCAACTCGAATCTCATCGCAGCCAACTTGCCCTGCTAAAGGATGATTACGCGCGCAAGCGCAGCCTCTTGGATCGCGGGTTGATCCGCCGCTTCGAAGTCACAGCAATCGAACGCCTCGTCATAGAGGCGCAGGGACAAATCGGCCGCTTGGAATCCGAAGTGGATGAAAGCGAGCAGATCAACATGAAGTATACCCAGCAGATCGAGCAGGCCGAAAATCGTTATGCGGAAACCGCACTCGACCACCTGCAACCGATCCAGGCAGAGTTAGATTCTGTTCGCGAACAATCGCGGTCGGCAACCAACATCCAAGAACGCGCGCTCATTTCTGCACCGGTGTCCGGCACCATCGTCCGACTGTATTATCATACGCCGGGCGGGGTCGTAGAAAGCGGACGACCGATCATGGAAATTCTGCCAGACAACGAACCGCTCATCATCGAAGTTCAGGTGCGCCGGACGGATATTGACAGCGTCCGCAGGGGCCAACCCGCGACGGTCCGCCTGACCGCCCTGAACCAGCGCACGACCCCGGTGCTGAACGGAGAAGTCTATTATGTTTCCGCGGACTCCATCACCGACACCTCGACAGGTGTCGCAGCCGAAGTCTACGTCGCACGCATCTCGATCACACCCAGAGAGATCACGCGCATTCCAAAGTTCACTCCAACTCCGGGCATGCCCGCAGAAATAATGATCCAGACAGCGGAACGTACATTCGCACAATACATTGCGCGCCCGATCGTTGACAGCATGTCACGCGCATTCCGCGAACAATGAACCAAACTTTGACGGCGGCATCATGGGATGCCGCCGTCGTCAGCCATCACAGCGCAAAAGGCTGTTTTGACTGAATCGGTCACACAGTTAGCGCCCGCGCTTGGCTTCTTCCGCCATATCCAGCCCGTTCAGCGCCCCGACCCGGTCCGTGATAGAAGGCACAAAATCACCCCCGTGGCCCGACGCCTCTGCCTGTGCGAAATACTGCTTCGCCGCAGACGCCATGATCGTCGTCAATCCAGCCGCATCTGCCATCGCGCCAACATAGCGTAGATCCTTTGCTGCGTTCGCTATGGTGAACTTGTGCACCTCTTCGCGGTCCACCGCATAGGTCATGAATGTATCAAAGAACCCATTCGTCAGACGACTGCTGCCAATAACCTGCCGCACTTTCGTCGGTGGAATTCCCACTGCCGCGCCAAGGACAGTCGCCTCGGCATATAGCGATGCATAGCCCATGCTGATGAAGTTCATCAGCAACTTCATCTTGTGCCCTGCCCCGCCCGGCCCGACATGGGTAATGTTACCCGCCCAGCACTCGATCACTGGCAAGACTTCTGCAAAGGTCGCATCGTCGGCACCGACCATGCAATCCAGTGTCCCGGCCTCTGCTTCTTTCGGCGTGCGACCCAGCGGCGCATCGACCAGCCTGCCGCCTTTTTCTGCCAGCGCCTCTGCCAGCCGCGCAGTAGATGTCGGATCCGCCGTCGTGGCATCAATTACGATCAGCCCGTCCCGCGCGCCCGCCAATATTCCGTCCTCGCCGCCGAACACAGCCTCCACCTGCGGTGAATTGCTCAAACACAGGTGAATGATGTCGCAAACCTCTGCCATTTCGCGGGCAGAAGCGACCTCCACAGCACCCATCCCCACCAAACTCTCTACTGGCTCGCGGTTGCGGTTCCCCTTTACCCACAGCGGATAGCCCTTTTGCACAAGGTTCTTGGCCATCCCGTGACCCATGTAACCCACGCCGATAAAACCGATTTTTGGCTTGCTCATATCTCTCTCCCTCACAGGCTGGCAGTAATGCCGCCGTCCACGAAAATTGTTTGCCCATTCACAAAGCTACTGGCCCGCGACGACAAAAATACAGCCGCCCCCACCAGTTCTTCGACCTTGCCCCAGCGCCCCGCCGGGGTCCGTTTTTCCAGCCACGCGGAGAAATCCGCATCCGCCACAAGCGCCGCGTTCAACGGCGTATCAAAATATCCGGGCGCAATCGCGTTGCAGTTCAGCCCATGTTTCGCCCAGTCCGTCGCCATCCCCTTGGTCAAGTTGGCAATCGCCCCCTTGGACGCGGTGTAGGGTGCAATCCCCGGCCGTGCCAGAGCTGTCTGAACAGACGCGATATTGATAATTCGCCCGGCCCCGCGTCCGATCATATGACGCCCCACCGCCTGCCCGACATAGAAGGCAGAGTTCACGTTGGTCCGCATCAGACGATCAAAGGCCTCAACCTCGAAATCCTCTAACGGGCCGCGATGCTGCATCCCAGCATTGTTGATCAAAATATCGATGGCCCGATCAGCCTCGTAGCCGTCGACTGCAGCCCGCACCGCCACCGCATCGGTGACATCAAACACGAGTGTATCGACATCGAACCCTTCGCCGTGTAACCGCTCCGCCGCGTCCGCCAGCCGGTCAGCGTCACGCGCATTCAGCACGATCCGTGCACCCGCCTGCGCCAGTCCGCGCGCCAGCGCAAACCCGATCCCCATAGAGGATCCTGTGACCAGCGCCGTGCGCCCGGTCAGATCAAACAATTCCATGGGACCTCCCCCGTTCTTCACATGTGGCGTCCTTGACAATGGGCCGTCAAAGCGCCTTGATGAAATGGTATACCATTCCTTCCCCGATGCAAGGACGGCCCCTGATGCCCCGCGCCCTCTTCGCCCATGCCGCCCGCGACCTGCGCCTGACCGACACCCGCCAAGAGGCCCCCGGCCCCGGCCAGGTCCGCATCGCAATGAAACGGGGCGGCATCTGCGGCTCTGATCTACATTACTTTAATCACGGTGGTTTCGGCGCGGTAAAGCTGCGTGAACCCATGATCCTTGGCCACGAAGTCGCTGGAGAGGTTGCCGATCTTGGCGCCGATGTCACAGGGCTGGCTATCGGTGATCTTGTCGCCGTCTCGCCTTCCCGCCCGTGTCGTGATTGCGTCGAATGCCTGCGCGGCCTGCCAAACCAATGCCTAAACATGCGTTTCTACGGCTCCGCCATGCCCTATCCGCATATCCAAGGGGCCTTCCGCGACAGCCTGACCGCCGACGCGTCGCAATGTGTCGTAGCAACTGGGCTGGACGCATCGCTAGCCGCTATGGCTGAACCACTTTCGGTAGCGCTCCACGCGGTGACCCGCGCGGGCGACATGCTGGGCAAGCGCGTACTGGTCACGGGCTGCGGCCCCATCGGAATTCTTGTGATTCTTGCCGCCCGCCGCGCTGGTGCGGCGGAAATCATTGCCACTGACATTGCCGACCCGGTACTAGAAATCGCCCGCACCTGCGGCGCCGACGTGACCCTGAATACCGCAAAAGATCCCGACGCGTTGGCCACTTACACGTCCGATAAAGGCACGCTGGATGTGCTTTTCGAATGTTCAGGCGCGCAGGCCGCACTGACGGCTGGTATCACGACCCTGCGTCCACGCGGCAAAATCGTGCAACTCGGCCTTTCGGGCGACATGACTTTGCCGATGATGATGATCACTGCCCGCGAAATTTCTCTCACGGGGTCATTCCGCTTTCACGACGCCTTCCCGTTGGCAGTCAAGATGATGCAGGACGGGCTGATCGACGTATCACCCCTCTTGACCCACAGCTTTCCCCTTGCGGAATACGCCGAGGCTTTTGCCACCGCTAACGACCGCAGTCGCGCAATGAAGGTGCAACTGGTCTTCGGTCCATGCTGACCTTTGCCGCCGCGGTCCTCTTTCTGGTCGGCACGCCGGGGCCAGGAGTCCTCTCTACCGCTGGAGTCGGTTCCGGATTCGGGTTCCGTGCGGGCCTGCGCTATTTGATCGGCCTTTTTATAGGCACGAACCTCGTGCTTTTGGCCGTCATCACGGGCCTCGCCGCAGTCATCTTGGCCGTGCCGTCCCTACGTTATCTATTGATGGCGGCCTCGCTCGGCTATTTGATTTACCTCGCAGCCAAGATCGCCTTCGCGGGGTCTAAAATTGCTTTTATCACCGCCGACAGCAGCCCGGGAGTTGGCGCCGGCATTCTGTTGCAACTGATCAATCCTAAGGCCTACGCCGTTAATACGACCCTCATGGCGAACTTTGCCTATGCCCCTGAAAACCTCATGTGGGAAACGTTCAGTAAGCTGATCATCATGAACCTGATCTGGGTGCCGATCCACCTTGCATGGCTTTGGGCCGGGTCCAGTCTGCATCGTCTAAACCTGTCAGCCACATCACAACGCCGCATCAATGCCGTCATGGCTGCTGCAATGCTGGCCGTCGTCGGCCTTGCCCTGGCTGCAAATCTTACCTCGAACGGAGCAACCCCATGAACATTCTCATCATCGGCGGCGGCGGTGTCATTGGCCAAAAACTGGCATCCGCTCTGGCCGCCAACGGGACCCTGCGCGGCCAGCCAATCACACGGCTGACCCTCGCGGACATCAATGACCCCGCATCGGTCGACGCTTCATTCGAGGTGACAACCACACGCTGCGATATCGCTGACCCAGCGTCCGTCGCGCAGGCTGTAACCGCTGACATCGACGTCATCTATCTGCTTGCTGCCATTGTTTCCTCCCACGCCGAGGAAGACTTTGACGCCGGTATGAAAATCAACCTGTTCGGCACCTACAACGTCCTAGAGCGGTGCCGCAGTCTGGGTACGAAACCCGTCGTCATTTTCACGTCTTCCATCGCCATCTACGGCGGCGAAGCTGTCGACCCATTGGGCGATCACAGCTATCCCAACCCCCAAACATCTTACGGCACACAAAAGGCGATTGGGGAAACCCTGATCAACGACTACACCCGCAAAGGTTACATCGACGGCCGCGCTTTCCGTTTGCCAACAATCTCGGTCCGCCCCGGCAAACCCAACCGCGCTGCGTCGGGTTTCATGTCCTCAATCTTCCGAGAACCGCTGAACGGTCAGCCCGCCATCTGTCCCGTCGCCTCTGATTTCGAGCATTACTATCTATCGCCACGCAAATGCGTCGAAAATCTAGTCAAAGGCGCAAACCTCGCAGCCGCCGACTTGGGGCAGAACCGCGTGATGCAGATGCCCGGCCGGACATGGAGCATTCAACAAATGATCGACGCCATGACCGCCGTCACCGGCCCACAGGCCGCCACCCTCATTGACTGGACGCCGCAATCGGACGTGCAGCGCATCGTCTCTGGCTGGCGCTGGGATATTCACGCCGATAAGGCCGAACGCCTCGGCCTCACAGCTGACGATAGCTACGAAGACAACATCCGCCACTACATGACCGACGACAAACCTTAAGGCGTCTTCCCATCGCTTCTCAAAACGTGTGCTGCCCTTGGGCAAGGGGGGCGCTGCCCCCCTGCCCCGCCGCATTAATTCACCGGCGTTAGCAAATCCGTGCCCGCAAGTTGCGCCGCCACGTTGTCACGCTGCAACTGCGCCATGGCCGCCCGCGTTTGGACTGTCCCCGACCCCTGATGCGGCTGCAACGCCACATTTTCCAGCGTCAGGAATCGCGGGTTCACCTTTGGCTCGCCAACAAACACATCCAAACCAGCGCCTGCAATCGCGCCACTCTCCAACGCGTCCAGCAGCGCCTCTTCGTCAATCACCGACCCACGAGAGATATTGATAACCACACCCCGCGTCCCAAGTGCCGCAATCACCTCTTTAGAGACGTAATTTTCCGTTTCCGGTCCGCCTACCAGCGCGACGAACATAAAATCCACGGCCTTTGCAAGTGCCACAGGGTCCGCATGATACATCCAACCCGGCGTCTCCTTTTCGCTGCGCGCGTGGTAATGAATGTCCATCTTAAACGCCGCCAGCCGATCCGCGATATCGCGCCCGATCCGCCCCATCCCCATGATACCGGCCGTGCCACCAGACAGCTTGCGGTTCAAAGGTGCCGGACCCTCTTTCGCCCAAGCGCCACTACGCACCCGCTCTTCGGCCGCGCGCATCTCTCGCCCCTGCACCAGCCACATGGCAATCGCCAGATCCGCGACATCGTCATTCAACACGTTCGGGGTGTTTGTGACCTTTATCCCCCGGGCATTCGCCGCACTCACATCAATCGCATCGTAACCAACGCCGTAGTTTGCCACGACCTTCAGCTGCGGTAGCAAATCCATCTGATCGCCACCAAAGGCATGATGCCCGGCATAGGCCACCGCCGTAATGCCTTCGCGCAGACCCTGATCCAGCGCCGCGATCTCGTCCGGCCCTGCAATCACATGCGCATCGAAAGCATCGACGAGCGCCGCGCGGTCGGTGGGGTTATAGTTGCCAATGGCCAGCGTCGACGTCATGGGAAATCCTCCAGATAAATGGTATACCATCGGTGGCACCCTGTCGCCGGGCTGTCAACTCTCTGCCGCGATCCGGTCCCAAAACGCCGCCATTTGTGCATGCAACAGCGCCGCCTGCCAGCCTAACCTAGCAAAGACCTCTCGATCGGTCTCGTCTGTCAACGTCGCCATGAACTGCCGCCGATCCGCATCACGCTGGGTTGGCGTCCGGGCTGCGGCGAGGGACCGGACCCGCTCCATGGTCGCGGACCGTGCTTGCCGACCTGCAGACACCTCGGCATCGCGGGCCGCCTCTGCCTCGGCGACAGCGTCACGCTTTGCCTGAACCTCAGCCACCACCGCCGGATCTGGCTTTACCTCGACTCGTTCAGGCCGATAATCTGCCGTCAAGGCGGCCGACAAATAACGCACCGGGTCATTTACCCCCGCCTGCCCTGCCACATATTCCAGCTTTTCGGCGACGTAATCCTCGCCCTGTTGCGCCAACCATTGCCGCGCCAGCCGATCACTGACCCCCATCGTACGTAGTCGATCGTACACGCTGGATTTCCGCAAACCACCACCGTCGTCGATATCCAGCAGCGCCAATTGTGGGTTCGGCCCGATCAAAAACCTAAGGTCGCTGACCTGCCGTCCCATCCGTTTGAATTCTGGTGTCAGAACGATATTCGAGGCACGGTTCACTTCCTCAACCGCAGGTTTGATGATCTTGGCGTTCAGATGCTTAAAACTCTCGTAATAGGCACTGTCTTCTACGCCCATCAGCCGCCGAAACGTACCGATTGGCCACCAACCGGTGCTCCCCGTGCGGACAAATCGATAACAATTCTCGTAAAGCGCCAAAGCATGCCCGGACGAGAATTTGCGCATGATGTCTAAGTTTATCATCGCGAAAACATCCGGGTCGTGCAGCTTTTCTGCCAACGCCGATGAATACGCGTATTCGCAGACCCCACCCTTTAGCTTTGCATAGGCTAGCAACGAACTTACGCCCCACTCCTGCGTCTGATCTGGGTTTAGCATGTCCCACTCGACAACAGTCTCTACAAGCCCGCGTAGAGACTGTTTCAGTGTCTCTACGTCATTAGAGTTATAGCCGATCATGGCGCTTAAAACGCTGACATCAATCGCATGCCGCGGTGCGGTCGTCAGCGTGTCGTAGGCGTTCTGTAAAAGGACGGTCGACAACTTTCGCTGCAGCAGACTTAGTTTGCCAGAGATATGAATCGCTGCGACATGCTTTTTGACGGCGGACCGGCGCAAAGCACCTGTCTGTTTTTCCCTTGCGACGGCTTTCACATCGCGCTCCTCTGCCCATACCTCGGGTCTTTTGCCCGTTGCTCTTATGATGCCCTGAAAGGCACCTGCAGGCAATCCCGCTTTGGGTGCCTGAATACGGGATGCCTCTCACTGCTAAAGGAACCCATCTACAGGACTGCCGATCGCTAAAAACCATCCGATTCGCGTAACTGGCCTCAATAGACCCTATTACAGCCCTAAAACCCGCGAATCGGACCCTGACATCCCGCAGACAGGCACCTTTGCGCCCGATATCGGGTACCACTGGTCCTGTAAGCAGGTACCTAATACGTCGTAATGCATTGATACTATTGCAATAAGTTACCTGAAAAGTTCTTAAAATACTAAAATTCAATCAAACAGCGCATGTGTTTTTCTTCTTCTAATCCATAATATCTTCGAAATTGTCCCTCTGCGATTCACACCGGTCATGTGATGTGCCATAGTTTCGGCAATATCACATGACCTCGCGCACATGGACGCTCAAATGCCCCCATCGCCCAAAACTCCCCTCCCCCCGTATTTCGGCATAGATCCCGCCGCAGCCGGGGCTAAGCTTTCACCCCAAATAGACACAGCGCGATTCGCCAAGGCAGCGAGTTTTGCTGCAAAAGGCCGTGACGATTTAGCCAAACGAGGCTATGCGCCTGACGGCAAAAAGCGTCTGCGCAAGTTTTCCACTTGGGAAATTTGCAAATATCTAATCCCGGTTGCATCCGGTCATTTTCGTAGGGTCCTGCGCACCCATCCCGATCTGCCTCAGGGCACCGGTGAAGGCGGAACAAAGTGGTTTACCCTCGAAGAAGTCCTCGCTCTACGTGGTCACTTCGCCGCTGAAGGTGCAGCAGGCAAAGAATACCAGCCATGGCGCCCAGAAGGCTTACCCGCAAAAGTCATCGCTGTTGCCAACTTCAAAGGCGGCGTTGGCAAGACCTCCACAGCGGCTCACCTCGCCATGTCTGCAGCGCTTGATGGCTACCGCGTGCTGGTGATCGACCTTGATAGCCAAGGCTCTATGACCTCGATTATGGGTGGTGACGTCAAGGATGAATGGCAGACCGCCTTCCCGTTGATCGCCAAGGATTACGCTCGCGCAGTCCAAGCCGAAAATACTGTACGCGTGGCAGAGGGGATTGCCCCCCTGCCCTTCGATGAGACCCTAACAGAGGCTTCGACTATCTCTGCGCGTGACGTGATCCAATCGACGCATTGGCCCAACATCGACTTGATCGGCGCACAACTGAACCTCTATTGGGCGGAATTCCAAGTGCCAGTCTGGCGTATGGCGTTGCGCAGTTGGGCCCTTTGGGATGGTCTGACAAACGCCCTGACAGACGAAGGTATCCTGAACGACTACGACATCGTCCTGCTCGATACGCCGCCCGCTTTGGGTTATCTGACCATTAACGCTTTGGCCGCTGCCGACATTCTCTTGGTGCCACTTGGTGCGTCGTTCCTCGAATTTGATTCCACCGGACGGTTCTTTGACATGCTCTATAGTACATTCGCCAGCATCGAAGATGGGGTGAATGCTGTAAACCGACGCGATGGTTTGCCAGAAATGAAGTTCGAATGGGACGCTGTCCGTGCTCTCATTACACGTTTTGATGCGAACCAGCAGACCGATTTGGCAAATGTTATTCAGGCCTATTTCGGCGACTTCATGACAACTTATCGTCAGGAAATGACGGCAATGGTTGGCCAGGCTGGCGAACAGGTGAATGGTATCTACGAAGCGGATTACCGGGATTTCAATCGCGATACCTATACGCGGGGACGTGAAACTTTTGACCGGACATGGGCCGAAGTGAAAGAAGTCCTTTTAGGGACATGGTGGCGCGATCAACAGATGGCAGAGAAGGGTTAAGGACATGGCAAAACGCAGACGGCTAGAAGCCCCAAGTGCTGATGATCTAAATCGGTTCGAGGAAGAGTTTCGCAGCGAAACCTCCCCCCGTCCGAGTGCCCCGATCGCGCAGGTTGCGGCAGAATCAGCACTTCAGTCCAGTAGCGAAGCCGCTGATGTCAGGGCCGGACGAGCCAAGGATTCGGCAGATGCCGCGCGATTACGTAAAGCTGAAGCAGCGGGACTGGTGTTGGTGGAAATTCCGCTAGACCAGATCCACGCTGACGCCATGATCCGAGATCGGTCAGTCTTGAACGAAAGTGAAATGCTAGAACTGAAGATCTCGATCCGGGCAAATGGCCTGCGGTTGCCGATCGAGGTATTTCGCCTTCCCGAAGGCTCGGACCAGCCATTTGGCCTGTTGTCCGGCTATCGCCGTCTGCTGGCCGTTAGGGGGTTAGCGGATTTGAATCCTGGTAAGTACGACACCATCAAGGCTGTTGTGCGTGATCAGGGTGGTGTCGATGCGGCCTATACGGCGATGGTCGAAGAGAACGAAGTGCGCGCGCCGCTGACCCATTATGAACGGGGTCGGATTGCTGTTATTGCGGCGCAGCAGGGGGCTTTTGCCCATACCGAAGAAGCGGTTGAAAAGCTGTTTGGCAGTGGTAGCAAAGCGAAGCGGAGTAAGGTCAGGTCCTTTGCTGCAGTCTTTGAAGAACTGGGCGACATGCTTGTGCATCCAGAATCCCTGACCGAACGTCGAGGACTTCAAATTGCGGCTGCTTTGCGTTTCGGGGCAGAGCCGAAATTCCGGCAGATCCTAAGCGACAATGATCCTGCGACGGCGGAGGAGGAATGGACCTTGCTGGCCCAGGTTATCGACGGACTTGAAGACCAGCCGCGCAATGTGCGCCGGGGCGGGCGCCCGAAGATTAATGTGCCAAGGGCGGGCTGGAGCGGGAACGATACACTTCATACGTCAACGGGTGTCACCATGCGGGTCGAGCAGGATCAGGAGGGGTTTGTCCTGCGGCTGAAGGGTCGCATGCTTGATCAAAGCACGATGGAGTCGGTTATGACAGAGTTGGCGCGGCTGTTAGAAAAGTCTTAAGGGTTTCGCGCGCGAAACCTGAATAACATACATCATATTTTCAGTGGGTTAACTTTGCGCGAAACCATTGGTGGAACTTGCTTGGCAGGTTGCGGTGCTTGGTATACCATTTTTCTGAACCAAGGGAGAGATGGCAATGGCAAACGACCGGGTGGGGATTTTCGGCCTTGGAGCGATGGGTTTCGGTATGGCGGGCGCGCTGCGCCGCGCCGGCCTAAAGACCCACGGATTCGACATAAACACCGATGCAGTGGCACGGTTTCAGGCGGCCGGCGGCGAAGCGGGTCGCATTGATGAGATCGCGCCAACGCTGGACGCGGTTATTGTCGTCGTCCTGAACGGGGCGCAGACAGAGAGCGTGTTATTCGGCGAAACGGGTATCGCCGCGAAACTGGCGAAAGGCACCGTTGTTATCGCCTGTGCCACGATGGCACCGCAGATGGCGCGTGACCTAGCTGCAGGCTGTGCAGAACACGGGCTTCTGTATCTTGATGCCCCGATTTCAGGCGGTACGTTCCGTGCGGCAGACGGCGAACTGTCCATCTTAGCCAGTGGCACAAGTGATGCGTTTGCGAAGGCACGACCCGCATTAGATGCGATGGCAGCGAAGGTTTTTGAGCTGGGCGATCAGGTGGGCGCGGGGTCGTCAATGAAGGCCATCAATCAGATGCTGGTTGGTGTGCATATCGCCGCGATGGCTGAGGCGATGACATTTGGTATGACCCAAGGTGTCAGTCCAGAACAGTTTCTAGAGATCATTCCGCAATGCGCCGGTACAAGCTGGGCGCTGGAAAGCAGGGGGCCGCATGTGCGGGACGGGGATTATACGCCACTGTCCGCCGTCGATATCTGGCCCAAGGATCTGGGTATCGTGATGGAGATTGCCCACGTTGTGAAATTCGGTGCACCGATCACTGCGGCTGCATTGCAGCAGTTCATGGCGGCAAGCGGTTCCGGTCTGGGACGCGAAGATGACGCTGCGGTGGCCAAGGTCTATGCCCGCAATGCTGGTTTGACGCTGCCGGAGAAGGCTTAATGTTTGGCGCAATCGCCGACGATTTCACGGGTGCGACGGATCTGGCTGGGCTTTTGGCGCGATCAGGGCAGCCAGTATCATTGCGGATTGGCGTGCCAGAGGGGGGCGACGCTGCGCCATTCGAGGTGATCGCGCTAAAGATCAGAACAGAGCCTGTGGCCGAAGCTGTGTCACAAGCGCTGGCCGCGGTGGACTGGTTCCAAGCGCGAGGCGTGACACGGTTTTTCTGGAAGTATTGCAGTACCTTTGATTCAACGGCCGAGGGCAATATTGGGCCTGTCGCCGAGGCGATCATGCACCGCCTTGGCGTGCGGCAGACGATTTACTGCCCGGCGTTTCCTGAAAATGGGCGAGCAATTTTTATGGGTAATCTGTTTGTGGGTCAGCAGCCCTTGGCGGAGAGCCCGATGAAGGACCATCCGCTGACGCCGATGCGTGACAGCAACTTAATGCGGCTGTTGCGCCCGCAGGTGACGGGCGACGTGGCGTTGGTAGATCGGCTGACTGTGGCCAAGGGATCGTATGCGGTTCGAGCGGCACTGGATGCGACGGACGCGCGTCATGTGATCGTGGATGCGGTGGCGGATGATGATCTACATGTGATTGCGGCGGCGTGTCGAGATGATGTGTTGATGACGGGTGGCAGTGCGGTCGCCATGCCTTTGCCGGGATTGTACCGCGCAGCCGGGTTGGTGGATGTCGCCGGGGGCGATGTGTGGACGATGCCCGAAGGCCCTGCGTTGGTGTTGTCGGGGTCGTGTTCTGCCATGACGCAAAGGCAGGTCGCGGCCTATGCAGCGGATAATCCGAGCTATCAGTTGGACCCACTAGCGTTGGACCGGGATGGGGTGCAGCCTGTGCTCGACTGGCTGGCAGGGCAGGGGGGCACGCCACTGGTTTATGCGACGGCCAGCCCAGAGAAGGTGCGCACGGCGCAAGTTGAATTGGGTCGAGAGAGGGCAGGGCGAATCGTTGAGGATACGCTCGCAGCCATAGCGGTTTCGCAGCGAAACCTAGGGGTGCGGCGGTTCGTTGTCGCCGGTGGCGAGTCGAGCGGCGCAGTGACCCAAGGACTCGGTGTCAGGCGGCTGGACGTGGGGCCGGAAATTGCACCGGGTGTGCCGTGGTGTGCGGCAGACAGCGGCGGTGTGCGTGTGGCGTTGGCTTTGAAATCGGGGAACTTCGGGGCGGAAGATTTCTTTGCGCGGGCGTTGGCATGAGCGAGGTCAAGCTGCGCGAAATGATCTGCGACTTGGCGCGTTCGATGTACGAGCGCGGACTAACAGGGGGATCATCTGGCAATATCTCTGCCCGGACAGAGGATGGCGGGTTGCTGGTGACGCCGACAGGGTCGAGTTTCGGGCGGCTGGACCCCGGGCGGCTGTCGCGGTTTGATGCCAAGGGTAATCATGTTGCAGGGGACAAGCCCACGAAAGAGATGCCTCTGCATAGCGCCTTTTACGAGACGCGCGGGACAGCTGGCGCAGTGGTGCATTTACACTCTTGTCACGCGGTGGCGCTGTCCCTGTTGGACGGACAGGACGCAGACAACTGGTTGCCGCCACTCACCCCCTATGCGGTGATGAAACTGGGCAAGGTGCAACTGCTACCAGTGTTTTTGCCCGGTGATCCGGCGATGGGTGACGCAGTCCGCGGGCTGGCGGGAAAACGGTCTGCGGTGATGCTAGCGCACCATGGGCCAGTCGTCGCGGGCCGCGACGTGGAGGCTGCATGTTATGCCATAGAGGAATTGGAAGATACGGCGCGGCTTGCTTTGTTGACGCGGGGCATGGGCGCGCGCGCGTTGAGCGATGCGCAGGTGGCGGCTGTTGTAGAAAGATTTGGTGTGGAATGGGACTGAAATTTTCGGCTAACTTAGGGTTTTTGTGGCAGGAATTGGCGTTACCTGATGCGATCCGCGCGGCAAAGGTGGCCGGGTTTGTGGCGGTGGAATGCCACTGGCCGTATGACGTGCCCGCTGCTGATGTGCGCGCTGCGTTGGAAGAGACTGGGTTGCCAATGTTGGGTTTGAATACCCGGCGGGGGCAGGCCGGCGAAAATGGTTTGTCGGCTTTGCCGGGGCGCGGTGCCGATGCACGGGCCGCAGTGGATGAAGCGATCGCCTATGCAGATGCGGTTGATGCGGGGGCCGTGCATGTCATGTCAGGGTTCGCAATTGGGCCAGAGGCGGAGGCGGCGTTCATCGACACCTTACGCTATGCCTGCGCGCAAACTGCGCGGACGATCTTGATCGAGCCGCTGAACAGCTATGATGCGCCGGGGTACTTTTTGACGACCACGGCACAGGCAGAGGTGATCATCGCCCAGGTGGGTGCGGCTAATCTAAAGCTGATGTTCGACTGCTATCATGTGCAGTTGATGGAGGGCGATGTGACCCATCGGTTGGAACGGCTGTTGCCGATCATCGGGCATATCCAGTTCGCGAGCGTACCGGACCGGGGTGCGCCAGATCATGGAGAGCTTTCGTATCCGCATGTCTTTGGGATCATTGAAAGGCTGGGTTGGCCGATACCATTGGGTGCCGAATATAAGCCAGGGGGGGCGACGGAGCCGACGTTAGCCTGGATGGATATTGAAGCAGGGCTTCACTGATCGTTAAGAGAATTGGATTGATTTGCAGCGTCGCTGGTGGTCGGATCATCACAACCACGGGAGGGGTCGCATGCAATCGAACGTAAGTCTGGCGCGCCGTGCCTATGCCATCCGCCGCTTTGCGCTGCGTATGGGAGAGGTGCAGGGGCAGGGGTATATCGGGCAAGCACTGGGTGTGGCCGATGTTTTGGCTGTATCGTACTTCCACGCGATGGCCTACCGCGCGGACGATCCGACATGGGAGGGGCGGGACCGCTTTTACCTGTCGATCGGGCATTACGCGATTGCACTTTATGCCGCGCTGATCGAGGCGGGTATTCTGCCAGAGGACGAAATCGGTACTTATGGCATGGACGACAGTCGCATGCCTATGTCTGGCATGGCAGCTTATACCCCGGGTATGGAAATTACGGGCGGGTCGTTGGGCCACGGTCTTGGGATCGCTGTGGGTGCGGCCCTTGGGCTGAAGCGTAAAAAGAACCCAGCCTTCGTTTACAACATGCTGTCTGACGGCGAGCTGGGCGAAGGGTCCACATGGGAAGCGGTCATGTCTGCGGTGCAGTGGAAGCTGGATAACCTGATTGCCATTGTGGATTTCAATGACCAACAAGCAGACGGCAAGACCACTGCGGCGTTGGCGCAGATGCCAGAGGTGGGGCGGTGGTCTGCCTTTGGCTGGTTTGCGCAAGAGGTGGATGGGAACGATTTGGACGCGGTTGTCGCGGCATTTGATGCGGCGCGTCATCACGATGTGGCGCAGCCGCGGGTCATCATCTGCAAAAGTAAGATGTGCAAAGGCGTTCCATTTCTAGAAGACCGCGAGATCACGCATTTTGTGCGGGTTGAGCCGGATGAATGGACAAAAGCACTTTCGATATTGGACGAAGGGAAACCGACATGAACGGTCAATATCTGTCCCGGCGGCAATCCAAAGAGACGCCGCGCACCGCACCCAAAGGCGAACGTTTGGCGACAAGCGCCATGATCGCAAGCCTTGATGCAGAGGGGCGCAAGACCATTGCTGCCCCCTTTGGTCACGCGCTGGTCGATTTGGCAAAGGATCGCGATGATATTGTCGGCCTGACCGCTGACCTGTCGAAATATACGGATTTACACGTTTTTGCAAAGGCTTACCCTGATAGATTCTATCAGATGGGCATGGCTGAAGCGGTGATGATAAGTGCTGCTGCTGGTCTGGCACGGGAAGGGTTTACGCCATTCGCGACGACCTACGCGGTCTTTGCCGCCCGGCGGGCCTATGATTTCATCATAATGGCGATTGCAGAAGAAAATTTGCCCGTCAAGATTGTCTGTGCCCTGCCGGGGCTGACGACGGGATATGGACCAAGCCATCAGGCGACCGAGGATCTGGCGATCATGCGGGGTATGCCAAACCTGACGATCATCGACCCGTGCGATGCGACAGAGATCGATCAGGCGACGCGGGTGATCGCGGACCATCCCGGCCCCGTCTATATGCGGCTGCTGCGCGGGCAAGTGCCTGATGTGCTGTCCGAATATGATTACAAGTTTGAGTTGGGTCAGGCCAAATTGCTACGCGACGGGCGTGACGTGCTTTTCGTGTCCTCTGGGCTTATGACGATGCGGGTCCTTGATGCGGCTAAAGCGCTGCAAAAGGATGGCGTAGATTGCGGTGTGCTGCATGTTCCGACCATTAAACCACTGGATACAGCGACAATCATTGCCGAGGCGTCCAAAGGCGGGCGGCTGGTGGTGACGGCAGAGAACCATTCTGTCGTCGGCGGACTGGGTGAAGCGGTGGCGGCGACGTTGATGCGGGCGGGGGTTTTCGTGCCGTTCCGCCAGATCGGGTTGCCGGATGCATTTCTGGACGCGGGTGCCTTGCTCACGTTGCACGATCAATACGGCATCTCGGTCAAGGCTTTGACCGCGAGTGTGAAAGGTTGGCTATGAAACTGCTTGATGGCAAGACAGCGATCATCACTGGTGCGGCATCCCGCAACGGGTTGGGTAAGGCCACGGCGCGGCTGTTCGCAGCCCATGGTGCGCGGATCGCAATCCTAGATCTGGATATAGACGAGGCGCGAGAGGCGGCTGCCGATCTGCCGGGCGCGGGGCACACGGGCCATATCTGTGATGTGACCGACAAGGCCGCCTGCGAGGCTGTAGCCCAAGACGTGATCGCGGGTTTCGGCCAGGTCGATATCCTTGTGAATAACGCGGGGATCACGCAGCCTTTGCGGTTGATGGACATTGGCCCTAGCAATTACGACGCTGTATTGGACGTGAACCTGCGCGGCACGCTTTACATGTCGCAGGCGGTGATTCCGCACATGCGGCAGCGGGGGCAGGGGGCGATTGTTAATATGTCGAGTGTGAGCGCGCAGCGCGGCGGCGGTATTTTTGGCGGGCCGCATTATTCGGCGGCGAAGGCGGGAATATTGGGCCTGACAAAGGCAATGGCACGCGAACTGGCCCCCGATGGGATCAGGTCCAACGCAATCTGCCCGGGGTTCATCGCCACTGACATCACGGCCGGAAAGCTGACGGATGAGATGCGGGCGCAGGTGCTGGCGGGCATCCCGATGGGGCGCGCGGGGACGGCGGATGATGTGGCTGGTTGCGCGCTGTTCCTTGCCTCTCGCTTAAGCGCGTATGTGACGGGGTCAGAGGTCGACGTGAACGGCGGATCGCTTATTCACTGATGCGCAGGACCGCGGGTTCTGACGTCATGTGATGTGCTGACAGCAGGTCGTCGACGCTGGCGGTGTGGGCCGCTGCCTGATCCATAACCCAATCTAAAAACACGCGAACTGGGCGTCGTGCCAAGAACCTTGCAGGACAAAGCGCCTGATAGGCTGGATAGCGGAGGGCAGGTAAATGGGGCGTGACGGGAACCAAGCGGCCCTCTGCCACTTCGTTTGCGGCTAAGGTCAGGGATTCCAGCACGACTCCTGCCCCGTCGACAGCGAGTTGCAGCGCCATGGAAGAGCGGTCCATCAGGACCGTACCGCGCTGCGTTCTGTCTGTAATTCGGTGGTGCAGCAGCCAGTCGTCCCATTGGCACAGCGTCCGTGGGGTGTCGATCAATCGGGCCGTCTGCAGGGGATCGCCCGAAAGGGAGGCCAGATAAGTTGGGCTTGCCAGCGGCAAAACGCAGTCGTCAAGCAACGGTTCAGCGTGCAGTCCGGACCAGCCTGCAAGGCCATAGCGAATATCAAGGTCCATCACTTCACGGTCGAAGTCGGTGGGGTCGGGGGCGGCGTCAACGCGCAGATCCCAATCTGGGTGCCGGGTCAGAAAATCCGACAACCGAGGGCCCAGCCAGCGGACACCGAAGGATGGCGAAACACGTAGGTTCAGCCGACGGGCCGACCGGGTCCGCCCAAGGCTTGATTGTGCGTCGGTCAGCATCCGCAGGGCAGTGCTGGCCGTTTGAGCCAGCATTTCTCCGTCAAGTGTCAGGGACAGGTTGCGCCCTGTTCGCCGAAACAGTTTGACCCCAAGATTCTGTTCCAATGTTCGGATCTGCTGGCTGACGGCAGAGGGGGACACGGATAGCTCCTCCGCCGCGCGCGTCAGAGACCCGCGCCGCGCCGTGGCTTCAAAGTAGGGCAGGGCGGTAAGATTGGGCGTTCGGGTCATGATCTGCCGATGCCCCTTTGGTTCGTCCAAAATATCGTGATGTGCATGGGGGGCAATGCCCCCCATGGGATCGATGTGCGCTGCGCGTCGATTGCAATATTACTGCGCTGCGACTGCAGTCTGCTTTTGTACGCCAAGGCCTTCGACTTCGACCTCCATCGTGTCGCCGGGCTTGAGGAAGCGTTGCGGCTTCATGCCCATGCCGACGCCGGACGGCGTGCCGGTGGCGATGATGTCGCCGGCGCGCAATTCCATGAATTGCGACATGTAGCTGACGATCTGGCGCACGGTGAAAATCATGTCGGAGGTGTTTGAATCCTGCACGGTGGCGCCGTTCAGTTTCAGCGTGACCCGCAGGTTTTGTGGGTCACCGACCTCGTCTGCCGTCACGAGATAGGGACCGGTTGGGCCAAAGGTGGGGGCAGATTTACCCTTGATCCACTGGCCGCCGCGTTCGGTCTGGAAGGACCGTTCGGACACGTCGTTGATCGTGCAATAGCCCGCAACGTAGTCCAGCGCGTCGGCTTCGGAAACGTACATCGCGGTTTTACCGATAACGACGCCTAATTCGACCTCCCAGTCACCTTTTTCTGATGTGCGGGGGATGATGACGTCATCGTTGGGGCCGGACAGAGCAGAGGTTGCCTTGGAAAAGATGATCGGCTCTGACGGCTTGTCCATGCCGGATTCTTCGGCGTGCAGTGCGTAGTTTAGGCCGATGCAAAAGAAGTTTGGCACCCATGCGAGGCAGGAACCCATGCGACCGGGGTCGGTGACGACCGGTAGGGTGGTCAAGTCGAGGGCGCGGATCTTGTCCAGCGCTTCTAGTGCGACTGCGGCACCGGCAAAATCGGGCACGACGCCCGAGAGGTCGCGAACCTGGCCTTCGGCATCCAAAATACCGGGTTTTTCCTGACCCTCAGGTCCGAAGCGGAGTAGTTTCATGATCGTCCTTTCTGTCGGCGTCGGCTGACGCCTCTGCGATTTCCTGTGTGATGACATCAATGATGTCTTCGGCCAAATGGTCGAGGTGCACGCCAATGGCGGCGCGGATCGCAACGGCGTCCCTGTCGCGCAGGGCGTCTACGATATGGGTATGGTGGTCGACGACCCGTTCGCGGTTGCGGCGCTGGATTGCGGCAAGAAACCGGGATCGCCAGAGGCGAGAAAGGAATGTGCCGTGGATCTCAGCGAGCGGTTCGTTGTGGGCCGCCTGGGCAAGGGCGGCGTGGAAAGACATATCGATTTCGAACATTTCGACCGCATCGATGGTGTCGAATTTGTCCGACATGGTCTGCACGATTTCCGCGAGCGCATCGACTTCGGCATCGGTTGCGCGTTCGCATGCCAATTCACCAGATAGCTTTTCGACAGCGAGCAGAACTTCGACCTCGTCTGCGATCTGTTTGATTGAGGGAATTGAGACGATCGGGCTGCGGGCAGGGCGCAGTTCAATCAGACCTTCGGTGGCCAGAATGCGAATTGCCTCGCGGAGTGGCGTGCGGCTGACGCCCATCTTGTCAGCGTTATCGCGTTCCTTAATCGACATACCCGGACGCAGAACACCCCGGAGAATATCCCGGCGTAGCTGGTTCGCAATCTGGGCAGGAAGTGTTTGATCGGCCATATCGTCGAAATGATCCCTTAGGGCTGCGGGTTTAGCCGCCGTCGGTCGGTCAGCCTTCGCTATGGAAGGGTCAAAATTTTGGTATACCGAAATTTGTTGCGTGTCGAGGATGACCTCGCTAACGTCTTCTGAGATGGTATACCATCTTCGTTTGCGTGCCGGGGTGGGTACGCGAAAATGAAAAAATGGCAGCTTTCTAAGACTGCCAAGGGAGGACGATCAATGTCATTGAAAACAGTTATGCTGTCTGCCGTAGCCGTTGCCGCGATGACGGCACCAGCGTTCGCGCAGACGAACCTGCGCATTTCCACTCATTATGCGACCGAACATCCGACCGGCAAATTGTTGGCCGAATGGGTCGACGACGTTCAGACGATGTCGAACGGCGATATCACGATCGAGATGTTCTATTCGTCATCCGTCGTTGCCACGACAGAGACCTTTGATGCCGCGATTAACGGCATTCTGGATTGCGACGCGACGGGCGGTGCCTATCAGACAGGCAAGAACCCCGCGTTCCAGTTTGTCGGCGACATTATGGGCGGCTACGAAACACCATGGCAGCAGTATAGCTGGTTGTATTACGGTGGTGGCTACGAGGCCGCGCAAGAGCTTTACAACGCGCAAGGCATGCAGCTGATCGGATGGTCGATCTACGGTCAGGAATCCATGTCTTCGTCTAAGCCGCTTGCCGGTTTGGAAGACCTGAAGGGCTGGAAGTTCCGTTCGCCACCGGGCATGGAAACCGAAATTTTTGACGAGCTGGGTGCATCACCCATCGTCATGGATTTCACCGAAATCTTTACCGCCCTTGAAACCGGCATCATTGACGGCGCCGATGCGTCGGGTCTGGCGAACAACGTCGGTCTGGGCATCTATGACATCGTTAAGCATGCCACGTATCCGGGTTTCCATTCGATGCCCGCTGACCACTTGGCGTGTAACCAAACGGTTTGGGAAGGTCTGACCGAAACCCAGCGCCGCATCATCGATACGGCTTGGCAGAAACTTTCATTCCACGTCGCCCTGTCGAACGAGAAGGCCAATGCTGAAGCAGCGGCCGAGCTGACCGCCAGTGGCGTGACGCTGTACGATTGGTCTGCCGAGGATCGTGCCGCCTTCCGCAAGGGTGCGCAGGTTGCTTGGGACGACTGGGGCACACGTTCGCCAGAAGCCGCAGCCATTCTGGCAAGCCACAAGACGTACATGACGCAACTGGGCCTGTTGGCCGAGTAAAGCGGTACTTTTGACACCGAGGCAGGCCCACCTGTGGGCCTGCCTTTTTCGACCAAGGGATCAAGGTGGGGGAGACCTGTGATGCACGATACTTCGCTATACCTGAAGGGCATGCGCGGGCCGATAAAGACCGCCATGATGGCCTTCGTTGCGCTGACGCTCGTCTTGTATGCCTGGCTAATCGTTCTGCAAATTGTCAGTCCGACGCCATACGGCATGTATGAAATGATCCGCCCAGCCGGGCGTCCGCTGGCGCAGGCCATGCTGATCAGTCTGTCACTGGCGCTGCTGTTCGCTTCGTTGTTTTTGGCAGATACCAAAGGTGCGATCGAAACGCCGCCAGATGGGTTCTTTGACCTTGTCTCTGTCATCTTGGGGCGGCTGACGATGATCATGACCGCCTTTATTGTGCTGGTGATGTTCTACGAGGTTGTCAGCCGCTACGTTTTTGCAAAGCCGACGCTTTGGGCGAACGAGTTGTCGCTATGGATAGCGGCCTTCGTGTTCCTGCTGTCGGGCCTTTATGCGATGCAACAGCGCACGCACATCCGCATCTACGTGATTTACGACATGATGCCCCGCTGGGCGCAGAAGGCGTCAGACTGCATATCGGTTTTGCTGATTGTGGCCTTTGCCGTGGCGCTGGTCTGGGGCGGTTATACGGACGCCGAGAACCGCTTTATGCGGATGGAGACATTTGGCACCGCGTGGGATCCACCCATTCCGGGCATTGTGAAGCCCGCGCTTCTGATCATCATCGTGATGGTGGCAATTCAGGCCGTGTCAAACCTGATTGCGGACTGGAACAAGGACCCCGTTAATCACGCGTCATCCGACGAGATCGACGAGATCGAAATTGAGAACATCCGACGCACGCTTGAGGAGCAGAAGTAATGGTCGATATCGGCACCCTAAGCCTGATCGTCCTGCTGGGCATGTTTGCCCTGCTGGCGATCGGCATGCCGCTGGGCTTCGCCTCTGCCTTTCTGGCGGTCGTGACGCTGTCGCTGAAGTTTCCCCCAGAGCTGCTGTGGGGTGATTTTGGCCGCGGTCCGATGTCGGTTTTGGGGCAGGCAGTGTATCGTCAGATGACGAACTACGTTTTGATCTCTGTCCCGTTGTTCATTTTTATGGCCGCGCTGCTGGAACGATCCGGTATCGCGCGGGATATGTATTCGTCGCTGAATATCTGGTTAAGCCGGGTGCGCGGCGGCATTGCAGTTGTCACCTCTATCATGGCGGTCATTATGGCGGCTATGTCCGGGATCATCGGTGGCGAGGTTGTGCTGCTGGGTCTGATTGCACTGCCGCAGATGTTGCGGTTGGGCTATAACCAGAACCTTGCGATTGGTACGATCTGTGCGTCAGGGTCGCTGGGGACCATGATCCCACCGTCGATCGTGCTGATCTTTTACGGGCTGGTGACGGAGACAAGCATCAAGGCGCTGTTCACCGCATCGTTCCTGCCGGGCTTTATGCTGGCTTCGTTTTTCCTGATCTACATCGTTGTGCGCACGCAGTTGAATCCAGAAATGGCGCCGCTGCCACCAGAGGTTCCCGGAGAGCCGAAGGGTGGTGACAAGGGGCTTATGTTCTTGGGCTTTATGTCTCGGTTTACCTTGTGGATTGCGGGCGTGCTATTTCTGCGGGCGGTGTTCTTTACCGTCACAGGAGAGAACGCAATCCGAGAAGGGCAGGACCCAATCCCGCTGGGGATGGTGTCCGATATTCCATGGATTGTAGGTACCTTTATATTGGCGCTTATCCTGATCTTCTTCGTCTGCGGACGTGATCGGACCACTAAAGGTTGGGAAATGGGCAAGGGCCTGATCGCGCCAACTGTGGTGATCGGTGTCGTGCTTGGGTCAATCTATGGCGGCATTACGGGGATCACAGAGGCGGCTGGTATGGGCGTCATTGCGGTCTTTGTCATCGGTGCCCTGCGGCGAGAGATGACCTTTGATATTGTTTGGGACAGTTTGATCCGCACGTTGCGGTCCACGGGTACGATTATTTGGGTGACCATTGGTGCGGCGGCGCTTGCTGCGGCTTACACACTGGTAGGCGGGCCGACTTATGTCGCTAACCTGATCGTGGGCGCAGATTTGCCGACGATGGGGATCATCCTTGTGATGATGTTCGTGTTCCTGATCATGGGGATGTTTATGGACTGGGTCGGTATCGTGCTGCTGATCATGCCGGTGTTCCTGCCCATCGTGGTAAGGCTGCCAGCAGAGGAAATTGGTTTCCTTGGGTCTGTCGATGCCCGCTATATCCCGATCTGGTTTGGTGTGGTGTTCTGTATGAATATGCAGGTCAGCTTCTTGTCGCCGCCCTTTGGACCTGCGGCCTTCTATCTGAAGTCCGTGGCACCGGCGCACATCAGCCTGACGGACATTTTCAAAGGGTTCCTGCCGTTCATCGTGCTGCAACTGATCGCGCTGAGTGTCCTGCTGATTTGGCCACCTATCGTTACGCTGTTCTTGTGAGGCGCCTATGCGACTGAGCGAAGCCCAAAGGGCGCAATTCGAGACGGACGGATATCTTGTGGTGGAAAATATTCTGCCGCCCGCCCTGCTGGATCGGATCAAGGGTGAGTATGCGACCCTGCTGGATGGGCTTTATGACGATTGGCGGGCGCAGGGGAAGGTGCCGCCCGCCAAGGGTGATTTCTTTGACAAGCTGCTGACAAGCTATGCGGCGGGGTGTGATTGGTTTCAGCCAATGGACATCTCGTTGCCTGGTGACGAAGTTGCGGTGGATACGCCGTTCCATTTCGGGCCTGCAGTGTTCGACATGGTGACGCATGCGGGGCTTTTGGACGTAGTGCAGGATCTGATCGGGCCAGAGATCACGAGCAACCCGATCCAGCATGTACGGATGAAGCCGCCTGCAGGCGGACTGCGCGATACCGAGGCCAGAGCGCACATTATGGCGACAGACTGGCATCAAGATCGGGCCGTCGCGTTAGAGGAAGGCGATAAGACCACGATGGTCACAGTTTGGCTGGCGATCACTGACGCCACGCTAGAAAATGGATGCTTGCAGGTTATACCCGGGCGTCCGCAAATGTATCCGCATTGTCCTAAACGGCAGACCGCGATTGCGGATGGCTGTTTGAATTTGACTAAGGCCCAGCCACTACCGGTCAAGGCCGGGGGGGCGGTGATCTTTCACCCCCTGACGCCGCATGCCAGCCGGGACAATGTATCGGACGCGTTTCGGTGGTCATTTGATGTGCGTTATAATGTGACAGGCCAGCCAACCGGGCGGCCGCATTTTCCAGACTTTATCGCACGGTCGCAGACGCAACCGCAGCAGGTCTTAACCGATTGGCATGACTGGCGTGACCTATGGATCAATGCGCGGGCACGTTTGGCCAGTCAGGCACATATCCCAATCCATCGCTGGTCATCCGACGCACCGGCCTGCGCATAAAAGAAAAATACAAAAGGACGTTAAAGTGAGACTTCAAGGCAAACGAGCATTTATTACCGCCACAGCGCAGGGCATCGGGCGAGCGATTGCGGAAACCTACATCCGCGAGGGCGCCACGGTTGTCGCCACTGATCTGAACGGTGCCGCATTGGCTGATCTGGAAGGGGCCACGACATTCGGATTGGATGTAACCGATAAGGCGGCGCTGCAAAAAGCAGTGGCGGAGGCAGAGTGTGATATCCTCGTGAATTGCGCGGGTTTCGTCCATGCGGGAAATATCGAAGCCTGCACCGACGACGAATTCGACTTTGCGATGAACCTGAACGTCCGGTCGCAGTTCCATTCCATGCAGGCTGTTTTGCCCGGCATGGCAGCGCGCGGGGGCGGGTCCATCGTCAATGTCGCCTCTGTCGTGTCGAGCATCGTCGGTGCGCCGAACCGATTCATCTATGGCGCGTCCAAGGCGGCCGTTATCGGGATGACAAAGTCGGTTGCGGTGGATTACGTGACCCAAGGCGTTCGCTGCAACTGCATTTGTCCGGGCACCGTGGACAGTCCGTCGCTGCACGATCGCCTGCGGGCGATGGGCGACTATGAAGCAGCGCGCAAACAGTTCAACGCCCGTCAGCCGATGGGCCGGATTGGCACCGCACAGGAAATTGCAAACTTAGCGCTTTATTTAGGCAGCGATGACGCAGCCTTTACCACCGGACAGGCGCATATCATCGACGG
The DNA here is from genome assembly GCA_024635625.1 of Loktanella sp. GTDB lineage: Bacteria > Pseudomonadota > Alphaproteobacteria > Rhodobacterales > Rhodobacteraceae > Loktanella. The sequence goes on along the minus strand of JAGXIQ010000135.1, from coordinate 10,362 downwards.
TGGCTGGGCCATGGCCTAATGCCGCACGCGGTCGCGCCGAAGGAGGACCGCACAGCACTTGCCCTTGGCATCATGGCGCTGACGGTCTGCTTCTTCACGATGATCGATACCTCGGCCAAGTGGCTGGTGATGGCGGGACTGCCTGCGTTGCAGGTGGTCTTTGCCCGCTATGCCATTCATTTCGTCTTGGCGCTTGTGGTGTTCTTGCCGCAAGAAGGCCCTGTTGCGTTTCGATCCGCGCGGCCCGGTATTCAGTTCCTCCGGTCGGTGTTTCTGTTCGGCTCTACCATCCTGAATTTTACCGCCCTCAAATTCCTGCCGATCACAGTGACAACGACGATTATGTTTGCGGGGCCTATCGTGGTGACGCTGTTGGCGATTCCGATTTTGGGGGAAGAAGTCGGACGGCATCGGTTGATTGCGGTCTGTCTTGGGTTCGTTGGCGTGCTGGTCGTCATGCATCCCTGGGGCGTGGGGTTTCATCCGGCAATGTTGTTGAACATTGGGGCGCTGACGCTTGCGTCGCTGTATTTCATTCTGACACGCATGTTGGCGGGGGTGGAGCGGAACGCGACCAGCCAGCTTTGGTCTGCTGGATTGGCGACGCTGTGTCTGGCGCCATTCGCACTGACGGGTTGGGTTTGGCCACAGGCCCCGGTGGACTGGGCGTTCTTTCTGCTGATCGGAATTTTTGGCGGCACGGGGCATATTCTGGCTGTGGCCGCGCACAGGATGGCAGATGCCAGCATTCTGGCGCCTGTCATCTATATACAGATCGTATTGGCGGGGGCTGCGGGGATCGTGTTCTTTGACACGTGGCCCACGGTTTGGACGCTGGGTGGTGGTGCAATTATCATCTTGGCCGGCATTTATATTTGGCACCGCGAACGGCAGTTGTCGCGGGTCGTAACACCGGCCAATGTTCATGCCCGCGATCCGGGTCTGCGGGATTAGCGGGCAACGGGTCTGCGCCACTGGCGCGACCCGTGGATTTCATTGACCACGTCAGCGGATCAACATATCTCCGATAGGAATATCATCCTCCTGAAAGCGGCCTTTGACATGGACTATTCTGCGCACCTTCAATGGCTGAATGAACAGACCGACATTGAAAACATCTTTGCCTGCATCTGCGATCTGAACGGGACATTGCGCGGCAAGCGGGTGGACGTGGCGCAGGCGGACAAGATCCTTGCGGGATCGGTCCGGATGCCACTGTCCCTTGCCGGTCTGGATATCTGGGGCGAAGATATCGAGGTGTCCGCGCTGGTGTTCGAGACAGGCGATGCGGACGGGATTTGCAAATACACCGGACGTGGAATTTTGCCGATCAACTGGACGTCGCGCCCGACCGCGCTGATCCCGTTGAGCCTTTATAACGAAGATGGCCGCCCCTTTATGGGCGATCCGCGGCACGCGCTGGATGCGGTGGTCAAACGCTATGCCGATAAGGGTCTGACACCTGTCGTAGCGACTGAGTTGGAATTCTACCTTGTTGATCCGACCGAGACGATCCCGCAGCCCCCGTTGTCGCCAGTAACTGGTAAGCGGTTGGATAGCGATGGGGCCCTTTCTTTAGACGAGTTAGAGCATTTCGACGAGTTTCTGAACGACGTCTACGAGGCGTGCTACGCGCAGGGCATTCCGGCGGACAGTGCAATATCCGAGAACGGGGCAGGGCAGTTCGAGATTAACATGCGTCACGTCGGCGACGCGCTGCGGGCCGGTGACGATGCCGTGCTGTTCAAGCGGTTGGTGCGCGGGATTGCCCGTAAGCACGGATTTGCTGCGACCTTTATGGCGAAACCCTATGGTAACCGGGCGGGTAGCGGTTTCCACGTCCACTTCTCTTTGGAGGATGCGGACGGGAATAATGTTTTCGATAACGGCGGCGAAGAGGGCACGCCGATGATGATGCATGCGGTTGCGGGTCTGCTGCACACGATGCAGGAAAACGCGCTGGTTTTTGCCCCGCACGAGAATTCGTTCCGTCGGCTGCTGCCGGGGACACATGCGCCGTCGTCGGTGGCGTGGGGATACGAGAACCGTACTGTTGCCGTGCGGATTCCCGGCGGCCACCACAAGGCGCGGCGGATCGAACATCGGGTGGCCGGTGCAGATGCGAACCCTTACCTTGTGCTGGCGAGCATTCTTGGCGGGGCGTTGCTGGGGATCGAGGGCGCGTGGGCCCCGACCAAGGCGCTGGTTGGTGATGCCTATGCGCAGGAAAAAGAACTGGCGCATTTGCCTCTCGACTGGGCCTCTGCCATTCAGGCGTTCAAGAACGGGGCGCATATTCAGTCGATCTATGCCCCGCGCCTTCAGCGGATGCTGGTGGATTGCAAGCGGCAAGAGCAGCACCGCTTTAACCGTCACGTCACTGAATTTGAATACGACACCTATCTGGAGACCGTGTGATGAACGCAGCAAACCACCCCTATGCAGGGACAGGAGCACATACGGGTAGCTATTACGCGGCATCCGCGAATCTCGCGCCAGAGCGGCCCGCGTTGCAAGGCAAGGTCGAGGCGGACATCTGTGTCGTGGGGGCTGGTTATTCCGGTCTGTCGACGGCGCTGCATCTGGCTGAAAAAGGCTATTCGGTCGTCATCGTCGAGGGCGCACGCGTTGGCTGGGGGGCGTCTGGTCGCAACGGCGGCCAGATCGTCAACGGGCTGAACGCATCTTTGCAAACCATCAAGCGGCGTTATGGGCAGGATACTGCGACATTCGTGGCCGGAATCGTCCAAGAGGGCGGCCAGATCATTCGGGACCGCGTTGCCAAGTATGACATCCAGTGTGACCTGAAGCCGAACAACGTCTTCGTCGGGCTAACGCCCGCACACATGAAGGAACTGGAAGAGCGTCAGGCGCTGTGGCGCAGCTATGGCATTGATAACCAAGAGATGCTGGATTGCGACCAATTACGGGCTCACGTAAACTCTGATCTTTATGCCGGTGGCCTGATTGATCGGACTGGCGGGCATATGCATCCGCTGAATTTAGCACTGGGCGAGGCGGCGGCGTTCGAGAGCCTTGGTGGCAAGATTTACGAGATGTCGCCGATCCTGTCGGCCGAAACCGAAGGCCCACGCCCCAGCGTAAAGACAGCGCAGGGCGAAATTTCGTGCAAGACCTTGGTGCTGTGCGGTAATGCGTATCTGGGTAACGCGGTGCCGGACTTATCACCGCGCGTTATGCCAGTGTCGACGCAGGTTATGGCGACGGAACCGCTGGACCCCGATCTGGCGGCAGAGCTGATGCCGGGGGACGATTGCATCGAGGATATCCGCTATATCCTAGACTATTATCGACTAAGTGCAGACAACCGGATGCTGTTCGGTGGTGGTACGGTTTATGGTGGCGCTGACCCGCGTGATATCGAGGCAAAGCTGCGCCGTAACATGGACAAGGTCTTTCCCAAGCTGAAAAGCGTCAAGATTGATTATGCGTGGTCGGGTAATTTTGCGCTGTCCTTCAGTCGGGTCCCACAGATGGGACGGCTGGGGCAGAATACCTATTACGCGCACGGCTATTCCGGTCACGGCGTGACGGGTTCGCACCTGTTCGGCCGCATCCTGTCAGAGGCGATCGACGGCGATTTGTCACGTTTCGACGTTTTCGCCGGCCTGAAATGGTATCCGTTCCCCGGCGGTCGCGCGCTGCGCGTACCATATTCGGTAATGGGTTCTTGGTACTACGGCATCCGCGACAAGCTGGGGCTGTAAGGGGTTCTACTTGTTGTTTGAATGCCAGCATGCCGCTATTTGGCCTGCTGTAAATGACCGGACTTAGCTGGCGATCAGGCTAAAAACCGGTGCGCTTTGTATGTGGACCGCATCGCGCACCTCGGTTGCCGTCAGGGTGTCACTTCGGATGTAGGCCAGAAAGTTCATGTTGACGTTGTTGAACAGCAACGCGCCTACCGGGTCGGGGTCTATTTCCGGGCGAATATGACCGGCGGCCTGCATCGTACGGACAAAGTTACAGACCTGATTCGATAGGCGTTCATCAAGTGCTACGTATCGGCGGCAGAATTCCGATTGTGGGTCCAACATGGTCTGCGACACGGCGATCCGCCACATTTGCCGTGATGTGCTGGTGAACGAATACGTCCAGTAAACAAGGCTTAGTGCATCGAATCCGGTTGCGGCATCCGGATACGGCATCGCGATGCAGCGGTCGGCCTGTTCCAACACCTTCTCTGTTTCTTCGGTCACGCTGCTGAGCAGGATGTCGGCCTTGGATCGGAAATAGTTGTAGAATGTAGCGACGGACAACTCTGCCGCTGCTGCGACATCTTCGATCCGGGTGTCTTCGTACCCTTCGTCCTGAAACATCCTGCAAGCCTCGGCGATGATCCTGCGGCTTGTTGCTTCTTTTTTGCGCGCCCGAAGTCCGGTCATGGTATGACGCTCAATTTTTCTAGAGTGACTACAATTATTGATTGACTTCAACTTAAAGCCAACACAACCATGATTGCAACAACAAGACGACCGCAACAGGAGAGTGAAGATGAAGAAGACGTCAGCACACGCAATGGCAGCCTCTGGTGCGCTACTGCTACTAGCCACAGCCGCACAGGCCGAAGGTGAAATCAATGCGCTGGTTTGGTGCGATCACACCGATCCCGCCTTGCTGGAACCGTTCGAGCAGGCCCACGACGTAAAGGTGAACGTCAAGGAATACGAAGGCACCGCCGCCGGTCTGGCCATTTTGGACCAGTCCCGTCCGGGCGATTGGGACGTGATGGTGATCGACACTGTCGATGTGGGTCGTGCCGTGGATCAGGGGCTGCTGGCCGCTTTGCCCGGTGACATGGGCACCGCAGATTTCTTTCCTGAACTTGTCATGGCTGACAGCAATGGTCGCGACGGTACGATCTATGCGGTGACAGAAAAGTTTGGCTATAACACTATCGCCTATGACAAAACCAAGGTCGATCCTGCCGATATGGGTGACCTAAGCATCCTTTGGTCTGACAAATATGCTGGGCGCATTGCGGTCTATGATTACTATCTGCCCGTACTTGGCCTAATCGGTCTGGAACAGGGTGTCGCCACTGCGGATCTGACCGCCGACAGCGTGGAAAGCTTGCGCGATCGCGCGTATGCGTTGAAAGCCAATGCGCGGCAGGTCAGCGATGTCGTCGCCAGCCAGACCGCGCTTGCCACCGGCGAAGTTGATATTCTGATCGGCGGCGGCGAGTGGGTGACTGCGGTGCTGAGCGCAGAGAACCCAGCGCTTGACTGGACTGTGCCAAGCCAAGGCGCTTTGCGATGGTCGCAGTCGATTGCCGTGCTGGAAGACTCTGAGAACAAAGACATGGCGACAGAGTTCGTCAAATATATTGTAAGCCCAGAAGGGCAGGCGCGTCTGGCGACCTCTTCTTGTTATTGGGGTATGCCCGCTAACCGCGCTGCCGGTGATGTGTTGACGGACGACCAAAAGGCGGCGCTACGTTGGGACAATCAGGACGAGTATCTGGCCAACTCGCAACTTTATCCGACCCCTGACGCCGACCTTGATCTTGCGATGCAGGATCTTTGGACGGACATGCTGCAGCAGTAACGCGGCGACGCAAGCTCTGGCGGTGCGACCGCCAGAGCCTCGACTGACAGGACCCCATCAAATGAGCAGTATTGAACGTTCCGAACGGCGAACGGCTTTCGCCTTCGTGGCCCCCGCCTTGTTGTGGACGTTGGCTTTTTTCCTTGTGCCCTTTGGCGCGATGGTTCTGCTAAGCCTTGCGCACCTAGAAGGCCGAGAGATCGTTCAGGCCTATGATCTTGGCAATTATATCAAGATTTTCACGGATCCGTCGCTGCTTAAGGGTATCTTCGTTTCGCTAGAAATTACGATGACTGTCACTGTGATTTCTGTCCTGTTGGCTTGGCCCTTGGCGTGGATCATCGCAACACAAGTGCCAGCGCGGTATCAGCGGCTTGCGATCATGCTGGCGGTGTTGCCGTTCTGGACGTCCTACGTTGTGCGGTCCTATGCGTGGGCGCTGGTATTGGGCCAGAACGGCGTTTTGATGCAGTGGCTCATTGGTATCGGACTGCTGGACGCGCCGATCCAGATTATGGCGACGCGCGCGGCGACGATTATCGGTTTTGTGCATTTCTTTGTCATGCTGCTGACGCTGACGATCTACGCCAATCTGATCCAACTTTCGCCGAATTACGCCCGTGCCGCTGCTGACTTGGGTGCAAGCGGGTGGCAAACGCTGCGGTTGGTGATCCTGCCGTTGACCCTGCCGGGCATAATGACCGGCGCGTTCTTGACCTTTGTATTATGCATCGGCGACTACATCACGCCGCAAATCCTTGGCGGTAATAATGAACTTTCGATGCCGCAATTGATCATGTTGCAACTGGGACGACGGGGCGACTTTCCAATGGCGTCTGCCTTGTCAGTCGTGCTGATGGCACTGGTCACGCTGGCCTATGCCGCAACTGCCCGCTGGCTGAAAATGGACCGAGTCTGATGCGCGCGCTGGGATACATTTACCTTGTGGCGATCTTCGCCTTCATCTTTTTACCAGTCATTGTGCTGGTGCTGTTTTCCTTTCAGGCGGGCCGCTTGCCAGTGCCGCCCTTCGACGGACCATCGTTGAAGTGGTATGCAGAAGTCTTGAATGACCGCGGCCTGATGGAGGCGTTGCGCAATTCGCTATTTGTGGCGCTGGTGTCGTCTAGCATCGCCTTAATGCTGGGATTTTTAGCCGCCCAAGGGCTGGCACGCGTCCGTCTGCCCGGATCAGTCGTGATGCGCGGACTGCTGATCGCACCGATGACCGTCAGCTATTTGATCATCGCGCTGGGGTTGCTGAGCTTGTTCAATGGCCTTGGATTTCGCCCATCACTGTGGGCCACGGGTATCGGCCATGTCGTGATCAACTTGCCCTTATGCTTTGCAATTCTATTCGCCGCGATGGGTGATCATCAGAAAAATGCCGAACGCGCCGCCCGCGATCTGGGTGCAAGCGAGCTACAAGTCGTGGCCCTTGTGACTGCACCCATGCTGAAACCCGCATTGCTTGCCGCGTTCTTTCTATCGATCACGTTCAGCTGGGACGAGTTTATCATCGCCTTCCTGTTAACGCGCTTTGACGTGACCCTTCCGGTCGAGATTTGGTCGATGCTTCGTTCCGGCCTGTCGCCTGCAACGAATGCCATTGGGTCGCTGGTTTTCCTCGTCTCGATCGTAATTTTGATCATCCTTGAATTGACCGTTTTCAGAAAGTCCAAGTCATGACCGCCGATGTCGCACTTCAGTCCATTAGCCAGTCCTTCGGCACCTTTCGGGCGCTGGATAATATCGATCTGTCCTTTGGCGCGGGGGAATTTGTCGTGCTGCTGGGACCGTCAGGCTGCGGCAAGTCTACTTTGCTGTTTATCCTTGGCGGATTCTTATCGCCGAGCAGGGGGACGGTCAAAATTGGCGGTCGTGATATGGATGGTGTCGCGCCCAGAAATCGGCCCACGACGACGATGTTCCAGGATTATGCGCTATTTCCGCATATGACCCTGCGCGACAACGTGGGGTTCGGTCTGCGGATGAAAGGTATGGGCCGCGCTGCCCGCAACGCCAAGGCGGACGATATGCTGGACCTTGTGGGCCTGTGCGATAAGGCCGGGCGTAAGCCGCACGAATTGTCCGGCGGGCAACGTCAGCGCGTCGCGCTTGCGCGCGCTTTGGCCGTTGATCCAGATGTGCTGCTGCTGGACGAGCCGTTGGGCGCCCTAGATCTAAAGCTGCGACGACAGATGCAGGACGAGTTGAAGACGATCCAGCGTAAAGTCGGCACGACCTTTGTGCATGTCACCCACGACCAAGAAGAGGCGATGGCGATTGCCGACAGGATTGTCGTCATGAACCACGGCAAGGTTGAAGATTTTGGCGTGCCGGAAGACATTTATTTGCGGCCTAAAACCCTATTCACCGCGAATTTCATGGGCGACATCAACCGGATTCCCGCCGAACTGGTTTCAGCGCAGGCGCGTGTTGTTCACGGCGTGCGACCCGAAAATGTCGGGTTGAAGGGGGACATCGCGCTTGGCCCGGCGCGACTGGAAAGCGCCGCTTTTTTCGGTACCTATCATCGTTGCCATTTTCGCAGTGCAGACGACCGCAGCACGCCCTATGTCGCACATCTGGCGCTTGGCGATCTGCCTGCTGTTGATGCGATCGTGCCGCTGTTCGCCTCTCATGTTGTTGCACTGAGGGAGACGGCATGAATCGCGCCCGCCCACAAGATTGGTACCGCGTTCGCACTTTGACCGACGGGGTGACGTTGATTGATGAGCCGCACATCAAAAAGTTCTATCGCTGTAATGTCTGGCATGTTCGTGGTCGTGACCGTGACATGTTGGTCGATAGCGGGATGGGCGTGTTAAGTTTGCGCGAGTGGGTGCCTTTGGTCACCGAACGGCCGCTGGACGCAGTCGCAAGTCACACACACTTTGATCACATCGGCACCCACCACGAATTTCCATGCCGCCTTTGTCACGCGGCAGAGGCGGATATTCTGGCCGATCCGACGCGGGCGAACACCTACGCTGCCGACTATGTCACTGACGACATCTTCACCGCTTTGCCGCCTGCGCCCTATTCTTCGGCGACTTATACCGTCAAATCGGCCCCAGCGACGCGGATTTTGCAGGATCACGATACCATCGACCTTGGTGACCGTTCGTTCGAAGTAATCCACACACCCGGCCATAGCCCTGGGGGTATTGCGCTGTGGGAAAAGGCGACCGGGCTGCTGATATCTGGCGATATTGTATATGACGGTCCGTTGATCGAAAGCGATGACCCCGTTGAGATGCAGCACTACGTCGCCAGCATGAAACGTCTGCTGGAATTGCCAGTGCAGACTGTTCATGGTGGGCATTTTCCGTCCTACGGCGGCGACCGACACCGCGAGATTATTACAAATTGGTTGCGCGCCAAAGGCGTGTGATCTGCCCCAACCTACAGGATTTTTGTCATGACCGACTTTCACCAACCGCTTGGCGGAAACAAGATGCCCCGTTTTGGCGGACCTGCCACCATGATGCGGTTGCCTGCGCAGGACAGCGCCGCCGGGCTGGACGCCTGTTTTGTCGGCGTTCCGATGGATATCGGCACGTCGAACCGTCCCGGTACGCGGTTGGGACCCCGGCAGATCCGCGATGAAAGCCGAATGTTGCGCCCCTACAATATGGCAACGGGGGCCGCGCCTTTTGATAGCTTGCGCGTGGCAGATATCGGTGACGTGCCAATCAACACGTTTGATCTGAAAAAATCGGTCCAGATTATCGAAGATCACTATCACGAGATACTGTCCCATGACGTGATCCCCTTGACCCTTGGCGGCGACCATACCCTGTCATGGCCGATCCTGAAGGCGATCAAAGCCAAGCACGGCCCGGTTGCCTTGATCCACGTTGATGCCCACGCTGATACCAACGCTGATATGTTCGGTGAGGTAATTGCGCACGGTTGCCCGTTTCGCCGTGCCTTTGAGGATGGTTGTCTGGTCAACGACAAGGTTTTTCAGATTGGTCTGCGCGGCACGGGCTACGCCCCTGCGGATTTTGATTGGGGTCGGGAAAAAGGCTGGAAAGTCGTCCCAGCAGAGGCTTGCTGGCATAAATCGCTCGTGCCTCTTATGGCCGAGATCAGGAAAATGATTGGGGACACCAGGGTCTATCTGACCTTTGATATCGACAGCCTTGACCCAGCCTACGCCCCCGGCACGGGCACCGCAGAAATTGGTGGTTTGACCATCGCACAGGGGATGGAGATTGTTCGAGGCTGCGCCGGACTTAATTTGGTCGGTGCCGACCTTGTGGAGGTGTCGCCGCCTTACGATCTTTCGGGCAATACGGCAGTTGCAGGGGCTGGCCTTTTATTCGAAATGCTGTGTGCTTTGCCGGGCGTGCCACGTCGTGAAATGCCCACGATGTCCGATATCTCGTTCTAGCAAAGAATGGGCAGCTGCAGAGGCTTAAAGTTTTAAAGCGTGCTTTGAAATGACGAGGTCTTTGTCATATTCCGGATGCGTCGATTTGTTGGCGTCAGGTGCGCAGCGCATCCGGAGCGTGGCCCGCGGCAACGAAGGGCATCTGTGCTGCCATGTGTAAAGTCAGCGCCCGTGGTGCGGTTTGTACTGTGTCTTTGAGCGCGTTCCACGGACGCCCACGAGGCCATTCGATTATCATTATACTCCGGGTCCCGCATAAGCCGAATTTGATGTCTTGACGGCTGGGTTTGAAACGATTCAGCTATTTTGATGATCCGCCCCGGCTTTCTTTCCTCAGCAGACCGCCTCGAGCTTGAGGCTTGCATGCGTCGTCAGCGCGAAGACCACGG
>JAGXIQ010000017.1 GCA_024635625.1 Loktanella sp. | reverse complement strand
TGACCGCCGCACTCATCATACCCCAAAATATCAGCATCATCCCGCTGCCAGCTAAATGCCCAGAACTCAATCCCGTCGAAAACATCTGGCAATTCATGCGGGATAATTGGCTCTCCAACCACATTTTTGAAACCTACGACAACATCGTCGATCATTGCTGTGATGCCTGAAACAAGCTTATCGGCCAGCCCGAGCGCATCGTGTCCATCGGACGCCGCCAGTGGGCGCAGGAGTTCTGATCAGTGCAGGTTGGTATAAGGGCGACCAGTGGTTTGAGAAAGGCATTATCGTGAAGTTGACAATTATTGCAGGGGCTTGTCTGGCCCTTATCTGCAGCACCGCGCATGCGGATCAGAATACGAAGGTCAGCGTTTTGTTTCAGGATTTCCCGGCTGGTACGTCTTGCGGAGTCGCGGGCGGGTCAGGAAAAATTGCGGTCTCGACGAAGCAGGGGCACCCCAAGGTCGCCCAGAACGGCTACGGCGAGACCGGCACCTTTGCCTGTAACCTGCCGGACGGAGGGCAGGTGGTGACGGATGTGAACAAGCGTATTCCCGTAGACAGCCGCGTTGTTGGTGTGACGGTCTACCCCAACGGCCAGACCTATATTACCGCCAGCACCCGCAGCGGGCTGGTTAATCTGGAATTCGCAAATACGCTGACCCGGACCCGTTAGGGCAGGTCTCGGATACTGGCAAAAGTTGCCGCGATTCTGAAACGGCGAACCAGCCAATGCGTGCTTTTTGAATGACAGGCCGCAGCAATGCGGTGCGCCCCATCTCGACTTGGCGCGCTCTCATTCTATCGTGATGCGCGACGGCGCGTTTGGCCCGTCTGCGCATCCGGGCCTCCCCGTTCACTGGATGTTGCACCTGTCCCGACCGGGTTTTTAAGGATGCCAGACCATGAAATTTGCAATGATCGCGACCCTTCTTCTTGCGGCCGCCTGTGCCAAGCAGCCAGAGCCTGCAGCACCGGTGACGTTCACGCCGCCAGCAGAGCCTGTCTTTGACTCGAACATGAAATAAGCAGACGCGTCCTGCGCCCGGTGTTTGTCGGATCGACCTGCACCGGGTGCCTGATTGCGCCAAGGAATGATCCCGCAGGACGCGGGCCAATCCAGCCTGATTGCGCGACTTTTGTCAGCCACAATCATGTGCGCGATATTGCATAACACGCCCCTTGCACCAATGTAGCAGGCCAACGGGACATGACGTTCCCGCCTGACAGGAGCAGAAATATGCGCAATCTAATTATGAGTGCCGCCGTTTTGGCGATGGGTCTGACAGGTGCCGCGCAAGCCGCCGGACTGAAGGACGAAGCCGAAATTCGCAATGGTCTGCTGGTTGTGGGCATGGCCTATGAAATCAGCGAAAAATGCGGCGAGATTGATGCGCGGACCTTTCGAGGAATCACGACCTTGCTGAACCTGAAATCGCGGGCACGCGAGCTGGGATATTCCGGAACTGAAATCGACAATTACGTTGACGATAAGGTTGAAAAGACGCGGTTAGAGGTGATCGCTCGTTCGCAGCTGGTCCAACTTGGCGTCGTTCCAGGCGAAGAGGCCACCTATTGCGCTGTTGGTCGTGATCAAATCGGTAAGGGAACAGGCGTAGGTCGTCTGCTGCGCTAGGCCGCGGCACTGCGCGCGAAAAAAGCGCGCTGCCGTCTGGCATACCTACCGCCAAAGGGTTAGAACGCCTCTCAAATGCCCGGACTTTCGCGTCTGGGTTTGGGTCCGGAAGCCGGAGGCGTTCATGTCCGATCTGCGCAAAATCAACATTGATGGTCAGGTGATCGAGGTTGAAGGGGCGATGACGCTCATTCAGGCCTGCGAAATAGCGGGAATCGAAATTCCGCGTTTTTGCTATCATGAGCGTCTGTCCATCGCTGGCAACTGCCGCATGTGTCTGGTTGAAGTTGTCGGCGGTCCGCCGAAGCCGACAGCGTCTTGTGCCATGCAGGTCAAGGATCTGCGTCCCGGCAAGGACGGCGAACCGCCTGTCGTGAAAACGAACTCTCCCATGGTGAAAAAGGCCCGCGAGGGCGTGATGGAGTTCCTGCTGATCAATCACCCGCTGGATTGCCCGATTTGCGATCAGGGCGGTGAGTGTGACCTGCAGGATCAGGCGATGGCCTACGGCGTCGACTTTTCCCGTTTTCGCGAGCCTAAGCGTGCGACCGAGGACCTGAACCTTGGCCCGCTGGTTGAAACCCACATGACGCGCTGCATTTCCTGCACACGCTGCGTGCGATTCACGACCGAGGTCGCCGGGATTCACCAGATGGGTCAGACTGGCCGTGGCGAGGATGCAGAAATTACATCTTATCTTGGCGAGACACTGACCAGCAACATGCAGGGCAACATCATTGATTTGTGCCCGGTGGGCGCGCTGGTATCGAAGCCTTATTCCTTCACCGCCCGCCCTTGGGAACTGACCAAGACTGAATCTGTCGACGTGATGGATGCACTTGGCAGCAATATCCGCGTGGATACAAAGGGTCGCGACGTCATGCGCATTCTGCCGCGTAACCATGACGGCGTGAATGAAGAGTGGATCAACGATAAGTCGCGCTTTGTTTTTGACGGACTGCGTCGCCAGCGACTGGATACACCCTACATCCGCGAGAATGGTAAGCTGCGTAAAGCAGACTGGCCCGAAGCGCTGGCAAAGGTGGCCTCTGCAATGAAGGGCAAGAAAGTCGCCGGTTTGGTGGGCGATCTGGCCCCAGTTGAAGGCGCTTTTGCATTAAAGCAGATGATCGAAGGGTTGGGCGGCCACGTCGAATCCCGCACGGATGGCGCAAAGTTGCCCGCTGGCAACCGCAGCGGTTATGTCGGGACGGCAACGATTGCCGATATCGACACCGCGAACTTTATCGTGCTGATCGGGACGAACCCGCGTGCAGAGGCTGCCGTTCTGAACAGTCGTATTCGTCGTGCATGGTCGCGTGGTGCTGATGTCACCCGCGTCGGCGCGCCTGTCGACCTGACCTATGAAGTGATCGAGGCAGGTGCGGATCGTGCGGCTTTGGCCGATCTGGCAAAACAGGATCATAGCGGCAAAGGTGGCGTCGTGATTGTGGGGCAGGGTGCCCTGATCGGTGATGACGGTGCTGCCATTCTGGGCCACGCGATGCAGATCACGCAGGCAGCTGGTGCAAAGCTTTTGGTGCTGCACACCGCCGCAGCCCGAGTGGGTGCCATGGATGTGGGCGCCGTGACCGACGGTGGTTTGGCCGCCGCGCTGGACGGGGCAGACGTTGTTTACAACCTCGGTGCCGACGAAGTCGAAATCGCGGTAGGCGCCTTTGTCGTCTATCAGGGCAGCCATGGCGACCGTGGTGCGCACCGGGCCGATGTGATCCTGCCAGCTGCTGCTTATACCGAAGAAAACGGTCTTTTCGTAAATACAGAAGGGCGGCCTCAATTGGCCGTTCGCGCCAGCTTTCCGCCGGGTCAGGCCAAAGAAAACTGGGCCATCCTGCGTGCATTGAGCGCGGAACTGGATGCAACTTTACCGTTTGATTCCCTTGCGCAACTCCGTCGCGCTTTGATCGCGGCGCATCCACATCTGGGACAGATCGACGTTGTTGCTGAAAACGATTGGGCCTCAGTCGAGGCAGGCAGCTTGGGCAGTGGCGATTTTGCCGATGCGGTCGATGACTTCTATCTGTCGAACCCGATCGCGCGGGCGTCTAGCCTGATGGCAGAATTAAGTGCTAATGCGAAAATGCGCGTCACGGATAAGATCGCGGCAGAGTGAGCGGCGTGCTGCGAGCTTTGGTGGTCAGCGTGCTGTTGGTAGGTTGCGCTGGTGCGCAGACGCAGCAGGCAACGCAGCCCCCGACATATATGGGCGTGACGACGGAATTGCTGGACGGCGATCTGGTGGACTTCAAGGTGGCCTTGCGTGGCACCTCCACACCGGATGCGGTGGAAAAATATGCAGAATGCGCTGCGGCGCAGTATGCGTTGATCCGGGGTTATAGTTTTGCACGTCTGGTACGAACGAACGTGACCGAAGAGGGTGGCACTTGGCGCGCGGATGCTGTTTACACCATCTCGCCGGACCTGCCGCGCGGATCGGCCACGATCGACGCAGTGGTCACGGTTGCAGATTGCGGCACGTCGGGCATACCGACGGTCTGAACGACAAGGTCTGAGGGACGAAAGACATGGTCAACTTCTTCACCACCACGAACACAGGGATCGTACTGCTGATCCTTGGCCAGTGTCTGCTGGTTCTGATCCCGCTGCTGCTAGGCCTTGCCATGCTGATGTATGCGGACCGCAAGGTTTGGGCCGCAGTGCAGATGCGACGCGGACCTAACGTCGTCGGACCTTGGGGGGTTCTGCAATCCTTTGCGGACTTCCTGAAGTACATCGTCAAGGAAATCGTCGTACCTGCGGGTGCCGATAAAGCGGTCTATTTTATCGCACCGCTATTATCCTTCGTACTGCCTGTAATTGCGTGGTCGGTGATTCCCTTCAATACCGGATGGGTGCTGTCAGATATAAACGTCGCAATTCTTTTTGTCTTCGCCGTGTCTTCTTTGGAAGTCTACGGCGTCATCATGGGCGGCTGGGCATCGAACTCTAAATACCCGTTCCTTGGATCTCTACGGTCGGCCGCACAGATGATTTCTTATGATGTCTCGTTGGGACTGATCATTGTCGGTATCATCATTTCGACCGGATCGATGAACTTTGGCGATATCGTCGAGGCGCAGCGCGGTGCAGGTTTGCTGTCGTGGTATTGGGTCGCCCACTTCCCCATGCTGTTCCTGTTCTTCATCTCGGCACTCGCTGAAACCAACAGGCCACCGTTCGACTTGCCAGAGGCTGAGTCGGAACTGGTTGCCGGCTATCAGGTCGAATATTCTTCAACACCGTTCCTGCTGTTCATGATTGGTGAGCTGATGGCCGTCGTTCTGATGTGCGCACTGGTGTCGCTGCTTTTCTTGGGCGGCTGGCTATCACCAATCCCGGGTCTGCCGGATAGCATCCTGTGGATGATCCTGAAGATGCTGGTTTGTTTCTTTATGTTCGCGATGGTGAAGGCCATCACCCCGCGCTATCGCTACGATCAACTGATGCGGATCGGTTGGAAAGTCTTCCTGCCGCTGTCGCTGTTCTGGGTCGTCCTGATTGCGTTCCTTGCAAAGTTTGAAGTTCTGGGCGGCTTTTGGGCCCGCTGGACATGGGGAGTTTGACGATGGACTATACCCGCGCCGCAAAATATTTTCTGCTGTCGGATTTCTGGAAAGGCTTCGGTCTCGGGATGAAGTATTTCTTTGCCCCCAAAGCGACCGTGAACTATCCGCACGAAAAAGGCCCGCTGTCCCCGCGGTTCCGGGGCGAGCATGCGCTGCGCCGTTACGCCAACGGCGAGGAACGCTGCATTGCGTGTAAACTGTGCGAGGCTGTATGCCCGGCGCAGGCAATCACCATCGACGCGGCACCGCGCACCGATGACGGCAGCCGCCGCACCACGCGCTACGACATCGATATGACCAAGTGCATCTACTGTGGTTTCTGCCAAGAGGCATGCCCGGTCGATGCGATCGTTGAAGGCCCGAACTTTGAGTTCAGCACCGAGACGCGAGAAGAGCTTTACTACGACAAGGAAAAGCTGCTGGCGAACGGCGACCGTTGGGAAGCAGAGATCGCGCGCAACCTGGAAATGGATGCGCCCTACAGATGACCGACGCAAAGAACCCCTTTGAAGCCATGATGACCATGGGGCAGGACTGGGTAAAACAACTCAATCCTGCGATGGAAACCTTTACGCCCAAGGGGTTCGAGGCGCTTTGGCCGACGATGCCGAAAGAGATGATGGAAACCTTCTTCGGTAAGGGGTTGAATCCGGAAGGTCTTGACGCCAAGACGCGGCTATTGATGACGCTGATGGGGCTGACGATCATGGGCGCACAGGCCGAGTCGCAGTTGCGTATGACCGTCCGCCATCTTGTCGAGGCAAATGCCACAGAAAAAGAAGTCGCCGAGACAATTGCCATGGCGGCCATGTTTGGCGGTGTGCCGTCGATGACCAAGGCGATGGAAATCGCCAACGACGTGATGAAGAAGGATGCCGAGGCATGACCCCTTTCGTTTTCACCTTCTACCTGTTTGCGATCTCTACGATCATGGGCGGATTAATGACGGTGCTGTCGCGCAACCCGGTCCATTCGGTGTTGTGGCTGATCCTTGCATTCCTGTCCTCAGCCGGCCTGTTCGTCACGCTGGGCGCAGAATTTGTAGCCATGCTGCTGATCATCGTCTACGTCGGCGCGGTCGCGGTGCTATTCTTATTCGTCGTCATGATGCTGGACGTCGACTTTGCCGAGCTGAAGGCAGAAATGTCAAAGTATCTGCCGCTGGGTCTATTGATTGCAGTCGTGGTTCTAATGCAGCTGGCCATCGCTGTCGGCGCATGGAGCTTTTCTGACGGGATCGATGCACGCCTCATGGCGCCAGTGCCCGATAGCTTCAATACAACGGGTTTGGGTCTGCTGATCTATGACCGTTACATCATCCTTTTCCAACTTGCGGGTCTGATACTGCTGGTTGCCATGATCGGTGCGATCGTTCTGACGCTGCGCCACCGCGTGGATATCAAACGCCAGAATGTCATGTCGCAGATGCACCGTGATCCCAAGTTGGCTATGGAACTGAAAGACGTGAAACCAGGGCAGGGCCTGTAAGGTCTTGCCAGCAACCGAAGGACTAAACCGATGTCGAACACTACAATTGTTGTCATCATCGTCGTGCTGATTGTCGTCTTTGGCGGCGGCTACACTTTCTTCGGCTAAGATATAATACGAAGGGCGAAACGCCCAGAGGGACCAAGGCATGATCGGACTTGAGCATTATCTTGTGGTGGCGGCTGCGCTGTTTGTAATAGGCATTTTCGGGCTGTTTTTGAACCGCAAGAACGTGATCATCATACTGATGAGCATCGAGCTGATGCTGCTAGCGGTGAATATCAACTTTGTTGCCTTTTCCAGTTTCCTTGGGGATCTGGTGGGGCAGGTGTTCACCTTGTTTGTTCTGACTGTCGCAGCCGCAGAGGCCGCGATCGGCCTTGCGATCCTCGTCTGTTTCTTCCGCAACCGCGGGACCATCGACGTTGAAGACGTCAACGTGATGAAGGGCTGAACCCATGGAAACCATTATCCTGTTTGCCCCGCTTGTGGGCGCGCTGATCTGCGGCTTTACGTGGCGGATCATTGGCGAAAAGCCGGCCCAATGGGTCGCAACCTCGCTATTGTTTCTTGCGGCATTTTTGTCGTGGATCGTGTTCCTTGGCTTTGACGGTCAGACACAGGATATCCAAATTCTACGCTGGATCGAAAGCGGCAGCCTGACGTCCGACTGGGCAATACGTGTCGACCGACTGACGACTATTATGTTGATCGTCATCACTACGGTTTCGGCTTTGGTGCACCTCTATTCCTTCGGCTACATGGCGCATGATGACAATTTCGCCGACGGCACGCCATATCGCGCCCGGTTTTTTGCCTATCTGTCGTTCTTCACCTTCGCCATGCTGACGCTGGTGACAGCGGATAACTTGATCCAGATGTTCTTTGGCTGGGAAGGCGTGGGCGTCGCGTCCTACCTTCTGATCGGTTTCTACTACCGCAAGCCTTCGGCGAACGCTGCCGCGATCAAGGCCTTCGTGGTTAACCGCGTCGGTGACTTTGGATTTGCCTTGGGGATTTTTGGACTCTTCTTTCTGACCGACTCCGTCAAGTTTGTGGACATCTTTCCCCAAGTCCCAGAGATTGCACAAACCCAGATCGCGTTTCTGTGGACCGAATGGAACGCCGCAAACTTGATCGGTGTTCTGTTATTCATCGGTGCGATGGGTAAATCGGCACAGCTGTTCCTCCACACTTGGCTGCCTGACGCCATGGAAGGCCCGACGCCAGTGTCAGCGCTGATCCACGCGGCGACGATGGTAACCGCCGGTGTCTTCCTTGTGTGCCGTATGTCGCCGCTGTTCGAATACGCACCCGAGGCGAAGCAGATGATCGTCTTCATCGGTGCCTCCACCGCGTTCTTTGCCGCGACCGTGGGTCTAGTACAGACCGATATTAAGCGCGTTATCGCCTATTCGACCTGTTCGCAGCTGGGCTACATGTTCGTAGCCGCTGGTGTCGGTGTCTATTCGGTCGCGATGTTCCACCTACTGACACACGCGTTCTTTAAGGCGATGCTGTTTCTTGGTGCCGGCTCTGTCATCCACGGGATGCACCATGAACAGGACATGCGAAACTACGGCGGACTACGTAAAAAATTGCCTTATACCTTTGCCGCTATGCTGGTCGGCACGCTGGCGATTACTGGCGTGGGCATACCGCTGACGCACATCGGCTTTGCCGGATTCCTGTCCAAGGACGCTGTGATCGAAAGCGCGTATGCGGGTGGCACGGCCTACAGCTTCTGGCTGCTTGTGATTGCGGCACTGTTCACCAGCTTTTACAGCTGGCGACTGATGTTCATGACGTTCTACGGCAAGCCCCGTGGCGACCATCACACCCATGAACATGCACACGAATCCCCAATGGTGATGTTGGTTCCGCTTGGTGTCCTAGGCCTTGGCGCCGTGTTCTCTGGTATGGTCTGGTATGGTTCGATGTTCGGCGAGAGCGAGAAAGTCGCTGCCTTTTTCTCGATCCCAGCGGCAGGCGAAGTTCACGCCGAAGAAGGCGTTGCTGCTACGGATGAGACCCATCGTGAAGGTTCGGCTGTTGCGCTAGAGCAGGTTGCCAAGGGTGATGCATCAGGTGCCGCAGAGGCAGTCGCAGCAGAGGGCCACGGCGACGATCCAGCCATGGAAGGGCAACACTTTGCCTTTGGCGGTGCGCCCGGCGACGGCGCGATCTTTATCGGGCCAGACAACCATACGTTGGACGGTGCACACGAAAGCCCAGTGTGGGTTAAAATCAGCCCCTTCATCGCGATGTTGATCGGTTTTCTGACTGCGTATCAGATGTATATCCGGCGTCCGGACTTGCCGGCGAAGCTGGCCGCGAACCAGTCGCACCTTTATCAGTTCCTGCTGAACAAATGGTACTTTGACGAAATTTACGGCTTTTTGTTCGTGCGTCCCACCATGGCCATTGGTCGCTTCCTATGGAAGCGCGGCGATGAAGGTACGATTGACGGCGGCATTAACGGTCTTGCCCTTGGGATTGTGCCTCTCCTGACACGCGCCGCCGGTCGGATGCAGTCCGGTTATTTGTTTACCTACGCCTTTGCCATGGTGGCGGGCATCGCGGCCCTGCTGACTTGGGTCACTCTGACCGGAGGGGCCAACTAATGGGCAACCTGCTTACTCTTACCACGTTCATTCCGCTGATCGGGGCGGCCATTCTGGCGCTGTTCCTGCGCGGCAATGACGTGGCTGCCCAGCGGAACGCGAAATGGGTGGCGATGGCTGCGACCAGCGCGACCTTCCTGATTTCGTTGTTCATTTTGTTCCAGTTTAACTCGGCCGATACCGGGTTCCAGATGGTCGAGGAGCATTCCTGGCTGCTTGGGCTGAACTATAAAATGGGTGTTGACGGAATTTCGGTCTTGTTCGTCATGCTGACGACTTTCCTAATGCCGATTGTCATCGCGTCCTGCTGGGGCGTCGACAGCCGGGTGAAGGAATACATGATTGCTTTCCTTGTGCTGGAAACGCTGATGCTGGGCGTCTTCATGGCGCTGGATCTGATCCTGTTCTATATGTTCTTTGAGGCCGGTCTGATCCCGATGTTCCTGATCATTGGGATCTGGGGTGGCGTGAACCGCATTTATGCGTCTTTTAAGTTTTTCCTATATACGTTCCTTGGCTCTGTTCTGATGCTGGTGGCGATGGTCGCGATGTTCTCGCTTGCGGGCACGACCGACATCCCGACATTGATGACGACCGATTTTCCGTCCTCCGACTTTGCTGTGCTGGGCATCAACATTGTTGGTGGTGTGCAGACCCTATTGTTCTTGGCGTTCTTCGCAAGCTTCGCGGTAAAGATGCCCATGTGGCCAGTTCATACGTGGTTGCCAGATGCCCACGTGCAGGCGCCGACCGCGGGGTCCGTCGTTCTGGCCGCGATTTTGCTGAAGATGGGCGGCTACGGCTTCTTGCGATTTAGCCTGCCGATGTTCCCCGTCGGGTCCGAAGTGATTGGCCCACTGGTGCTTTGGCTGTCGGCCATCGCGATCGTCTACACCTCTTTGGTGGCGCTGGTGCAGCAGGACATGAAAAAGCTGATCGCGTATAGCTCGATCGCTCATATGGGTTACGTGACGATGGGTATCTTTACGGTGAACCAGCAGGGCATCGATGGCGCTATCTTTCAGATGATCAGTCACGGCTTTATCTCTGGCGCGTTGTTCCTGTGCGTTGGTGTGATCTACGACAGGATGCATACCCGCGATATTGACGCCTACGGTGGTCTGGTTAACCGGATGCCAGCCTACGCGAT
This sequence comes from Loktanella sp., assembly GCA_024635625.1. Lineage (GTDB taxonomy): Bacteria > Pseudomonadota > Alphaproteobacteria > Rhodobacterales > Rhodobacteraceae > Loktanella. The sequence goes on along the minus strand of JAGXIQ010000017.1, from coordinate 5,299 downwards.
GATCTTCATGTTCTTCACAATGGCCAACGTCGGCCTACCGGGGACCTCTGGGTTTGTTGGGGAATTCCTGACGCTAGTGGGCATCTTTCAGGTCAATACTTGGGTAGCAGTTGTCGCAACATCCGGCGTCATCCTGTCGGCGTCCTACGGTTTGTGGCTGTATCGCCGGGTCGTCATGGGCGATCTGATTAAGGAAAGCCTGAAGTCGATCACCGATATGAACGGCCGAGAGCGCGCGATCTTTGCGCCGCTGGTCTTCATGACGCTGCTACTGGGTGTTTATCCCAGCCTCGTCACCGACATCATCGGCCCATCGGTCACTGCTTTGATTGGCCAATACGACACGGCGACGGCAGCTTACGATGCCGCCGCGCAAGTTGCTGCGAACTAAGGAACCGGACCCATGATTTCTGCCGATATCCAGACTGTCCTGCCGGAAATCGCTCTCGCGGTCTATGCGATGGTGGCCCTGCTGGGGGCGGTCTACACGGTCAAGGACGGGGCCGCGTCAATGCTGGTCTGGCTCACCGCCGGTGTCTTTGTCCTACTGGCCGCATGGATCGCGACGACATCGTCGCTTACCGTCACCGCCTTTGACGGCATGTTCGTTGCCGATGGCTTTGCCAAATTTGCCAAGGTCACGATCCTGCTGTCTGCCGCCGCCATCCTACTGATGAGCGAGACCTATATGGCGCGCCGCAATCTGCTGCGGTTTGAATACCCGGTACTGGTCGCGCTGGCTGTCGTCGGCATGATGGTCATGGTCAGCGCGGGTGACCTGATGTCGCTTTATATGGGTCTAGAGCTACAGTCGCTGGCGCTTTATGTCGTGGCGTCCCTGCGTCGCGACTCTGTAAGATCGACAGAGGCGGGTCTAAAGTATTTCGTGCTGGGCGCGTTGTCGTCAGGTCTGCTACTTTACGGTGCTTCACTGACCTATGGCTTTACTGGCACGACGTTGTTTTCGGGCATTATCGAAGGTGTGCAGGACGAACCGTCGCTGGGTCTTCTGTTTGGTCTGGTCTTTTTGATCGCCGGATTGGCATTTAAAGTCTCTGCCGCGCCGTTCCACATGTGGACACCTGACGTCTACGAAGGATCGCCTACACCGGTCACAGCGTTTTTCGCCACGGCCCCCAAGGTCGCTGCGATGGCACTGTTTGCCCGCGTGATGTTCGACGCTTTTGGAGGGATCACTGGCGACTGGCAGCAGATCATTGCATTCCTTAGCGTCTTGTCGATGTTCCTTGGGTCCATCGCGGCAATCGGACAACGCGACATCAAGCGTCTGATGGCATATTCATCCATCGCTCACATGGGCTATGCTCTGATGGGTCTGGCGGCTGGCACGGCGTTCGGCGTGCAGGCGATGCTGATCTACATGGCGATCTACGTTACGATGAACGTCGGTACCTTTGCGTTCATCCTTGGCATGGAACGTGACGGTCGACCGGTCACGGATATCCGAAGCCTTAAGATGTATGCCAAAGAGCAGCCTACACGGGCACTGGCGATGCTTGTATTGATGTTCAGCCTTGCTGGCGTGCCGCCGATGGTCGGGTTCTTTGGCAAGCTTTATGTCCTGCGTGCCGCTTATGATGCCGGATTGGCATGGTTGGCAGTGGCTGGTGTCATCGCCTCTGTGATCGGTGCCTATTACTACCTTCGGATCGTTTACTACATGTACTTCGGTGAAGGTGGCGAAAAGCTGGACGCCCCGACCCAACCAATTCTGGGCGCGTTTTTGATGGCCAGCGCTGCCGCGATGGTATTCGGTGTCGTGAACTTGTTCGGCATCGAGCCTTTGGCGGCCTATGCCGCTGCAACTCTTGTCAATTGATCCGACACAAGACGCCCTCTGGCCAGAGGGCGTCTTATGTCGCCACCACGACACGGTCGATAACACGATGGCAGAGGCTGCGCGCCTCGCGCCTCGTCTTGAAGCGCCTACATGGTTCCTAGCTGACCAACAAACCGGTGCCCGTGGCCGGCGCGGCAAGGCTTGGCTTTCGCCTCCGGGTAATTTTGCTGCCACGCTGGTCTATCGTCCGAACTGTACGCCTCAACAGGCTAGCTTGCGGTCATTCATGGCTGCAATTGCCTTGTTCGAGGCGCTGGCGATGTACGTGGATCGCACCAAGCTTTCTTTGAAATGGCCGAACGACGTGCTGCTGAACGGCGGCAAGATTGCCGGTATCCTGTTGGAAACCAGCGGGCAGGGCCCCTACGTGGACTGGCTTGCCGTCGGCATTGGCGTCAATCTCGCGCATGTGCCTGATAACGTGCGCGACGCTGCTTTTCCGCCCGTATCCCTGGCAGGCGAGGGTGGGCGAACCGCCACACCATCCGAGTTTTTGATCCGCTTGGCGGCTGACTACGCCACCCAAGAATCCAAGCTATGGGAATTCGGGTTCGAAATAATACGCAGCGATTGGTTGCGCCATGCCGCCCGGTTGGGAGAGGTGATCACCGCCCGCACCACGCGTGACGAGATTACAGGCACGTTCGATACCATCGACCACGATGGAAATCTTGTTTTGATAACGCCGGAGGGGCCGAAGGTCATACCGGCTGCCGATATCTACTTCTAAAGGAATACCGACGTGCTGTTGGCAATCGATTGCGGGAATACGAACACGACATTCTCGATCTGGGACGGCGCGCGCTTTTTGGCGACTTGGCGGACCAAGACGGACTGGCAGCGGACGGCGGATCAGTATTTCGTTTGGCTGTCATCGTTAATGCAAATGCAAAAAGTCGAGGTCGCGATAGACGAGGTGATCGTCAGTGCCACTGTGCCGCGCGTCGTCTTTAACCTGCGTGTTCTTGCAGACCGTTACTACAATTGCCGACCGCTGGTTGTTGGCAAGCCCGAATGTCTTTTGCCCGTTTCACCGCGCGTCGATCCAGGCACTGCGGTCGGGCCTGACCGTCTGGTGAATACCGTCGGTGCTTTTGATCGTCACGGCGGCAACCTGATCGTTGTCGATTTTGGAACAGCCACAACCGCTGATGTTGTGGACGATGACGGCGCCTATGTAGGCGGTGTGATCGCACCCGGCGTGAACGTCAGCCTAGAGGCGTTTCACATGGCGGCCGCCGCATTGCCCCACGTCGATGTGACAAAACCGGAACGCGTCATTGGCACGAATACCGTCACCTGTATGCAATCCGGCGCGTTCTGGGGTTACATTGGCCTCGTGAAAGAGATAACCGCACGGATCAAAGCCGAGCGTGGCAGAGAGATGACCGTCATCGGGACCGGTGGACTGGCCTCACTCTTTGCGACTGGCGACCAATTATTTGACCGGGTCGAGGATGACCTGACGATGCACGGGCTGACCGTGATCAACGCATACAACAAGGACCTTACATGAGTGCTGCAAAAGCAAACGACCGATTGATCTATATGGCGCTTGGCGGCGCCGGAGAGATTGGCATGAACTGCTACGTCTATGGCTATGGCCCGAAGGGCAAAGAACGCCTGATCGTTGTGGACCTTGGCGTGACCTTTCCCGAAATGGACGGCACACCGGGTGTCGACCTGATCTTTCCGGACATCACCTGGTTGAAGGAACGCCGCGCGCAAATCGACGGCATCTTCATTACCCACGCGCACGAAGACCACGTCGGGGCCGTTGGTCTGCTGTGGGAACAATTGGGCGCACCGATCTACGCCCGTAAGTTCACAGCAAATATTGCGCGACGCAAGCTGCAGGAACAGGGCCACCCGGACAACGTCGTCACTGTCGTTGAACCATACCCGGCCTTGATCGATTGCGGGCCGTTCAAAGTGTCATACGTGCCGATCAGCCACTCTATCCCAGAAAGCGCAGGTCTTGTGATCGACAGCGCGGGTGGAAGGATCGTGCACACGGGTGACTTCAAGGTCGACATGACTCCAGTCGTTGGGGACCCGTTCAATACGGAGTTGTGGCAAGAGATCGCCCGTGACGGCGTGAAAGCACTGGTCTGCGACAGTACGAACATCTTTTCGCCGCACGCCGGTCGTTCTGAAATTTCGATCGGTCCGGCAATTACGGAACTGATGCGGAACGCGACCGGCATGGTTGCGGCGACGACCTTTGCGTCGAACATCGCACGACTGAAGACATTGGCTGATGCGGCTGTCGCCGCTGGCCGCACTGTCTGCCTGCTGGGGCGGTCGATGAACCGTATGGTCGAGGCCGCGAAGGAAACCGGTCTGCTGACCAATTTCCCAGCCACTGTCGGCCCAGAGGAAGCGCAAAACATTCCGCGTGAACAGCTGATGTTGCTTGTGACTGGTTCGCAGGGTGAACGGCGTGCCGCTTCTGCCCAATTAAGCCAAGGCGCATACTTGGGTCTGAAGCTGAGGGAAGGCGATACCTTCCTCTTTTCGTCTAAGACAATTCCGGGCAACGAAAAGGGTGTGATCCGCATCATGAACCAGCTGAGCGAGCTGGGCGTGGATATCGTCGATGACGATGGCGGTAAGTATCACGTATCTGGTCACGCAAACCGGCCCGATCTGGAAACCATGCATCAAATCATCAAGCCGCAGTGCTTGATCCCGATGCACGGCGAACACCGTCACCTGCGTGAACACGTCAAGGTCGCAGGCCAGTTCGGTCTGCCTGGTATTGTCGCTGTGAACGGGATGATGATTGATCTGTCCGGGAACCAGCCGACGGTGGCAGAATACGTCGAAACCGGGCGCACTTATCTGGACGGCTCTGTCCAAATTGGTGCCATGGACGGGGTTGTACGTGACAGGATCCGTATGGCGCTGAACGGCGTCGCGGTCGTCACCCTGATCATCGATGAAAACGAAGAGCCGCTTGGCGATCCGTGGGTCGAAATTTCTGGCCTTGCAGAAACCGGACGCTCTGATGCCGCTTTGGCTGAGGTGATGGAAGCTGATCTTGCGCAGTTTATCGGCCGCGCTGATCCTAAGACGCTTCGTGACGATGTGAAGCTTGAGAAAGAGTTGAAGAACGTCGCCCGCCGGTCCGCCCAAGGCGAGATTGGCAAGAAGCCAGAAGTGATCGTGGTCATCAGCCGCCTTGGCTGATCGCTAACAGTATGAAAATAAGGGCGCCGACCATTAGGTTCGGCGCCCTTATTTATGTGAACTTCTTCCACCGTGCTTAGTTTCTTTTGGCTCAAATTGCCCCTTGCTCAGGGAACTGTGACGCGCGTCAGCTTACGGTTGCTCTTATTCCGAACAGACATACACGGCGCCGCCGACAGCCACGGCTGTGACCGCAGCTGCAGTCAATGCGACCGGCGCATACATAACACCGGCGGCGCTGGTCGC
>JAGXIQ010000134.1 GCA_024635625.1 Loktanella sp. | reverse complement strand
TCGGGGACGTCGTCGAAAGCGGATAGAAAAATCTGCATGATGATGAGGACTCCATGAACGCAATCCCCAATTCAGAATCCATCTCGCCCTCACAGGCAAGAGCGACCGTTCACGCCTTCAGTTCCAAACGCGATTCCCCTGTCCCGCGAAATGGTTGAAAGCTTGCGTTACGTCAAGCAGTTAGACAGGGTGCGCACTGATAGTCATATTGGGGAATTAAGATGCCACATTTCGTTCAAATCGGCGGCGCTTTGCGGGATAAACTTTATGTGCAAATTCCCGACGGCGTCTGGTCGGGCCTTGATCAGCTTACTCAGAAGCAGATCACGGAAGCTGTCGAGAAGGGCTATATCTCTGACAAGCCCGCGGAATAGGTATCAAGAAAAACCCGCGCTATCACATTTGTATCAAACAGGATTATCGGTTGTGCGCACAGCTGAGTTCGGACTTCGTCGAGTCCACAAAGCCAGTAGCACCGCCGCCCTTTGTGTCACCCTTTGCTGGGCAGGTCGCCGCCACAGCTGGTGAGCAGTTAGCGTGGTCTTACGAGGAAAAGGCAGCAGCAAAGAAATACGTTTCAACACCGGTCGACGTGACAGGGAAATTCATGGTTTTTGATCGTGAAAAAACTCATGCCACGCTTTCGACCGCCTAGTGAAAATAAGTCTAGGGGCTGTCTAAGCATTGCGAGATCAAATGTAGCGACATCGCGCGATTTGATCTCGATCAATGTATTCTTGGACAAAAGAGGATGTAGGTGACAACAGGTCGCGTGTTGCCCGTTCGCACATCGCCCTATATGCAGGCAGAATTAATGATGCGCCGCTCCTGCTGGTTGGCGGACGTGTCACCCATCCGAAAGGACAACCGGTGAACTACGATGCAGCCCTCACCTCCGCGATCCAACGCTTACATGACGAGGGACGTTACCGCAACTTCATCGATATAGAGCGTACGCGGGGGCAGTTCCCAAATGCGGTCTGGAATAAGCCCGATGGGTCCAAGGCCCCGGTGACGGTCTGGTGTGGTAACGACTATCTGGGGATGGGGCAGCACCCGGTCGTACTGGCTGCCATGCACGAAGCATTAGAGGCGACAGGGGCTGGGTCTGGTGGTACGCGCAACATTTCCGGCACGACAGTTTACCACAAGCGGCTAGAAGCAGAGCTTGCCGATCTGCACCACAAAGAGGCGGCACTGCTGTTCACCAGCGCTTATATTGCCAACGATGCCACATTAAGCACGCTACCAAAGCTGTTTCCGGGGCTGATTATTTACTCGGATGCGCTGAACCATGCTTCGATGATCGAAGGTGTGCGCCGCAATGGCGGTCAAAAGCGTATTTTTCGTCACAACGACGTCGCGCATCTGCGCGAATTGCTGGAAGCCGACGATATTGACGCGCCGAAGCTGATCGCTTTCGAGTCGATCTATTCCATGGATGGCGACTTTGGCCCGATCGAGGCGATCTGCGATTTGGCAGAAGAATTCAATGCACTGACTTATATCGATGAGGTTCATGCCGTCGGAATGTATGGCCCGCGTGGGGCTGGCGTTGCAGAGCGTGACGGTCTGATGGGCCGGATCGATATTATTAACGGAACGCTTGCGAAGGCCTATGGCGTCATGGGGGGCTATATTGCTGCATCTGCGCGGATGTGTGACGCTGTACGGTCTTATGCGCCCGGGTTCATCTTTACGACCTCGCTGCCGCCAGCTGTTGCGGCAGGTGCTGCCGCGAGTGTGGCGCACCTGAAAACAGATCAGGGTTTGCGTGACAGCCATCAGACACAGGCGAAAATCCTAAAGATGCGATTAAAGGGGCTGGGTCTTCCGATTATTGATCACGGCACACACATCGTGCCCTTGATGGTCGGTGATCCGAAGCACACCAAGCTGATGTCCGATATGCTACTGAATCAGTTCGGAATTTATGTCCAGCCAATCAACTTTCCGACTGTGCCACGGGGCACGGAACGCCTGCGATTTACACCGTCGCCGGTGCATGGACCCAAAGAGATGGATCGTTTGGTTTCAGCATTAGACGACCTGTGGTCGCGGTGTGCGCTGAATCGCGCCGATATGGCGGGCTGATCTTTCTGCGTGTGCACAACACAGATGCGTGTGTTACACGCGATTTAAGCAGTCTTTGAGAGATGATTCGACTAAGTCGGGATCTTGAATTAGACTGATCAGGGGCAGGCACACGGCGGAACGACAATGATCGTAAAGAGCTTTCGGCGCGCAAAGGCGGCTGAGAAGGTAGAAGAAACTAAAGGTTTCGACGCCTTCGATATGCGCCTTGGCGATATGATGCGCGGCGAACGTGCCACGCTCGGAAAAAGCTTGCTTGATGTGCAGCGAGAGCTGAAAATCAAGGCGGCGTATATTGCTGCCATTGAAAACGCCGACCCATCAGCATTCGATACACCTGGATTCATCGCAGGCTATGTTCGGTCCTATGCGCGCTATTTGCAGATGGACCCGGACTGGGCGTTCGAAACCTTTTGCCGCGAAAGCGGTTTTACAACTGCGCATGGCATGTCTGCGGCGGCGTCGTCTGCAAAACCAGCGCGCTTTGATGCGAATCGCAGCCCCGTGGGTAAAGATATCTTCTCTGCCTCCGGCACGCCTTTCGTACCAAGTGGTGATCGCATGTTTTCGGGGATCGAACCCGGCGCCGTTGGCTCTGTATTAGTGCTGGTCGCACTGATCGGTGGATTGGGTTATGGCGGATGGTCCGTGTTGCAAGAAGTGCAGAAGGTGCGTTTGGCGCCGGTCGATCAGACCCCTGTTGTGTTGTCGGACCTAGATCCGCTTGCTGGTGCTTCTATGATGGCAGATGCAGGTGAAGCAGCCCCCGATTTTGCAGCGCCCACACCTGAAGCATTGGATCGTTTGTATCGCCCACAGGCGTTGGATGTACCGGTGCTGGTAGCGCGGGATGCACCTATATCGACCTTGATGCCCGGTACCTCGGGGACGCTGGGTCTAAGCGCTGTTGATCATGCTTTGCGGCAGGCAGTCGCAGATGCGACGACGACAGTTGCACCAGAGTCCTTGCCTGGCGCCCTCGTGGCCCCAGCCATTCAGGTTAGCGAAGGCCCTGTCCCGGAAGTACAGCTTGTCGCTGTGCGGCCCGCTTGGGTCCGTGTGCGTGCTGCTGATAATTCGGTGATTTTCGAAGGTATTATGAACGCTGGCGACACGTTTGCGCTGCCCGCTACCGAAGAACCAGCCACCCTACGTGTCGGTGAAAGCGGTGCAGTTTATTTCGCCGTAAATGGCCAACATTATGGACCAGCCGGTCCGAACGGTCAGGTAACGTCGAACTTGGCACTTTCAGCAGCGAACCTGACACAGGCTTATGCCTTGGCCAATATAAACAGCGACGGCGATTTGCGCGCTATCGTGAACGTGGCAGAAGCCGTAGTCGCTGAATAAGCCTGCGGCGGCGGTTGCTGGTCGGGTGGTGACGACATAGGTTAGGGCAAACGCCTTATCGAAAGTCCCCTCAATGTCGTCGTTGCATTCCCTCCGTCCCTGGCGCCAGATTGACCGCCGGAAATCCCGTCAGATCATGGTCGGCAACGTACCGGTTGGGGGTGATGCGCCGATCACGGTGCAGACGATGACCAATACGCTGACGACCGACGTGAAGGGCACCATTGCACAGATTCAAGCGGCGGCGGATGCTGGCGCGGATATCGTACGTGTTTCGGTCCCCGACGAGGCGAGTAGCCGCGCGCTAAAAGAAATTGTGCGAAACGTGAGCGTTCCTATCGTGGCGGATATTCACTTTCACTACAAGCGCGGGATCGAGGCGGCAGAGGCCGGCGCGGCCTGCCTGCGGATCAACCCGGGCAACATTGGTGACGAGAAGCGCGTCAAAGAGGTCATCAGGGCCGCTCGTGACCATAACTGCAGCATTCGGATCGGGGTGAATGCCGGGTCTTTGGAACGTCATCTGTTAGACAAGTATGGCGAGCCTACACCAGATGCGATGGTCGAAAGCGGGATGGATCATATCAAAATCCTGCAGGATAACGACTTTCACGAGTTTAAAATCAGCTGCAAGGCGTCCGACGTCTTTATGGCTGCGGCCGCCTATCAAAAGTTGGGCGAGTTGACTGACGCCCCGATCCACCTTGGTATAACCGAAGCAGGGGGCTTGATTTCCGGTACCGTGAAATCGGCGATCGGGATGGGCAGCCTTTTGTGGATGGGGATCGGTGATACGATCCGCGTCAGCTTGTCTGCCGATCCGGTAGAAGAAGTGAAAATGGGTTTTGAAATATTGAAGTCGCTGGGCCTGCGGCACCGGGGAGTGAACATCATATCTTGCCCGTCGTGCGCGCGTCAGGGGTTCGATGTGATTAAGACAGTCGAGGCGCTGGAGAAGCGGTTAGAGCATATCAAAACGCCGATGAGCCTGAGCATCATCGGGTGTGTGGTCAATGGTCCCGGCGAGGCGCTGATGACCGACGTTGGTTTTACCGGCGGCGGTAACGGATCGGGCATGGTCTACTTAGCGGGGAAGCAAAGCCATAAGTTGGACAATGCTTCCATGATTGATCACATTGTCGAACAGGTTGAAAAGCGCGCTGCCGTTTTGGATGCCGCGGCAGTAACGGAAGAAGCAATGTTGCCATAGCATGATCGACCTATTGCGATGACCTATTGATCGGCGATCGTACGTTTGCCTGTCGGTAGTTGTAACAAAATCGAGATTGGGTATTGATTGCAGGACCTGTCGATGGCGCAGGTATCCTGCCGAACAAATCGGCGGGTCACTGATTGTACAATAGACCGAAGGCTTCGGTGAAATCGGTACCTTGTTGCCTGCGGTGACAATTTAATCTGCGCTGCGGAAGACGATTCAAACGCAAACTGGCACCAGCAAACAGAAAAGGCGCCAGGTTAACCCAGCGCCTTTGTAGTTTATAGCGTCTGGTTGTTAGGCCGGCATGACTTCGTCGCCGTACCAGTTACCGATGCGAACCTCGGCGGTCTCTCCGACCAGCGCAGCAAATTCTTCGGGGTTCTGGGTGCCACCGTCCTGACCGCGGTAATGGTAGGGGTAGACGTACGTCGGCTTGAATTCGGCCACAGCGGACGCGGCGGCCTGCATGTCCATCGTGTAGGGCAGGTTCATACAAATGAAAGCGACGTCGATGTTTTCCAGCGCGCGCATTTCAGGGATATCTTCGGTGTCGCCAGAAATGTAGACCCGCAGCCCGTCAAATGTCAGCACATAGCCGCTGTCGCGACCTTGTGGGTGGTTCTGCAGGCGACCTTCGGTCGTATTGTAGGCTGGGATCGCGTCGATCTGCAGGCCATTGTAGGTGGCGGAACCGCCGTTCGCCAACTCGCTAGCTTTTGCCTTCATGTCGTCGGACAGCATCGCAAAAACGGCGGGATTGGTAATGATCTGTGTCCCGTCGCCGACCAGTGCCGCAAGAGTTTCTGCGTTGTAATGGTCGCCGTGTTCGTGGGTGATCAGGATCAGGTCGGGTGTGCCAAAGTCCGCGTATATAGCCGCATCGCCGACCGGATCAGTAAAGATCGTGCCAATGGGCGTTTCCATCACGAAAGAAGCATGCTCGATCGGGTGGACTGTCACATCGCCTGCGGCGGTCGGAAATGCATCCGACATATGTGCGGCGGCGCTTGCGGCGTAGGGCAGCAGCGTAATCGCACCGGCGGCGGCAGCAGAAGTTGCAAGAAAATGGCGGCGAGTGGTCGTCATGGGGATCTCCCTTGGTTGCTTTTGCGATTAACTAGAGCAAGGTAACATGACGACCAATCACGGATGCGTCAGCCGCGCAGTTGATCCACTAGCTGCTGCAATTGGTCGGCAGGGACATAGCCGCGTACCATCTGACTTTCGATCACAAAGGTTGGCGTGCCGGAAATGTTCAGAGCCCGACCGAGTTCGCGGTTCGCATTGATGCGGCGCTCGACCTCTGGGTCGTTAAGCTTCGCCAAGATCGCCTCGCCATCGAGATCAAGACTGTCGGCCAGCCGCCGCAGGCTGTCGGCGGTGATCTCTCCGTTGTAGCTCATCAGGGTGTCGTGGACGGATTTGTACGCGTCTTCGCCGGCCACAATTTGCGTTGCGATGGCGAATTGAGATCCAAGTACGGATTGTTCACCTAAGATCGGGAATTCCTTAACGATGAACTTAATGTTGCCGTCGGTAGACAGCAGGCTTTCGACTTCTGAAAAAGCCTTTTTGCAATAGCCGCAACGGTAGTCCATGAATTCGACGACGGTAATATCGCCATCAGGATTGCCGCCGACCCATGAAAAACCGTCATTGGTCAACGCGTCGGACTGCGCTGCGACCATGTCCTGATCTGCCTGTTGGGCAGCAGCGTCCTCTTTCGCCTGCAGCATACCTACTGCTTCCATGATGACTTCTGGATTGGCCATCAAGTAGGCGCGGACGCGTTCGCCAAAGGCTTGGTCGTCCATCGCATCCTGTGCAAGGGCGGGCAGGGCCACAGACAGGCTAAGGGCGGCGGCGGCAGTCAGGGTGCGGAACATCGGGTCACTTTCATCAGGTTTGCGTAGATTATGCGCAGATCAGGGCGGGTCTGCCAAGGTGCGGCGGTGGGGGTGGTTGACGCAACCCCCATGCTGCGGGCACAAGTTGCCAAAACGCAGTAAGGGCAGACTATGCGCAGCTCAACCCGGGGGGACGTCGATCCCTTTATCGTGATGGACGTAATGGAGGCGGCCCGCGCCGCAGAGGACGCGGGACGGTCGATCATCCATATGGAAGTGGGTCAGCCCGGTACTGGTGCCCCGCAAGAGGCGTTAGAGGCGTTGAAGGCCGATCTGGATGAACCGCTGGGCTATACGGTGGGTCTTGGCTTGCCAGCCTTGCGGCGGCGCATCGCGCAACATTATGGCGACATCTACGATGTCGACCTTGATCCGACCCGCGTGGTGATCACTGCCGGTGCGTCCGGGGCATTCGTATTGGCGTTTTCGGCGCTGTTCGATAATGACGCGCGCGTTGGGCTTGGGCTGCCTTGTTACCCAAGCTATCGCCAAATTCTAAAGGCAATGGGCCTGCAACCGATAGAGATCGAAACACGTGCCCGCGGGCGGTTTCAGCCACAGCCAGAGGACTTCGCTGCCCACGATTTGGCCGGTCTGATTGTCGCGTCACCCGCAAACCCCACGGGGACGATGCTAAACAAAGGAGAGCTGATGGCGCTGGCTGACGCATGCGCGGCGCACGATGCGGCGTTGATCAGCGACGAAATTTACCACGGTATTGGCTACGGCACGCGTGCTGTATCTGCGCTAGAGGTGACGCAGGAAACCTATGTCATCAATAGCTTCTCTAAATATTTCAGCATGACCGGATGGCGCTGCGGTTGGATGGTTGTGCCAGAAGATCATGTGCGCCGGGTCGAACGGCTGGCGCAGAACCTTTTCATCTGCGCGTCCCATGCCAGTCAGCGCTTGGCTCTTCACGCGATGGATTGCCGACCAGAGCTTGACGCAAATCTTGCCGTCTATCAGGCAAACCGCAGTCTTTTGCTCGACGGTCTGGCGCAGGCTGGGTTTGAAACAATCGCTCCCCCTGACGGGGCGTTTTATATCTATGCAGACGTTTCGGCCCATACGGACGACAGCCGCGTGCTGGCAGCCGAGATATTGGAAAAGGCAGGCGTGGCGGTGACACCCGGCCTTGATTTCGACCCAATCGCCGGGCACCGCTGGTTGCGGTTTTCATACGCTGGCAAGACGGTGGACATGGCAGAGGGGTTGGCGCGGCTACAACGCTACATGAAGGCGCTGGCGTGATCCGCGCGCTTACTATTTGTATGATGTTTGCGGGGCCTGTGGCCGCGCAGGATTTTTCCGCGCTGGCCCGAATTGACCCCGCGCAAAGCCGGATTGCCGATGCCGACGAAGGTTTAAGCGTGGCGCTCGCGCTTAGTCAGACAGTGCCATACCGCATCTTTACCCTAGAGGATCCGTGGCGCGTGGTCGTGGACTTCAAAGAGGTCGATTTCAGCGGACTGATTCCAGAGGATATCTTGCGCACTGGCTTGGCTGTGGATGTGATTTTTGGCCAGCTGCGGCCGGGCTGGTCGCGTTTGGTCGTGACACTGAGGCAGCCTTTGCAGGTCGCGCAAGCGGGGCTGGCAGTAAATGACAAGACTGGGGCGGCGGCGTTAACCCTGCGACTGGATCCAGTGGACGCAAAGACATTTGCCGCCACGGCTGGCGCGCCAGACGGTCCTGTGCGCCCAGATACGAGCCTTGCGGCACCGATGCCACGCGACGGCCCATTGGTGGTGGTCATTGACCCAGGGCACGGCGGGATTGATCCCGGCGCGATGCGCGGCAAGGTGCACGAGGCGGATGTCATGCTACAATTGGCAATTGAACTGGCTGACGCGATCAACCGGGGCGGTGTGATGCGCGCTGTTTTGACGCGCGACGCTGATACATTTGTCCCACTGGAAGAACGCATGACGATTGCCCGCGCTGCAGGTGCGGGCGTGATGGTGTCGCTTCATGCAGACGCGCTGGACGACGACGTAACCCGAGGTGCTTCTGCTTATACATTGAACGCTGAAGGCGAAGATCGGTCGGCGCTGCGGATGGCAGAGCGGCATGAGCGGGGCGATTTGCTGACGGGCCTTGACCTGACTGGACAAGACGACCGCGTGGCCACAGTATTGATGGACATGGCGCGGGCCGAAACGGCCCCGGCGTCAGACCGTCTGGCTGATGCGATCATCGCGGGATTGCGAAGTACGGGGGCCGCAGTCAACAGCCGCCCCCGGCGCGAAGCGCGGTTGGCCGTTCTGAACGCAGCAGACTTTCCATCCGTGTTATTAGAGGCTGGATTTCTGTCCAACGCAGCAGATCGAAACGCACTTGTGACGTCAGAAGGCCGCGCAGTAATCGTGCAAGGCATCGCACTGGCGTTACAGGACTGGGGTTCTGCAGAGGCGGCACGGGCGCCGTTAAAGCGGCAATAGCGCTCGACTGGCGGTATTGTGACTGCAGATTAGGCGGCATATCGTTCATTTGGTGGTGATCTGCTTTTGACGAGGGCACGGGGTCGCCCTATAAGCTGGCCAATTCCGACAAAAAGGTCACCGGCCCATGCTGCGCTTTATCATGTCATTCTTCGGCGCGATCTTTTCGATGCTGTGCCTTGGGCTAGCAATGGGAGCCCTGACACTGGGCGCCATCTTTTACATGTACGGGCGCGATTTGCCGTCTTACGATACGTTGGCGCAATACACGCCTAAGACGATCAGCCGCATTTACTCCGGTGAAGGCAAAATCATCGATGAATTCGCGGTGGAACGGCGTCTGTTCACACCTGCCGAAGACATTCCCGATGTCGTAAAGCAGGCGTTCATCTCGGCCGAGGATAAAAACTTCTACACCCACGGTGGCTATGACGCGGGCGGAATGGCGGCGGCACTGGTTGCCGCTGTAAAGAGCCGGGGCGAGGATGTGCGCGGCGCATCGACCATTACGCAGCAGGTCATGAAAAACTTCCTGCTTGACGGATCGCGCAGCGTTGAACGCAAAATTAAAGAGATCATCCTTGCGACGCGGATCGAAGGCGCAATGCCCAAGGACAAGATTCTAGAGCTGTACTTGAACGAGATTTTTTTGGGTAAGAACAGCTATGGCGTAACCGCGGCCGCGCTGACCTATTTCAACAAGGCCCTGTCGGATCTAACGGTCGAAGAGGCTGCTTATCTGGCTGTTTTACCAAAGGCGCCGTCAGATTACGATCCCGTGCGCCAATATGACCGGTCCATCGCCAGACGCGATTTCGTTTTGCGCGAAATGTGGGAAAACGGCTATATTGAGGATGCCGCTTACCAAGTTGCAAAGGAAACCCCGCTGCGCACGGTGCAGTCAGGGGATTACGATAGTTTCCGCTCTGAATTGCCTCCGCGCGACTATTTCACCGACGAAATCCGTCGGCAGTTAAGCCAGAACTTTGGCGAGGATGAGTTCTTTTCCGGTGGCTTGGCTATCCGTGCAACGGTCGATGCAGAATTGCAGATCGAAGCAGCCCATGCCTTGCAGCGCGCCCTTGAAAGCTATGACCGGGGGCAGGGCCGCTGGCGTGGGACAGGCAAAACGATCGATCCGTCGCAGCTAGGGTCCGAGGACGACTGGCGCCCAGCCTTGGCCGCGACACAAGTTCCGCGCGACATAACACTTGAAAATCCATGGCACCCGGCTGTTGTACTAGAGGTCGGCGACAGCCAAATGCGCGTGGGTATCGAAGGTGTGAAAGAGACTGAGGCGGAGCCATTCGTTATTCCTCGTGACGACATCGCATGGATTAAGGGTAGCTTTGCCGACAACTTTGAGGTGGGTAGCGTCGCGCTAGTCCGCCGCATGACTCAAGACAGCGACGGCAGCTTTATCCGCTGGACGCTGCGGCAGGTGCCGCAGGTGCAAGGTGCGTTTATGGCGATGGATGTGAACACGGGCCGCGTGCTGGCGATGCAGGGTGGTTTTTCGTACCAAGCATCTGTGTTCAATCGCGCAACGCAGGCGAAACGTCAGCCCGGCTCCAGCTTTAAGCCGTTTGTTTACGCGGCTGCTTTGGACAGTGGCTATTCTCCTGCCACCATCGTTGTGGACGCGCCGATCGAAATCAACACGCCGCAGGGCGTTTGGCGTCCGCAGAACTATTCCAACAAGTTCTACGGCCCGACCCCTTTGCGCACAGGTATCGAGCAGTCGCGTAACCTGATGACCGTGCGTCTGGCCCAAGAAGTGGGTATCGACACAGTCGCGAATTATGCCGAGAAGTTTGGCGTCTATGACCATATGAACCGAGTCTTGGCGGCTTCGCTGGGGTCCGACGAGACGACGCTGTTCAAGATGGTTGCGGCCTATGCCATGTTCGCCAACGGTGGCGAGCGGGTAGAGCCTACGTTGGTGGACCGAGTACAGGACCGATACGGAAACACCGTATATCGTCATGACCAGCGTATCTGTGCCGACTGCCAATTGGCCAGCTTGCCCGCTGGTGACGCGCTGACGATCCAGTCGGACCGCCAGCGTGTGATGAATGAAATTACAGCCTATCAGCTGACCTCTATGATGCAGGGCGTGGTGGAACGCGGCACGGCGAAGAACGCGATCAATCTGCCGGTGCCGATCGCTGGCAAGACCGGTACGACCAACGACGAGAAGGACGCGTGGTTCGTTGGCTTCTCGTCTAACATCGTTGCGGGCTGCTACATCGGTTACGATAACCCCCGTCCTATGGGTAGATCAGCTTCTGGCGGTGGTATCTGCGCGCCGGTGTTCAACGCCTTCATGGGTAAGGCGATCAAGAAATATGGCGGCGGTCCCTTTAAGGTTCCAGGCGACTGTCAGTTCATTAACATCGACCGCTTCTCTGGCGCGCGGCTACCGCCAGGGGCATCGGGTGAGAATGTGATCGCAGAATGCTTCCGTCCGGGTGAAGAGCCCGTGTTCGGCATTACGTTCGATGGTGGTTTCGCGATGGCTGCCGATTTGCCGCTGGTGGACGAAGTTCCGCGTCAGGCGCGTCAGGTGCAGACCTCGACCGGCGGAACGGCGACTGTGGGGCCGAAAGCGACCTTTGGGACATTGTCCTCCGGCGGCCTTTACTGAGCATCCGCTTGCCGTAGGACCGGGGCCGGGGTATGACCCGGCCCTGCTGACCGCCTTGGGGCGGCATCGCTGCATTTGAAGGACCAAGCCCATGCGCGCCGAGACCCAAAATACGATCGAAGCGATCCAGAAATCGCTGTCCCTGCTGGCGCAGCGGCTGGATTACGATACCGCGCCACATCGACTGGAAGAATTCAACGCCCGCGTCGAAGACCCAACCTTGTGGGATGATCCGGCCCATGCGCAAAAGCTGATGCGCGAACGCCAGATGCTGGTGGATGCAGTGGGTAACTATGAGGGCATCCGTCAGGAGTTGGCCGACAATGTCGAACTGATCGAGATGGGTGAGATGGAGGATGACACAGAGATCGTCACCGAGGCCGAAGCAGCGTTGGCCACTCTGAAAGCCAAGGCCGCAGAGAAGGAATTGGAGGCGCTGTTGAACGGCGAGGCCGATGGCAACGATACCTTCCTAGAAATCAACGCCGGTGCTGGCGGAACAGAGTCCTGCGACTGGGCCAACATGCTGGCACGGATGTACGTTCGCTGGGCGGAAAAGAAGGGCTACAAAGTTGAATTGCAGTCCGAGAGTGCTGGCGACGAAGTCGGCATCAAGTCTGCGGCCTACAAGATCAGCGGCCCCAATGCATACGGCTGGCTGAAAAGCGAATCTGGCGTGCACCGTCTGGTCCGGATCAGCCCATACGATTCTGCCGCCAAACGGCACACCTCTTTCAGTTCTGTGTGGGTCTATCCGGTCGTGGACGATAACATCGAAATTGAAGTTCAACCCAACGACATCCGCATCGACACCTATCGGTCGTCCGGTGCAGGCGGCCAGCACGTGAACACGACAGATTCTGCGGTGCGGATTACCCATCACCCAACGGGGATCGTGGTAACCTCTTCCGAAAAATCGCAGCACCAGAACCGTGATATCGCGATGAAAGCGTTGAAATCGCGCCTTTATCAAATGGAATTGGATAAGCGGAACGCAGCGATTAACGAAGCGCATGACAACAAGGGCGACGCGGGATGGGGTAATCAGATCCGGTCCTATGTCTTGCAGCCCTATCAGATGGTAAAAGACCTGCGCACGCGTCACGAAACTTCTGACACCTCTGGCGTGCTGGATGGCGATCTGGATGCCTTCATGGCTGCTACGCTGGCGATGGACGTCAGCGGAAAAAGTCGTGCAGAGGCCAACCTCGAAGACTGATCTGGAGCTTGCTAATCATTGCTTGACGCGTTCTGGTGCAGGGATGGACCATATGCTTGACCAGCCCGCCTTTGCGATCTCTGCCGCGCTTGCCGCAGGGGATCTGACCGCCAGAACGTTGATGCAGGCGACCCTTCAAAGGGTCGCTGCCCGCAACCCTAACCTAAATGCGATTGTGTCACTGCGTGACCCTGAGGCTCTGATGGCAGAGGCGCTGCGGGCCGATGCGACAGAGCGCAAGGGTTGGCTACATGGGATGCCACTGGCAGTTAAGGATCTTAGCAATGTTGCGGGTCTACCGACAACGATGGGGTCGCCCGCGTTTAAAGACCGCATTTCGCCGACAAGCGATATTATGATTCAGCGTATGCAGGACGCTGGCGCGATTATTATTGGCAAGACGAACACGCCAGAGTTTGGGCTAGGCAGTCATACCTTTAACCCAGTTTTTGGTGCGACGCAGAACGCAATCATGGCGGGATGCACCGCCGGGGGATCCTCTGGCGGTGCTGCCGTGGCGCTGGCGGCGGGGATGGTGGCTGTGGCCGATGGGTCCGACATGATGGGGTCGCTGCGCAATCCGGCGGGCTGGAACGGGGTCTACGGCATGCGGCCGACGTGGGGCCGTGTGCCGTCAGAACCTGTTGGCGACATGATGTTGCACCCGCTATCGACAGGTGGGCCGATGGCGCGACACCCGCGTGATCTAGCCCTGCTACTGGACACAATGGCAGGGCCTGACCCGCGCCAGCCTTTCGGCTTGGACCATATGCCGCTTGCGCAACATTTGGGCGCTGATCTGTCAGGTCGACGGATCGGGTGGCTGGGCGATTGGGATGGGGCCTATCCAATGGAGGATGGTGTCCTAGACCACTGTGCTGGGCAGGTCAGACGCTTTGAAAACATGGGGTGTGCGGTAGAAGCTGTCCCGGCCCCTTTCAGCGCCGATCGCATGTGGGAGAGTTGGACGGTCTTGCGATCCTTTGCTGTGGCGGCATCATTAGGACCGCTATATGACCAGCCCGCAACGCGAAAGGCGCTGAAGGATACAGCGATCTGGGAAATCGAGCGTGGTCGGTCCTACAGCGCAGCAAAGGTTCAGCGGGCCAGTCTAATACGGTCTGACTGGTTTCGTACGGCGGCAAGGGCATTTGACACCTACGACGCGCTTGTTCTGCCAACGGCCCAGTGCTGGCCCTTTCCGATCGACTGGGCCTATCCAGAGGTTTTGGACGGCCAAGCGATGGACAGTTACCACCGATGGATGGAGGTCGTCGTGCCAGCTAGCCTCATCGGATTGCCTGCAGTTGCAGTCCCGCTCCCTTTGTCAAAAGGTCGACCTATTGGGTTACAATTGATGGGGCGGTCGCGGGACGATCTGGGGCTGTTGCAGTTGGCGCAGGGGTGGCAGGTGCTTAACGCCGCCTGATGCCAAAAGCAGCAGCAGCAGCAAACACGGCAAAGCTACCAGCAATCCATGCGATGACGCTAAAGGCCATTCCCATCGCCGCGACATGTGGGTCGCCTGCAGCGCGTTCGCCAAAGGTCGCAGTGCCGCCGGACAGGTTGTAGGCAATCGTGGCAACAGAGCTCATCGCGGCGACGGCCATTAGGCCGCCGATCCTGCTGATCGCGTTATTGACTCCCGATGCGATACCGGACTGCCCATCCCCTGCCGCCACCATGACGGCGGTGGACAGGGGGGCGACGACCATGCTCATGCCGAAGCCGACGATACCCATCGCGGGTAACACACCATACCAAAAGCTCTGTCCCGGCACGACAAGCGCTAGCACGGCGTAGCCGACAGCGACGACGCTGGCCCCGACTGCAATGACAGGACCGGGACCGCGCCGGTCTGCCAATCGCCCGAAGGCGGTCGAAAAAAGGGCGATGAAACCGGACAGGGGGGCAAAGGCAAAGATGGTCTTGAACTCTGACAGGCCCCACCCCGAGACGGTTAGCATGGGCAGTAAAAAGAGGATCGCGCTCATCCCGAAGTAAAGCAGGAAGGTGGCAAGGTTGGCGGCGGTGAAGCTTGAGTTTGCGAACATGCGCAGGGGCATCATCGGGTGCGGTGTGCGCCATTCATGCAGGACGAAACCTGCTAGTGCTGCAACACCTGCCACGCCCGTCGCCACAGTAATACGAATATCATTCGACGCCTCTAAATGGGTAAGCGTCCACGCTAGTAGACCCAATCCTGCAACCGCCAATGCAGCACCGATCAGATCAATCGGCTCTCCGCTGCGGCGGGTGTCGTTGGTGACGGAACGGCGGATCAGCAGTAGTGCGATCAGACCCAGCGGAAGGTTGATCGCAAAAATCCAACGCCAAGCGTCCTGCCCAATGACTGACAGTAACAGACCGCCGATCAGGGGCCCTGCCGCCGTAGTCAGACCAGAGGCTGCGGCCCAGATCCCGATTGCCCTTCCTCTGATGTCGCGAGGATATGCGCGGCTGATCATTGCTAGCGCGCCTGGAATCATCAGGGCTGCCCCAGCGCCTTGGGCCAGTCGCGCAGCGATCAGCGTATCCGGGGTAGGGGCAAGCGCGCAGGCGACTGACGTAAGCAGGAACAAACCCACGCCAAGGCTAAACATCCGTGCCAAGCCGAATCGATCACCAAACGCCCCGCCAGTCAGGATCAGCGCCGAGAGGGTGACCATGTATGCGTTGTTGATCCACGTTGCCTGATCAAGGCTAGCGCCAAGCGTGCTGCGAATTGCGGGGATGGCGATACTGACGACTGTGCCATCAATGAACCCCATCGAAGAAGCCATAACGGCGGCCGCTAGCACAAGCGGCCGTTGACGTTCCGTGCAGAAATCCGGCACGAAAACGGGCCGCGCCTTGTTAGACGTGGCCCGCTGGGCTTTGGGTATGTCGCGCAAGCCTAGCCCTTGGCGGGCTCTGCACCGGCGGTGCTGCTGGATGTGGCGCCACTGGCCCCAGCGCTGCCGGTTGGCATCTTGGCCTTAGCACCAGTTGTCAGCGGATCGTCCTGACGCTGGACGGACCCTTCGAAGTGGGCGCCAGATTCGATGGCGATGGTCTTATGGATGATGTCACCCTCGACCCGCGCGGTGGACGTCAGACGGACCTTCAGGCCGCGCACGCGACCGATGATGCGGCCATGGATCACGACGTCGTCGGCCATAACTTCACCCTTGACGGTAGCGCCTTCACCAATCGTCAGCAGATGGGCGCGGATGTCGCCGTCGACCTGACCTTCGATTTGGATGTCACCAGTCGTCTTCATGTTGCCAGTGACCAGCAGGTCGGCAGACAAGATTGACGCGGGCGGCTTCGCCTTGGGTGACGTTGTCGCCTTGTAGTCGCTGCTTGGCGCAGGCGCGGGCGACGAAGCAGGCTGGGCGGGCGTTTCAGAGGCCTTGGGGCCGGGTTCGTTGATTTTTGATTTAGAAAACATCTTGTCCAGCTCTTATGTAAGTCATCGGGTTGACGGGGTTTCCACCGACGCGGACCTCATAGTGCAGATGTGGTCCGGTCGAACGTCCGGAGTTTCCCATATCACCGATCCGGTCCCCACGCGAGACCCTTTGACCAACAGAAACCTTCATCGCATTCAAATGGGCGTAGCGTGTTTCGATTCCAAATTCGTGTTGGATCTTGATTAAGCGGCCATAGCCTGACGCCCAACCCGCAGAGATCACAACGCCATCTGCTGTGGCGTAGACTGGCGTACCGACAGGCGCGGCAAAGTCGGTACCGGCATGCAGGCGTCCCCAGCGCTGACCAAATCCAGACGTAAAGCGGAAGGCAGCTTTTACGGGCACGTCAAAAGGCGCTTTCTCTGCAGCGATTCGGTATAAGTTAATCTCGTCCAGACGGTTCAGGATGCCGTTGGCGCGGGCAGCATCCGGATCCGGTCCACCGCCCATCGTGGAAAAGGACAGCGGCGTCAGTGGGCCACCATTACCGGAATAGCCGCGACGCACTTGGCTTAGCATATTGTCAGGGTTCATGCCTGCAGCCTTAAACATCTTTTCCAGCGGCTCGACCGAAACGGTCATCGCGTCTTCAAGTTGGCGGAAGATGTCGTCATTGCGCTCGTGCATCAGGCGCAGCTCGTTTTCGGTCTCTGCGGCGTGGTCGAGCGCAAATTGTGCGTCTTCAGCGATTTTGTCGCGCTCTGCAGCGGTTTCGGCAAGGGCCGTTGCCAGCAGATCAACGGTGCCGTCTTGTGCAGAAGACTGGCCCGCCGGGGTAGCGGTGCCGTCATTTTCGGCAGTCAGTTCGGCCAGTTCGGACGTAGCGGCTTTGCGGGCTTGCATGGTGTCGCGCAGTGTAGCCTGCACAACCTCCAAGCCGGTTTCAAGCTCGCGGCGCTTGTCCTCGGTGGTCAACAAATCGGACTGCATAGTAGAGATTTGGGACAGCGCTGCGCTAAAGCGGGCTTGGGCTGCCACAGCTTCTGTCGCACGGGCGTCTCGTTCGCTGGACAGAGCGTTAAGGCGTGCTTGATAGATCATCTGATCACGCTGGGCCTGAGCGCGAAAATTTCCTGCACCAATGCTGTCCATAAGCAAAATTGCGGTCGAGATGATCGTCCAGCCGACAACTGCAGTAGCGACTGTCCAACCGACCAACTGATGCGAGGGCCGCAGGCGGATGAAGCGTGTTTCCGAGTCGGAGCGAATAAAGAGCCGCTTTTCGGGAAAACGTGCCTCAAGGCGCGCATGAATGGCCTGCGTCAGTCGTGATCTCACAAATCTGTCCCTTGTTCCGTCCCGGATGCGGCACGACAGGGTCCCACACCCTTTTCAACATCGCGCTTGAAGTCGTCTAGCCAGACTGCGGCGAAGGTGCAACATTTTTGAAAAATTATGGAACAATTCAGGGAGTTTGGGCGAGATCACGCCGACCTTCACTCGGCCTGCGTCAAAGCCGCTCGGTCAGGGGCCAATAAAAGTCTGGTGGCAAACCTGCTTCTGCACGCTTCTCCTCATTGAACGGCGGCCTGAGGGTGCTGTGAAAATACCGCCGAACAAGGTCATTAAACACGACGACTGGATCGAGATCGTGACGCCCGCACAGAAAGTGGAACCACTTGGAGCCATAGGCTACGTGGTGGACCTCTTCGGCGTAAATTACCTCTAGCGCGTCGACCACCTGCGAATCGCCTGACTTGCGGAAAAGTTCAATCATGCCCAGGGTCACATCTAGGCCGCGCGCCTCTAGCACCATGGGTACCACGGCGAGGCGTCCCATCAAGTCGTTGGCCGTATCCTCCGCTGCACGCCACATACCGGCATGAGCAGGAAACGCGCCATAAGAACTGCCGTGTGCTTCAAGACAGTCGCAAATCAGGTTGAAATGCTAAGATTCTTCGTCGGCGGCTTTCACCCAGTCGTCAAAATATCCAATGGGCATTGGGGTGTCAGCAAGCCGAGCAATGATGTCCCAGTGCAGGTCGACGGCATTCAATTCAATACGTCCCACCGCATGCAACATCGCGATGCGTCCTTGCTCACTGCCTGGTTTGCGTCGTGGCACGTCACGCGGATCGAGAAGGTCTGGCTTCAGCGGCCGTGCAGGCTGGAACGGCGGCGTTGCGATGCCAATTTCGGGCTCCGCGCCATCCACACGGGCCGCACGCCAGGCAGCGGCATGAGCATGCGATAGAGCTGTTTTGGCACGGCCATCGGCGCAGTTTAGCACCTCTACCGCCATGTGCGACAAGGGGATCATGCAGGTCCGCCTTTCATTTCCTGAGAATTGCTTCGCTGATGTGGCGGCTGCGGTCTGGTGAATTCTGGGGCAATAAACAAACTTTTATCACACACCGCGCACAGCATCTAAGACGGCGCCCACATGCCCCGGCACTTTGACCTTATTCCAAATCTTTGCGATCTTTCCGTCCGGCCCGATCAGGAATGTTGTCCGGGCAATGCCAAAATAACTTTTGCCATACATCTGTTTCTCGCCCCAAACACCGTAGCGTTCACAGACGTCACTTTCAGCATCTGACAATAGTGGGATATCTAGTTCGCGTTTAGCGACGAACTTGTCATGTTTCGCAACAGGGTCTTTGGAAACACCAAGCACAACTGCGCCTGCTGCTGTGAAATCGTCAAGCGCGCCAGTAAAATCCTGCGCCTCTGTTGTGCAGCCCGGGGTGTCATCCTTGGGGTAGAAGTAAAGCACGACAGATTGGCCGGCAAAATCTGACAGGCTGATCATGGTACCACCATCACGGGGGAGTGAGAAATCCGGGGCTGCGTCGCCTTCGTTCAACAATAGGCCGGTGTCTGACAGCATGGTGATCCTCCACAGGTGGGTTTGAAGCGTTTACTTGTTTCGTTTTAGCCTGCGACGGGCAAAGATAAAGGCCAAGAGGCAAAGGCAGTCCATGACCCAGACCGATCCCACCCCGCAGGCGCCGTCCCGGCGCAAGCGCGGCCGCAGACGCGGGCCGTGGTGGCACGGTGCGCGTGTAGTGGCATATTTAGCGATGCTACCGGTGATCTTTGCGCTGATCGCTTTGGTGATGATGTTCGACCGCGATATCACGGCCCCCGGATGGGTCGTCCGCACGGTCGAGTCACGGGCAAGTGCAATGCTAGGTGGCGGTCGTCTGGATTTTGGAGAGATCGGAGTGCGGATTGGGCCGGACCTGCACCCACGGATCCGGTTGACGGATACTGTGTTGTCGGATGCAGTTGGCGCCCCTTTGGCGCGGATCGCAGAGGTCGACGCGACGGTCAGCCCGCGCGGACTGCTGTTTGATCAGGCGGCGCTTGTGCAGCGTGTGGCTTTGCAGGGGACGGCGGTGGCCCTGACGCGGGATGCGCAGGGGCAACTCCGCCTCGCGTTCAATCTGCCTGACAATGGAGGCGGCTTCTTAGCCGATGGCATTGTTGGGTTGGTACGGCAACTGGATAGCCTAAGGGATCGCCCGGCACTTGCTGCGTTGGAAAGTCTGACGCTAACTGGGCTGGACCTGACTTATAAGGATGACCGCGCCGGGCAGGTCTGGACGGCGACGGATGGCGATTTTCGCCTTGGCATTGATGCCGGCCGCACGACAGCGACGGCACAGGTGCAGGTGCAGGGCGAAGATGGCACGACGCGGATGGCGGTAACGCTTGACAGCCCGCGTGATAGCGACGCTGCCAATCTGTCGGTTCGCATTGACGAGGCAAGCGCCCGCGATCTGGCCAGCCAGTCCGCCGCGCTGCGGTTTCTTGGTGCACTTGATGCCCCATTGTCGGCGACGCTCGACACCGGATTGGACCCAAACGGCGTGCTTGGCCCATTGAAAGCCACATTGGTAATCGGCGCAGGTGCAGTGCAGCCGGGTCCGCAGATGGAACCATTACGCTTTGATGGCGTGACTGCTGCGTTAACTTATGATCCTGCGCTGCAGCGGCTGACATTCGATGATGTCGCTATATCCTCTGATTGGGGACGGCTGCATGCTAGTGGTCAGGCGCTGGCGCAGGATTTCGCGCGTGGTTTGCCAGAGGCGCTGGTCGGACAATTTACTCTGACGCAGATCGCGCTGAACCCGGCGGGCTTTTATGCAGCACCTGTGACACTCGATCAGGCGGATATCGACTTGCGGTTACGCCTTGATCCATTCCAGTTGGATGTAGGGCAAGTGACGGTCAGCGATCAGGCACTGCAGGTTAGTGCCACCGGGCGCTTGGCTGCGACACCGCAGGGTTGGGACGCCGCCGTCGATCTGACAAGTCCTCGGCTGACGCCTGAAACGCTGATTGGACTTTGGCCCACGACTGTGCGGCCCGGCACCCGGAATTGGTTCGAGACGAATTTGCTGGGTGGCGATTTAACTGAAGCGACCGCAGGCTGGCGCAAATCGCCG
This sequence comes from Loktanella sp., assembly GCA_024635625.1. Classification (GTDB taxonomy): domain Bacteria; phylum Pseudomonadota; class Alphaproteobacteria; order Rhodobacterales; family Rhodobacteraceae; genus Loktanella. The sequence goes on along the minus strand of JAGXIQ010000134.1, from coordinate 38,115 downwards.
GGCGACAAGGCGCAAATTGCAGTGGGTTTTGCCTTTGATGGGGCCTCTCTTCGATTTTTAAAGGAAGAGCCGCCCATCACTGGGGGGGCGGGCTATGCCACTTTGGCAGATGGCGCCTTTGTTTTGCGGCTCGATGCGGGGCAGGTCAAGGCACCGCAGGGCGGTGCGCTGAACGTGGCGGGATCGGTGTTGCAGATCCCGGACGTAACCGTAAAATCGGCCCCTTTAGTGCTTGATATCGCGACACAGGGCAGCATCACGGCAACCTTGTCGGTGTTGGATCAGCCCCCATTCCGTTATCTGTCCAAGGCCAATCTTCCCGTGACGTTGGCGGACGGACGGGCGGCGGTGTCCGCGCATGTCGAATTGCCGCTTCAAAAGAAAGTGACGCCACCCGATGTCAGTTTTAATGCCAGCGCCCGGCTAAGCCGCGTGCGCTCTACGACATTGGTTAAAGGTCGGACCCTTGCCGCTAGCGATCTGACCGCCACGGTAGAGAGGACCGGCTTGCGGATCGAGGGGCCTGCGACGCTGGACGGTGTACCGGTAACAGGGGCTTTTACCCAAAACTTCGGCCCGAGCGCTGTCGCGACACAGGTCGCGGGACGCGTGACGATCAGCCCGCAGGCATTGGATGTCTTTGGGATTACCCTACCGCCAGGATCGGTCAGCGGATCGGGGCCGGGTGAATTGACGGTGACCTTACCGAAAGGGCAGCCCCCGCGCTTTGCGCTAACTTCTTCCATGGCTGGACTGGGGTTATCAGTGCCGGCGATTGGCTGGTCAAAGCCGCGGGGCGCGACAGGCACCTTAGAGGTTTCTGGCGCACTAGGCGCTAAGCCCAAGGTGGACAGACTTTTGTTGCGGGCACCGGGGCTTTCGGCTGCAGGTACGATAATGCTGACCGACGCGGGACAGTTGGCTGCTGCGACGTTCAGCAATGTTGAAGTTGGTAACTGGTTTGATGGCACGGTGACCTTGCGTGGACGCGGCAGAGGGCGCGCCGTGGGTGTCGAGGTGCAGGGCGGCACGCTGAACCTTGCCCGCGCTCGTTTAGGCGGCGAAGGGACGGGTACTGGTAGCAGCGGTCAAGGTGGGCCTATTGCTGTGCGACTAGACCGGCTGACGATTGCCGATGGGCTGGCGCTGACAAGCTTTCAGGGCGATTTCGATACGACTGGTGGTTTTAACGGGAATTTCACCGGCTTATTCAACGGGCAGGCAGGGGTTGCCGGTGGCGTCTCTCCTTCGCGGGGGCGGACGGCGGTGCGGATCAGGTCTGATGATGCCGGCGCGGTCTTGCGGGCCGGCAAGTTTCTGGATGGCGCGTTGGGCGGGTCGCTGAATTTGACTTTACTACCTGTGGGCGGGACGGGAATCTTTGACGGTACGCTTGCGCTGCGAGGATTGCGGGTTCGCGATGCGCCCGCGATTGCAGAACTTTTGGATGCGATCAGTGTTGTCGGCCTGTTGCAACAGTTAGATGGGCAAGGACTGGCCTTTGACGAGGTGGATGCGCAATTCCGCCTGACTCCGACCCAGATCATCGTTACGGAATCCAGTGCGGTGGGGCCGGGGCTTGGCATTTCGCTGGATGGAATCTACACGCTGGCGACGCGTATGGTGGACTTTCAGGGGGTCATTTCGCCCTTCTATTTGCTGAATGGGATCGGTAGCTTCCTGACCCGCAAGGGCGAGGGGTTGATCGGGTTCAATTTTACCATTCGCGGTACGCCGGGAGAGCCGCAGGTGGGGGTTAACCCGCTCTCGGCGCTGACCCCCGGTCTGTTCAGAGAGATATTTCGCCGACCACCTCCGACGGTGGGAAACTAGACAAGCCACCCCAGCGTGGCCTGCAGAAACCACCGCTAGAGGATTCCCGATGAAGCTGTCAGATTTTGATTTCGACCTGCCCGAAGGCTTGATAGCAACGCGGCCTGCGCGACCCCGGACGTCAGCCCGATTGCTGGTGGTCGGGCCTGATACAATGACCGACGCCCATGTCAGCGATCTGGGTAACTGGCTGCGGCCAGGCGACCGCTTGGTTTTGAATGACACAAAAGTTATTCCGGCGCGCCTGAGCGGTGAACGGCACCGCAGCGGAGAGGCTGGCGAAACCGTCGCGCGGATCGAGGTGACGCTGTTGCAGCCAACGCCGAACGCCCATTGGATGGCACTTCTGAAGCCGCTAAAAAAGGTGCGAGACGGCGAAGTAATCGTCTTTTCGGATGACCTGCAAGCCACTGTCGTTGGACGTTCAGACGGGCAGGCGGAACTGGCGTTTAATATGACTGGCGATCTTTTCGATACTGCATTGCTACGGGTTGGCGCGATGCCTTTGCCACCTTATATCGCTGCGTTGCGACCGGCGGACGAAGCGGACAAGCACGACTATCAGACCGCTTGGGCAAAACATACCGGGGCCGTCGCGGCACCAACAGCGTCCTTGCATTTCGATGCGCACCTTCTTGAGGAATTGGCCGCAATAGGCGTGCAATTCACCCATGTCACCTTGCATGTTGGTGCGGGCACCTTCCTGCCGGTCAAGTTGGATGACGTCAGCGAACATAAAATGCATAGCGAATGGGGGCAGGTGAGCCCTAAGGCTGCAGAAGAGATTAACGCGACGAAAGCGGCGGGTGGTCGAATTATTCCTGTCGGCACCACGGCCTTGCGCCTAATCGAGACGGCGGCGACGGATCAGGGCGTGCAGGCATGGGAAGGACCAACCGATATTTTCATCACGCCGGGGTTCCAGTTCCGCGCGGCTGACGCGTTGATGACAAATTTTCACCTGCCAAAATCGACCCTTATGATGCTAGTGTCAGCTCTGATGGGGCAGGCACGGATACGTGAAGTTTACAATCACGCGATAACCAGCCGATACCGGTTTTTTTCCTATGGCGATGCCTCACTTTTGCTGCCACAGGGCGACACTTAACCATAGGCGACACGGCGTGTCGCTTTCAGTCCTGACATTGGCCTGACCGGCCCGTTAGACGACGACCACACAGGCCCGAAAGGCATCCGCGATGATACAGGTTCTTGGCAGCTCTTGGGCTTTGTTTCTTGGCATGTTCATGCTGATGATTGGCAATGGCCTGCAGGGGACGTTGCTGGGTCTTCGCGGCGAGATGGAAGGTTTCAGTACGCTGGAAATTTCCATTGTGATGTCTGGGTATTTCGTGGGCTTCCTGTTTGCGTCCAAAATGGCACCAGAGATGATCCGCCGAGTCGGCCACGTGCGCGTTTTTGCGGCGCTAGGTTCTACCATTTCGGCGGTGCTGATCATGTATCCGGTGTTGACGGACCCTATTTCGTGGACGCTGGGGCGAGTGGTCATCGGCTTTTGCTTTTGCGGCGTCTATGTTACGGCGGAAAGCTGGCTGAACGACGCGTCGACCAACGAAACGCGGGGACAGGCGCTGTCGGTCTATATGATCGTGCAGATGGCTGGCATCGTCACGGCGCAGTTTATCATCACGCGTGGTGATGTTTCGGGCTTCGTGCTGTTCATCGTGCCGTCAGTGCTGGTGTCGATGGCATTTGCGCCAATCTTGTTGTCGATTAAGCCGACGCCTGCATTTGGTCGCACTAAACCAATGAAGGTTATGCAGCTTGTTCGAACTTCGCCTTTGGCTGCTGTGGGCATGTTTTTACTGGGCGGCGTCTTTTCGGCGCAGTTTGGCATGTCGGCAGTTTACGGCGCGCGGGCTGGTTTCAGTGTCGGGCAGATTTCGTTGTTCGTGTCGGCCATCTATCTTGCCGCACTCGTAGCACAATATCCTATTGGCTGGATTTCTGACCGGCTGGATCGGCGCATCCTGATCATCGTGGTATCGCTGGTCGGCGGTTTGGGCAGCATGGTGGCAGGATTTTTCCCGGCCTCCTATACGCTGGCACTGGTATCTGGTGCGCTTGTTGGCGGCACTTCGAACCCGCTTTATGCACTGCTGATTGCCTATACCAATGACTATTTGGAAAAAGAGGATATGGCCGCAGCCTCCGGCGGTTTGCTGTTCATCAACGGTGTGGGTGCGATCATGGGACCGATCACGCTGGGTTACATGCTGGAAGGCATGGGATCACGCGGATACTGGGTTTTCCTAACTGTACTGATGCTGGGCGTCGGGTTGTACGGTATCTTGCGCATGACGCAGCGCAGCCGGGCCGATATTGTTCAGGATCACACCAGCTATGCGAACCTGCCGATGACAACGACCCCGGTTCTGGCCGAGATGGCCCAAGAGGTCTATATTGAGCAGGCAAGCGACGATGCGGCCACATCCGAACCTGACCCGTTAAAGGCGGCTCAATAGGTCTTGTCTTAACGTCAGCCGTCTGTCTTTCTCTATAAAATTATGCTGGCCGGGAGGGCGCGACCCATGAAAACTGCTCAGGACGTTCTGTCCTTTTGGCTGGACGAGGTCGATCCAAAGGACTGGTATCGTCAGGACGACGCACTGGATGCTTTGATTCGTGATCGGTTCGCCACGACGTGGGAACGGGCGGCTGACGGTCATCTGGGCCTTTGGTTGACCTGCCCAAGCGAGACTTTGGCTTATATCATCCTGACCGACCAGTTTTCGCGCAACATGTTCAGGGGGCACGCTGACTCTTTTTCGACGGATGGTTTGGCACGTGCGGCGGCGAAGATGGCAATCGACAGGGACTGGGATTTGCGGATCGATCCCCCGGCGCGGCAATTCTTTTATTTGCCCCTTATGCATTCAGAGAATCTTGTGGATCAGGACCGGGCAGTGCGCCTGTTCCACACTCGCATGTCCGACAGCGGGGGGAATAATCTGGATCACGCCCGCGCGCACCGCGCGGTCATTCGGAATTTTGGTCGCTTTCCCCATCGGAACGAGGCGCTGGACAGACCTACCACGGCTGCAGAGGCAAACTTTATGGCCGAGGGCGGCTATGGCGCGATTCTGCGACAGGTTCAGGCCGCCGAGGCCTGATCGCGCCTCTGGCCAAGCCCGCCAAAATGGTTCAGTATTAAACCAATTCCAAACGGACCTGCAGGAGAGACCCCATGGCTGCACAAAGCTTCGACGTGATCGTGATTGGCGCAGGCCCCGGCGGCTATGTGGCGGCCATTCGGGCCGCACAACTTGGGCAGAAAGTCGTCATTGTTGAACGCGAACATTTGGGTGGAATTTGCCTGAACTGGGGCTGCATTCCTACAAAGGCGCTTTTGCGGTCGTCTGAAGTATTTCACTTGATGCACCGGGCCAAGGAATTCGGCCTTTCAGTAGAAAAGCCGGATTTCGATTTGTCTGCTGTCGTCGCAAGATCGCGCAAGGTGGCAGGGCAGTTGTCGGGCGGCATCGGCCACCTGATGAAAAAGAACAAGGTCACGGTCGTCATGGGCGAGGCCAAGATCACTGCCAAGGGCAAGGTCAGCGTGAAGACCGACAAGGGTACCGAGGAGTTGACGGCGAAGAATATAGTCCTCGCCACCGGCGCACGGGCGCGTAATTTGCCCGGGCTGGAAGCGGACGGCGAATTGGTCTGGGCCTACAAAGATGCGCTGAAGGCACCACGGATGCCTAAGGATCTTTTGGTCATCGGGTCCGGGGCCATCGGGATCGAATTCGCCAGCTTTTTTAACACGATGGGGTCGAAGACCACAGTCGTTGAAGTCATGGACCGCATTCTGCCAGTCGAAGACGCCGAGATTTCTGCTTTTGCGAAGAAGCAGTTCCTCAAGCAGGGCATGACGATCATGGAGAAGGCCATCGTCAAGCAGTTGGATCGCGACCCGAAGGCGGGCAAAGTCACGGCGCATATCGAAGTTGCCGGCAAGATCGAGAAGAAGGTCTTCGACACGGTCATCAGCGCGGTTGGGATCGTTGGCAATGTCGAGAACCTTGGTCTAGAGGAGCTTGGCGTAAAGATCGACCGAAGCCATGTCATCACTGACGAATATTGCCGGACCGGAGTAGAAGGGCTTTATGCCATCGGCGATATCGCCGGCGCCCCTTGGTTGGCACATAAGGCGTCCCACGAAGGCGTCATGGTGGCAGAAATGATCGCAGGCGGTCATCCCCATCCAGTGAAGCCGGAAAGCATCGCAGGATGTACCTACTGCTATCCGCAAGTCGCCAGCGTCGGCTATACAGAGGCAAAGGCCAAAGAGCTGGGTTTTGAAATCAAAGTTGGTAAATTCCCCTTCATTGGAAATGGTAAGGCGATCGCACTGGGTGAGCCCGAGGGTCTGATCAAGACGATCTTCGATGCGAAGACCGGCGAGCTGCTGGGTGCGCACATGGTCGGTGCTGAAGTCACCGAACTGATCCAGGGCTACGTGATTGGACGCCAATTAGAGACGACAGAAGAAGACCTGATGAACACCGTCTTCCCGCATCCGACACTGTCAGAAATGATGCATGAAAGCGTTCTGGACGCCTATGGCCGCGTTATTCACATGTAATTCTTGCGTTGATGCGGTGTTGCTTCTCGGCGCATCCGCCAGACGCACAGATTGACCGATGGAGTATCGGCAGATGCCGACATGCCATCGGTCTTGATGTAAACGCAGATGCTTAAGGGCCGAATGCGACTGAAGCAATAATACCTACGCGTAGACCTCGGACCTTTATGAATGGGATAGGTAGCTTCACTGTCAAAGCGTGATGTGTGAACTTACACTTGCACGATTGGGTCTAGTGCATGCGATCAATTTGGTCATTCAACAGTGAGTCCAAAATACACTTAGAGGTTGCTCATTGAGGTGGCCGGCTCAGATATGGGATGTCCTTCAGGCGTTTTGCGGCCGCTACTGTGCTTCACAGACGCTCATGAAAGCAGCGGTGCAGGGACGTGGCCTCGTGTCGCACCACAGAAAAGAGTGATTGTTCATCTTTTGTTCGCAAGGCGGGGTGGCGAAACGCCGCCGGGTTGCTATTTGAGGTGGTAACATGCCTTTGGGGGGCGATATGGCCGAACTGAAAAATATCGAAGTGCGCGGTGCACGCGAACATAACCTTAAAAACATCGACGTGGATATTCCTCGTGATAAGCTAGTGGTGATCACCGGTCTTTCAGGGTCGGGAAAATCGTCGTTGGCTTTTGATACGATCTACGCTGAAGGGCAGCGCCGCTACGTTGAATCGCTGTCGGCGTATGCGCGGCAGTTCCTCGACATGATGGAAAAGCCAGATGTGGATCACATCAGCGGGCTAAGTCCGGCTATTTCGATCGAACAAAAGACGACGTCTAAGAACCCCCGTTCGACCGTCGGCACAATTACCGAAATTTATGATTATCTGCGTCTGCTGTTTGCCCGTGCTGGCACGCCCTATTCCCCCGCTACAGGTTTGCCGATCGAGGCGCAGCAAGTGCAGGATATGGTTGACCGCGTCATGACGATGGACGAGGGCACACGCGGCTATCTGCTGGCACCAATCGTGCGCGACCGCAAAGGCGAATATCGCAAAGAGTTTCTAGACCTGCGCAAACAAGGTTTCCAGCGTGTAAAGGTCGATGGCCAGTTTTACGAACTGGACGAACCGCCAACGTTGGACAAGAAATTCCGCCACGATATTGATGTCGTCGTTGACAGGATCGTCGTGCGCGAGGGGCTAGAGACGCGCCTTGCTGACTCTTTCCGGACAGCGCTCGACCTAGCGCAAGGTATTACCGTTCTAGAAATTGCGGCCCCTGCCGGAGAAGATGCAGCCGAGGCTGCGGAAGCCCCAGAACGGATTACGTTTTCCGAGAATTTTGCCTGTCCGGTGTCGGGTTTCACCATTCCAGAAATCGAGCCGCGTCTGTTCTCTTTTAACGCGCCAGTCGGGGCTTGTCCGTCTTGCGACGGTCTGGGTGTAGAGCTGTTCTTTGACGAACAACTTGTGGTGCCGGATGTGACACTCAAGATCGCGGACGGTGCATTGGCACCGTGGCGCAAGGGCAAGTCGCCCTATTTTCTGCAGACAATTGAAGCCATTGCCAAGCACTATGGCTTTAACAAAAACGCGCGGTGGAAGGATCTGGAGCCTAAGCATCAAGAGGTGTTTTTGCGCGGTTCCGGTACAGAAGAAATCAAATTCCGCTACGATGAAGGTGGGCGTGTATATCAGGTTTCGCGTCCATTTGAGGGCGTTATCCCGAATATGGAACGCCGCTACCGTGAAACCGACAGCAATTGGATCCGCGAAGAATTCGAAGGATTCCAGAATAATCGGCCTTGCGGGACCTGCCATGGTTTTCGCCTGCGCGAAGAAGCGTTGGCTATAAAAATTGGCGGACTGCACGTCGGCCATGTCGTGCAGATGTCCATCGCAGAAGCCTACGACTGGTGCCTTGCGGTCCCGGATCAATTGTCCAAACAGAAGAACGAAATTGCCAAGGCTATCCTGAAGGAAATTCGCGAACGTCTTGGATTTTTGAATAACGTCGGGTTGAATTACCTGACGATGGCGCGAAATGCTGGGACGTTGTCTGGTGGTGAAAGCCAGCGGATCAGACTTGCGTCCCAGATCGGATCCGGACTGACGGGCGTGCTGTACGTTTTAGACGAACCCTCTATCGGTTTGCATCAGCGCGATAACGACCGCTTGCTGACCACACTGAAAAATCTGCGTGATCAGGGCAATACAGTGATCGTGGTTGAACATGACGAGGAAGCCATCCGCGAAGCGGATTACGTCTTTGACATTGGCCCGGGGGCGGGTGTTCACGGCGGCAATGTCGTGGCCAAAGGCACCCCTGCCGAAATCATGGCCGATCCGAATTCGATCACCGGGCAATATCTGACCGGCAAACGCAAAATCGCAGTTCCGGCGGTGCGGCGAAAAGGCAACGGCAAGAAGCTGACGGTCGTGAAGGCCACCGGCAACAATCTGCACAACGTGACTGCCGATTTTCCATTGGGCAAGTTTGTGTGCGTCACAGGTGTGTCTGGTGGTGGCAAGTCGACGCTAACTATAGAAACGCTGTTCAAAAACGCTGCGATGAAGCTGAATGGCGCGCGGCAAGCACCAGCACCATGCGAGACGATCAAAGGGTTCGAACATCTGGATAAGGTGATCGACATTGACCAACGGGCCATAGGGCGAACCCCGCGATCAAACCCGGCGACTTATACAGGTGCCTTTACGCCGATCCGTGACTGGTTCGCGAGCCTGCCTGAATCCAAGACGCGCGGTTATAAGCCGGGGCGGTTCTCTTTCAACGTGAAGGGCGGTCGCTGCGAGGCGTGTCAGGGCGACGGCGTTATCAAGATTGAGATGCACTTTCTGTCAGATGTCTATGTCACCTGCGAAACCTGCAAGGGCCAGCGGTATAACCGCGAAACTTTAGAGGTTAAGTTTAAGGGTAAAAGCATTGCGGATGTGCTTGATATGACTGTGGAAGAGGCACAGTCATTCTTTACCGCAGTGCCGTCGATCCGTAGTAAAATGGACGCTTTAGTTCGGGTTGGTCTTGGCTATATCAAGGTCGGCCAGCAGGCTACGACGCTGTCTGGTGGCGAAGCTCAGCGTGTAAAGTTGTCAAAAGAGCTGGCACGGCAATCGACGGGTCGGACGCTATATATCCTCGACGAGCCGACGACCGGTCTGCATTTCGAGGACGTGCGTAAGTTGCTAGAAGTACTGCATGAACTGGTGGATCAGGGTAATTCGGTCGTTGTGATCGAACACAACCTAGATGTTATCAAGACTGCCGACCATCTTATTGATATTGGTCCCGAAGGCGGCGACGGCGGTGGTCGGATCGTCGCAGAGGGTACACCTGAAGAGGTCGCCGAGGTCGAGGCAAGCCATACTGGGCGATACCTTAAGCCGATGTTGCGGGCTAAGCAGGTCGCTGCGGAGTAATAGATCGCCATTAAAAGTTGTGTGGGGCGGATCCGTTCTGCAATCTTTAGGAATCGATTTGAAAGGGGTGCGCAACGTTTTCGTTGCGTACCCCTTTCGCATTTTGCCCTATTTTGTCAGACAGCGCCGAGGATGCGAATGAGCTGCAATAAGTCGTAGGATTGATCCGGCAATGCGATAAGTTGATTGTCCAAAACCGAATAGTTTTGCCCCGCTGCAAGTGCAGGAAGGCCATAGCGGGCGATCAATTCTTCCTGCGTTAACGCTGCATCGGTTGCTATGGGGACGTTGCCTGCCAGCGTCGGGCGTTTTGCAAGGCTGTTGAGGGTCCGCAGGCGATCATAGTCCGTTCCACTTAGCAGAACCGGGCGACCGTCGATAACGGCATAGCGCTTGCCCTCAGGGGCGGTAGGCAGGTCGAAAATACGAGTAATCTGCGCCTGCGCCTGCGCCTGCGTCAGATCGGTATCGCGAGGGCTGGCATCTTGGGGGTTATACGTCGTCCAACGATCATCCAGAAGGCCGGGTAACGCGTCCTGATCATAGCCGGTCCAGTCATCATAGGTGACGCCTTTTTTGGCGAGGCCGGGGGGAACGCAGGGCGGGTTCTTTTTCGCCAAACCCGGTGGGCAGTTCGCAATTGACACAAGGTCGGCATCTCTGATTGTCGTGAAATCCACATCGGGGTTCAGGTAACTTATCCCATTCGCGGCCGCGAGGCCCGTCGCGATACGCGCGAGATCTGTGGTTGTGACATTTGCCCCGGTGCGTGCGTCATTTTTCCCATTTCCGTTGCCGTTAGTTGATTGTCGATTTGAGTCGTTGTTCTTGTGACCGTTCCCGTGCCCATTATTTTGACCATTGCCGCGGCTATTGCCCTGAGCAGCATGAGACTTGCCTCCACCTTTTCCGTTTCCGTGCCCTTTGCCTTGGGCTTCAGCAACGATGGGCAGGGCAGTCAGTGCAGCAATCGCGGCATAATTGACGAAGGATTTCATGATGGGGTTCTTCCAATATTGATCACTGGAAAAACCCCTGTCGGCTGTCACGCGTTCCGTGGCTCGTATGACTTCGGCGACTATCCGCGTGATTTGTTCGAGAAGCGCGGCAACATAGCGGAAAAGTCCTGCCCTGCACCGTCTTCGCGATTAACAAACTGATCGTAAAGCGCACGGGCTGCCTCGCCCAGAGGTGTGTCAGCATCGGCAGCCTTCGCAGCTGCTTGGGCCAGCGTCAGGTCTTTGAGCATCAGATCAGCAGCAAAGCCAGGCTTGTAACCTTTGTCTGCGGGCGAGTTCGGACCAACGCCGGGGGCGGGGCAATAAGCATTCATGCTCCAGCTTGATCCAGATGATGTACTGACGACGTCGAACATCGCTTGACGATCAAGGCCAAGGCGGTCGGCTAGATTGAAAGCTTCGCAGGTCGCGATCATTGTGACGCCGAGGATCATGTTGTTGCAGATCTTGGCGGCTTGCCCGTTCCCTGACGGACCGCAGTGAACAACCTTTTGGCCCATAATGTCGAAAAGTGGTTTGCAGGTATTGAACGCTGCCTCTGGACCACCAGCCATGAAAGTCAGCGTACCGTTCGCGGCACCGACGATACCGCCCGATACGGGGGCATCTATCGCAAAAAGTCCAGCGTCGTCAGCAGCCTGTGCGACGAACCTCGCGCTTTCAACATCAACGGTTGAACAGTCGAGATGTACAGCGCCTGCAGCCATTGCAGGATAAATTTCGGCCGCGACGCTGCGAAGGATGTTTCCGTTCGGCAGCATGGTGATAACGACGGCCGCGCCTTCTACGGCGGCGGCGGCGCTGTCTGCCATATTGAGCCCCTCTGGGCGTACGGCGGTGTCAAAGCCCGTCACGTCGTGACCTGCGGCGGCAAGATTAGCGGCCATGGGAGCACCCATGTTGCCAAGACCAATAAAGGCGATTTTCATGCGTGATCCTCTGGATACAGGGCGTCGAGGCCAAGGGGGGAAGTAAGGGCAGAAATTTCGGCGATGGGAACGTCCCAGCCGTCATGCCGCCAGTGCGGTTTGCGGTCGCGGTCGATAATTGCGGCGCGGATGCCTTCAAGAAAATCCGCCTGCGCCATGCTGCGAAAGGTAAAACGGAATTCTTGCGCAAGGGCTGTATGGATTGTCGGTGACTGCCGCACGGTACGAATGATTTGCAGTGTGCAAGCCATCGAAAGCGGTGCGTTGCGGTTCATTAGGTCGAGCGCATGGGTGATCGGTGCAGGCGGTACGGCGTCTGGTTGATCGCGGATCGCAGCAAGGTCTGGGGCCGAGAAGACGTAGTCGATATCGCCGCGCCAAGCAGCGAGTTTGCTTTGTGGGGCGGGGAGTGCCGCCTGTAAAACAGCAGCGGTGTCGCCGTCGTTGCAGAGCGTTGCGATCAGGCCTGGCCACATGTCCTGTGGGACCAGATGATCGGCAAAACCGGAATGGATCGCATCACCCGCGTCCATCCGGTCGCCTGTCAGGCCAAGATATTCACCCAAATGCCCGGGAGCGCGAGCCAGCAGCAAGGTCGAGCCAACGTCAGGCACAAGACCGATGCTACACTCAGGAAGGGCAATACGGGTCGAGTCGCACACGATACGGTGGCGAGCATGACAACCGATACCGACGCCACCACCCATAACGAAGCCCTGCATAAAGGCGGCAATGGGTTTGTCGTAACCCGCTATCATTGCGTTTAGGCGGTATTCATCACGCCAAAAGCGACGGCCATAGCCAAAATCGCCAGCAGTACCAGTGGTATACATCTCGGCAATGTCACCACCTGCGCAAAATGCTTTCGGACCAGCCGCGTCGATGATTACAACTAAGACGGAAGGATCGGTACGCCAACTGCTTAGCGCGTCCTCTATCGCGCGAACCATATCCCAAGTCAGGGCGTTCAGCGCTTTTTCGCGGGTGAGGGTGATGCGCCCGGCGTGACCCTGTTGCCTGATATGGATATCGTTCATCGGGCGACCATGTCACGGGCGACGATCAGGCGCATGATTTCGTTCGTGCCCTCTAGGATTTGGTGCACGCGTAAGTCGCGGACGATCTTCTCTATCCCGTAATCAGCAAGATAGCCGTAACCGCCATGCAGTTGGAGGCATTGGTCAGCGACTTGCGAACCGGTTTCGGTCACCAATTTCTTCGCCATGGCGCAGTAGCGGGTGGCATCGGGGGCACCGGTGTCAAGCTTCCATGCGGCTTGCCGTAGGAAGATGCGGGCAGATTGCATCGCAATATCCATGTCGGCCAAACGGAATTGCAGGGCTTGAAATTGGTCTATGGAAGTTCCGAAAGCTTTGCGTTCGGCCATGTAGGCGCGGGTTTGATCAAGGGCCGATTGCGCCGCCCCGAGTGAGCAGGCGGCAATATTCAGACGCCCACCGTCGAGCCCTTTCATGGCGTAGGTAAACCCCTTGCCTTCCTCGCCCAACAGATCCTCTGTCGGAATCGCGCAATCGTCCAATTGAACCTGACGGGTAGGTTGGCTGCGCCAACCCATTTTGTCCTCTAGCCCGCCGAATGACAGACCATCGGCGCCATCCATGGCGACGAAAGCGCTGATGCCCTTTGGGCCGTTTGCGCCACTGCGCGCCATCACGATATAGGCGTCGGAATAACCGCCGCCGGAAATGAAGGCCTTAGTGCCGGTCAACGCGTAACCCGCATTGGTGCGCGTGGCCCTCGTTTTAAGGGCCGCAGCGTCAGATCCTGATGACGGTTCCGTCAGGCAATAGGACAGCACGGTCTTCATTGTTAGCGCGTCAGGTAAAAGACGCGCCTTCATCTCTTGTGATCCGAACTGGTCAATCATGCGGGCGCACATGTTGTGGATTGATAGGAATGCAGCAACGGAGGGACAGGCCATCGACAGCGCCTCGAACACCAGCGTCGCGTCGAGACGGGTGAGTTCGGTGCCGCCTGCCTCTTCGGACACGTAAAGGCCGCCAAAACCAAGTTCTGCCAGTTTCGGCCAAAGATCCTTTGGAATAGTGCCGTCTTTTTCCCACTGGCGCGCAAAGGGGGCGATATGTTCCGCCCCGCAGGCCTGCGCCATGTCAAATATTGCGGTCTGCTCCTCGCTCAGTGCGAAGTCCATGATAGCCCCCCTAATTGAACGTGCGTTCATTAAAAAGCATGCCGAAGGGTCAGAGGATTGTCAAAAAGATAAAGCCCGCACCCGACGTGGGACGGATGCGGGCCTTTCGGTCATCGGGTCGCATTGGGGGCGACCGAATGACGACCGAATATCGGCGCTATCCAGCAAGACTGCTTTCCCGCGCTTTCGTTCATTCACGGCGCATTTAGGGAAAAGTTTCGCGTCATTTCGCGTTGAAGTATAGTCAGCACAAAGGCTTGCCGCGTTAGCGGCCAAGAAGGCGGGTCAAGTTTGGCCGTGGCGGCGTCGCGGCTGCGGGCATGCCCGCAGTCCCGTTAAATTAGGTGGCGTAGGGTGGCCTGACGTGCCGGTCGCATCGCATTGATTGGGCCGCGGCTTAACAGCAAATGAAGAACACGTTCCATTGGTGCGGGTAGGATGCGTTCAGATCACGCGGGGATTGTTCGTTTTAAGGATGTTGAAGAGATTGAGCATGCAGTTGGAAAAAGTCGTCGACTGCAAAAACGGCAACCGCTTCAATCTAAATAAAAATAGGGCGCGCATCATTAATGATGCGCGCCCCGGCCGACGAGTTTGTTTGATCGTGCGATCAGTCCATCGGCTTGAAGTTGAACTCTCCACCTTCTTTGATGCCCGATGGCCAGCGCGCGGTGACGGTCTTGGTGCGGGTGTAGAATTTGAACGCGTCGGGGCCGTGCTGGTTCAGGTCCCCAAAGACTGATTTTTTCCAGCCGCCGAAGGTGTGGTAGGCCAGCGGGACAGGGATCGGGACGTTGATGCCGATCATGCCAACGTTGACGCGGTTGGCGAAATCACGGGCCGCATCGCCGTCGCGGGTGTAGATCGCGGTGCCGTTGCCCATTTCGTGGTCCATCGCCAAAGCCAGCGCCTCTTCGTAATCGTTTGCGCGGACAACGGACAGAACCGGACCGAATATTTCTTTTTGATAGATGTCCATGTCCTTGGTCACCCGGTCGAACAGATGCGGACCGACAAAGAAGCCTTCTTCGTAACCCTGCAGGCTAAAGTCGCGACCGTCCACAACCAGTTCAGCACCTTGGGCCACACCGGATTCGATGAGCTTGAGGATGTTAGCCTTTGCCGCGGCAGTGACGACGGGGCCGTAATCAACGTCCTTGCCGGCGGTGTATGGGCCGACCTTCAATGCGTCGATACGCGGCTTCAGCTTCTCGATCAACGCGTTGGCGGTCGCCTCGCCGACTGGTACGGCGACCGAAATCGCCATGCACCGTTCGCCAGCTGCACCGTAACCAGCACCGATCAGCGCATCGGCGGCCTGATCCATGTCTGCGTCGGGCATAATGATCATGTGGTTCTTGGCGCCACCAAAACACTGCACGCGCTTGCCGTTGGAACAGCCACGACCATAGATATATTCCGCAATCGGGGTCGACCCGACAAAGCCAATGGACTGAATGATAGGGTGGTCGATGATCGCATCAACGCTTTCCTTATCACCGTTGACGACCTGCAGGATACCCTTGGGCAGACCAGCTTCTTCCATCAACTCGGCGAGCATCAGTGGAACAGAAGGGTCACGCTCTGATGGCTTCAGGATGAAGGCGTTACCGCAAACAATTGCCGGGGCGAACATCCACAATGGGATCATGGCGGGAAAGTTAAACGGAGTGATGCCGGCGGAAACGCCCAGCGGCTGGCGCATGGAATACATGTCGATGCCTGGGCCCGCGCCGTCTGTAAATTCACCCTTCAGCAACTGCGGCGCGCCGATGCAGTACTCGACGACTTCCAGACCGCGCTGCACGTCGCCAGCTGCGTCCGGCAAAGTCTTGCCGTGTTCGCGGCTTAGCGCCTCTGCCAGCTTGTCCATATCCCGGTGCAGCAGATCGACAAATTTCATCATCACGCGGGCGCGGCGCTGTGGGTTCGTCGCGGCCCATGCGGGCTGGGCAGCAGCTGCGACGCGCACTGCGGTATCAAGCTCGGCGGCAGAAGCGAGCGGGACACGTGCCTGCACATCGCCAGTGGCGGGATTGTAGACATCGGCAAAGCGACCAGATGTCCCTTTGACGTGGGCGCCGTTGATGTAGTGGGTCAGGTCTTGCATGGATGCCTCCTTCAGGTTGCCTTAACCTTAGTCTTGCGTTTTTGCTGATAAAAGCGCCAATATCCCAATACTGATTTGCAAAAATGCAAGGGTGCGCTGTGCAGAACTGGGATGATATACGGGTTTTTCTGGGCGTTGCCCGCGCGGAAAGCCTGTCAGCGGCGGCACCTGTGCTGAAAATGGACCCAGCTACACTTGGCCGTCGGATCGCCCGTTTAGAAGCGAGCGTGGGGGCGGCTTTGTTTATAAAATCTCCGCAGGGTTACGCTTTGACCGATCTCGGCGCGCGCATGATGGAGGAGGCAGGGCAGGCGGAGGTTGCCCTGACTCGGGCGACGGATCTGGGGCAAAGTCCGGCCAGCGGCATTGCGGGCCAGATCAGGATCGGCGCGCCAGATGGTTGCGCCAATTTCCTGCTACCACAGGTTTGCGCCGCCATTCAGAAGGCCAATCCAGAGCTAGAGGTCCAGATCCTAGCCTTGCCCCGCGTCGTAAATCTTTCACGCCGCGAAGCGGATATGGCCGTCACGGTCAGTCCGCCAGAGGCCGGGCGGCTGACCGTGCAAAAGATTACCGATTACCGCCTACATTTGGCGCAGCATCAGGCGCTGCAGACTCCTGCCAGTCTGGCCGACTTAAAAGGGCGGGCGGTTGTCGGATACATTCCCGATATGATCTTTGATTCCGCGCTGGATTATCTGGGGCCGCTGGCTGCCGACGGTGTCCAGATGGCATCCAATTCTGTCAGCGTGCAATTACAGATGCTACGGGCGGGGGGAGGCATAGGAATTGCCCATGATTTTGCATTGCCCTTTTCACCCGACGTGCGGCGCGTGCTGGTGGATGAACTGTCGCTCGTGAGGTCGTTTTACCTCGTGCGGCATACCGCAGATCGGCGTTCGGACCGATTACAAAGGTTTGCTACCGCCTTGTCGGATGGCTTGCGGGCAGAGGTGGCACGCTTGGAATCCTTGACAGACAGCGCCGGCGTCTGAAACGCTGGTAAAACGCGCTGTAACGGGAGGATAGCCATGCTTGTGCAACAGATTTTGAACTCTAAGGCCTCGCAAGAGATGTTTTGGGTAAAGCCGGGTGATCACGTGTCCAAAGCTGCCAAGATCATGTCCGACAATCGCATTGGCACTGTTATCGTTAGCGATGATGGCACAGCGTTGACGGGTATCCTGTCAGAGCGTGACATCGTTCGGCAGATTGGCAAAACCGGCGCTGGTTGTTTGGACGACACGGTCGAGACTTTGATGACCGCAAAGATCATCACCTGCACACCTTCCGACGGGGCCGACACGGTGCTGGAGATGATGACCAACGGTCGTTTTCGCCACCTGCCAGTCATGAAGGACGGCACGATGATCGGCCTGATTTCGATTGGCGACGTAGTTAAGGCGCGGCTCTCGCAGCTGTCGATGGAGAAAACCGCGCTGGAAGGGATGATCATGGGGCACTAACACCCTGACACCGGGGTCGGCCTTGCAGTTCGTCGCAAAATGCGGTTCTGGTGCGCCTGCGAAACAATCTTGCGAGGCCGACCATGCGTATTGGGCTATATCCCGGCACCTTCGATCCTGTGACCCACGGGCATATCGACATTGTGCGGCGGGCGTGTTCGCTGGTCGATAAACTGGTGATCGGCGTGGCGATTAACCGCGACAAATCACCACTATTTTCTTTGGAAGAACGCGTCGAAATGGTGCAGACAGAGGTCGTGCCACTGGGCGTGCCCCTTGGCACGGAAATCATCGTTCATCCTTTTGAAAATCTACTTATTCACTGTGCCCGCGATGTTGGCGCAGGTGTCATCATCCGCGGATTGCGGGCGGTCGCGGATTTTGAATATGAATTCCAGATGGTCGGCATGAACCGTAGCCTTGATAACTCCGTCGAGACAGTTTTTCTGATGGCAGATGCGAAAAATCAGGCGATCGCCAGTAAGTTGGTAAAAGAGATTTCACGACTGGGCGGCGACGTTTCTAAGTTCGTTACGCCGGCCGTCAGTCGTGCGCTGATTACGAAATACGGACCTGCATTGGCATAAGATGCCGTGTCGTAGGAATGAAAACGGCGACCAGATATCCGGTCGCCGTTTATGTCTGATTAGAAAACATTTGGATCAGCCGTAAACGGCCTGATGGGCGATCTTGGCTGCGTCGCTGCGGTTGATGTTTAGATCGAGTGCGACGTCGAGTGGCATTGTTTCAATCTCATGCTTGGTGCGAGCGTAGACCGCCCGCTTAGCGATTGTCTGGCGAATGTTGTCGATCAGGGTCATCGTGCGCTCCTTTCGGGGGTGCATATTGCTTTCCTCTTGATACCCTACTTAGTGATGCTGCGCTGCAGCACAACTGACGGAACCGAAAGGCACCCATGCATCCCATGCAAGGCGGACGTCATAATTATGCCATATTTTCTGGCGTGTTAACAAAATCCCACGCTGCTTGTTCATCGTTCGAAGAATAGGTGCGGGCATTGACTGGGATGACGTGATTGAAGAATTCGATCATGTTTTCAGCCGTTTCCGGCGCACCGACGACAGCATAGCGCCCCATGTGGATCAAGCTGCGAATTTGGGCTTTCATCGCAGCAAGGTTAATTCCGACGCCAGCGTCGGATGCTTCAAAATGCCTAAATCGTAGCAAGACGTTGATCTTATTCTCGTGGCGGTCAAATGCTGCGTTCAAAACGCAGGCCATTTCTTCCATGCCTTGCGCATCAAGGTCGCCGGTGACGTCGAATGCATAAACATGGTCGTGATCGGTGGGTAGGGGGACAACGCCGTGGATCGTAGTCATGTGGTGGCCTTTCCGCTGGATTGGATCCTAACGTCAGACAGGCTTGACCGGTTCCAGCGGTCAGCGGCAGGCGGCGAAACGCAAAAGGGCCGCCTAAGACAGGCGGCCCTCAGCGTATCGATGAGGAAAGCTGCTTAGATTAGTTTGCCCATGGCAACGGCTACGTCGGACATACGGTTAGAGAAGCCCCATTCGTTGTCGTACCACGTCAGAATGCGGACCATGTTGCCGGACAGCACTTTGGTCTGGTCCATGTGAAAGGTGGACGATGCCGGGTCGTGATTGAAGTCGGTGCTGACCATCGGCAGATCTGTGTAGGCTAGGACACCCTTCATCGGGCCATCGGCGGCGGCGCGGATCGCGTCGTTGATCTCTTGCACGGTGGTGTCGCGGCTGGCTTCGAATGTCAGATCAACCACGGAAACGTTTGGCGTAGGCACGCGGATCGCGACACCGTCAAGTTTTCCGTCAAGTTCCGGCAATACAAGGCCGACAGCCTTAGCGGCACCGGTCGAGGTCGGGATCATGGACAAGGCAGCGGCACGGGCGCGGTAAAGATCCTTGTGCATGGTGTCCAGCGTTGGCTGGTCGCCAGTGTAGCTATGAATCGTCGTCATAAAGCCTTTGTTGATGCCGACGGCGTCATTTAGGACCTTGGCGACGGGCGACAGGCAGTTTGTTGTGCACGACGCGTTAGAGACGATGATGTCGTCCTTGGTCAGCGTTTCGTGGTTTACGCCGTAGACGATTGTTGCGTCGGCGTTGGTGCCGGGGGCAGAAATCAGGACGCGCTTCGAGCCGTTTTCAAGGTGCGCCTGGCAGGCGTCCTTGGACGTGAAAATCCCGGTGCATTCCATGACAATGTCGACGTCGCCCCAAGGCAAGTCGGCAGGGTTGCGCATTGCGGTCACGCGGATCGGGCCACGGCCGGCATCGATGGTGTCTTCTGTCGTGGTCACAGTACCGGGAAAACGGCCATGGACCGAATCAAAGCGCAGCAGGTGGGCGTTGGTTTCAACCGGGCCCAGATCGTTGATCGCGACGACTTCGATATCGGTGCGGCCGGATTCGATGATAGCGCGCAGGACGTTGCGTCCGATGCGACCGAAACCGTTGATTGCGACTTTGACTGCCATGTTGACATCCTTTGGGCTAGGTGAGGCGACGAAATAAGCCGCAGTTGGCGCGAACATTGCAATTTTCGCGCAAAGGTCAAGGGTTGGTGGTCAGCGCCAGAAGGCAACCCACTGTAAAAGGTCATAGAACCTACGAGCTAGAAAAATTGGCGCATCCCATTGCAGCACAAAGTGGTCCAGCCCGAAAAACGCGGCGATGAATAGCAGCAGGCCGATGGCGAGGGCGTTTGTCATGGGCAATCTTTAGTGTGTTCCTGATGCGATGCCTAGGCGTATCGCGGCGGTTCATATGGCATGAGGGTTGCGATAAGAACGTGATGGGCTAATTCAGATAACGAATTTGAGAGAAGGAAGAACATGAGCGGTTTGCTAGCTTTGCTGGATGACGTGGCGGCGATTGCAAAGGTCGCAGCTGCCTCGGTGGATGACGTGATAGGGCAGGCGACCAAGGCCGGCTCTAAAGCTGCGGGGGCTGTGATCGATGACGCCGCTGTCAGTCCCAAATACGTGCAGGGTTTTGCGCCGGCGCGTGAATTGCCCATCGTGTGGAAAATCGCGCGCGGGTCTTTTTTCAACAAGCTTGTCATCTTGTTGCCAATCGCGTTGTTGTTATCGGCTTTCGCGTCGTGGGCCATTCCACCGCTGCTGATGCTTGGCGGGGCCTATCTGTGTTTTGAAGGCGCAGAGAAGATCATGCACGCTTTTCAGCATAATGACGCCCATTCCAAAACGTCAGGCGACCCCGCACATCTAGAAGAGCGAAAAGTAAAGGGTGCGATCAAAACTGACTTTATTCTAAGTGCCGAAATCATGACAATCACATTGGCAGCCATTTCGGTTCCCAATATCTGGATGCAGGCCGCCGTGTTGGCGATCGTTGGCGTTGCTATCACTGTGGCGGTGTATGGCGCGGTGGCACTGATTGTGAAGGCGGACGATCTTGGGCTGCTGATGGCGAAAAAGGGCCGTCTGGGCGTGACGCGGTCGCTTGGACGCGGGATCGTCAAGTGGATGCCGACGTTTCTATTCGTGCTGACTTGGGTTGGTACGGCAGCGATGCTTTGGGTCGGTGGGCAGATTATTGTCCATGGTCTGGGCCAGCTTGGCTGGCATCTTCCAGAAGAAATCGTGCACGGTTGGGCTGTCTCGGTCGGGCATAACGTGTCGGAAGCATACGTCGGGACGGTGGAATGGTTTGTCACGGCAGCCTGCGACGGTGTGTTGGGCTTCTTTCTGGGAATGCTGATCATTCCTTTGGTCAACTCTGTGATAGCCCCTTTGTATCGTGCGGTTCGGCCTGCATGAATAACGTTGCTCTTCTGGCTGCACGGGTTCTGATCGGTTTTCTGCTGGTGGGAGGGGCGGTTCAGAAGGCCGTCAGCCCAAGCGACACTGGCGGGCTGCTTGTTGGTCTGGGTCTGTCCTATGCGCTTGTTTGGCCTGCTCTGATTTACGATGCGATCGCGGGGCTTGCCTTATGGCTTGGCGTGGCGGTCCGCCCTGTGGCCGTCAGCGCGGCCGCATACTGTGCGGTGACTAGTTTTTTCCACCTGAATGTCTTTTTGACGACCGGGGATCCGTGGCAAATGACAATCTTTGTTAAAAACTGGGCGGTCGCTGGCGGTTGTCTGGCGCTGGCCGTCGCAGGTTCGGGCCGTTGGGCCCTGCGTCCTGATGCTTGAAAAGGTCCGTACTCTTTACGAAGGCGATAGCGAAGCAGCGACGTGGTTCCGATATGGTTTGCTCGCCTTTGACCTGCTGACGCTGATCTATGTGATCGCTACGTCATTCGTGAACCATAGTGATTGGCTGCTTTTGTACGATCTGGCCTTTGGTATCGTCATATTGGCCGATTTTTGCGTGCGCGCGTGGCTGGAACCGCACTGGAAACGAGCACTGATGCGGCTGTCGACATGGGCCGACATCGTCGCAGTTCTTAGCTTTCTAGGGCCGCTTTTAGTAGAGGGGCTGGGGTTTCTGCGCGTCCTGCGCACGCTCCGGCTGCTGAAAAGCTATCAGACGTTGCATCGGCTGCGGTCTGACGTCGTGTATTTCCGCCGGAAAGAAGAAGTGTTTCTGGCAGTCATAAACTTGGCGGTCTTTGTTTTCGTCATGACTGGTTTGATTTATGCCAGTCAGGTTCACGTGAATGATAAGGTAAACAACTACGCTGATGCGTTCTATTTCACGATCTCGACCCTGACGACGACGGGCTATGGCGATATCACGGCGGTTGGCCTGTGGGGGCGGCTGCTTTCCGTGGCTGTGATGATTTTTGGCGTCACGCTGTTTTTGCAATTGGCGCAGGTGTTATTTCGACCCAACAAGGTCCGTTTCGAATGCCCAGACTGTGGCTTGATGAAACACGACATTGATGCAGTGCATTGTAAACCTTGCGGCGAAGTCATCCATATCGAATACGACGGTGCAGTCTAGGGCCGTGGTGAAAGGGGGGCAAATTGCCCCCCTTTGTTTTTAAAGAAGGCCCTTCGCGGCTTCTGCGACCTTTTCAGCGGTAATGCCGAACTTCTCGAACAGCACTTCTGCCGGGGCAGAGGCACCAAAGCCTGTCATACCGACGAAGGCCGACTTCTTGGCGTTGCCGCGCTCGCCCATCAGGATCATGTCCCAAGATTGACGTACGCCTGCCTCGACCGCGACGCGGACCGGGCCAGCGGGCAGGACCTTGCGGCGCGTTGCTTCGTCCTGTGCCATGAATAGTTCCATGCAGGGCATAGAAACGACGCGGGTGCCGATGCCATCAGCTTGGAGAGCTTCGCGGGCTTTCATTGCCAGCTCTACCTCGGACCCGGTGGCGATCAGGATAACCTGGCGCTTGCCCTCTGCATCGGCCAGCACGTAACCACCCTGTGCAGTCATATTTTTGTTGGTGTGCGTGGTGCGAACTGTTGGCAGGTTCTGCCGCGACAGGGCAAGGACGGACGGCGTTTTGGTATCGGTCAGTGCGATTTCCCACGCCTCGGCGGTTTCCACGGTGTCCGCAGGGCGGAAGACGTGAGTGTTCGGCGTGGCGCGCAACATCGACAGGTGTTCCACTGGCTGGTGCGTCGGGCCGTCTTCGCCAAGACCGATGGAATCGTGGGTCATGACGTAGACTGTGGGGACGCCCATCAAAGCAGACAGGCGCATTGCACCACGCGCGTAGTCGGTAAAGCACATGAAGGTGCCGCCGTAGGGGCGTGCGCCTCCGTGCAGGGCCATTC
The DNA here is from genome assembly GCA_024635625.1 of Loktanella sp. GTDB lineage: Bacteria > Pseudomonadota > Alphaproteobacteria > Rhodobacterales > Rhodobacteraceae > Loktanella. The sequence goes on along the minus strand of JAGXIQ010000134.1, from coordinate 14,887 downwards.
CGTTCATCGCAGCCGCCATGCCGTGTTCACGGATGCCGTAGTGGATGTAGCGACCCTTGCGATTATCCGGGCTAAAGACGCCCATGTCGGGTGTCTTGGTGTTGTTCGATCCAGTCAGGTCGGCAGAGCCGCCGATGGTTTCCGGCATGATCGGATTGATCACCTCAAGCACGTTCTCGCTCGATTTGCGGGTCGCTACAGATTTTGCCTGCTCACTGGCCTGCTTCTTGAATGCGCGGATTGTGGCGGCCAGCTTCTTGGGTGCCTCGCCGTCGTAGGCTCGCTGGAACTCTACCTGCTTGGCGGCCGACAGCTTGCCAAACCGCTCGTGCCAAGCAGCATGAGCGTCCTTGCCACGTTGCGCGGTGGCCTCCCACTGCGACTTGATCTCGTTGGGAACTTCGAACGGACCGCTGGTCCAGCCATAAGCCTCTTTTGCGGCCTGCATCTGGGCCGCATTTGTCAGCGCGCCGTGACCTTTGGAGGTGTCTTGGGCTGCGTGACCCAAGGCAATATGGGTCTTGCAAGCGATCATTGAAGGGCGCGGATCGGCCTTTGCGGCTTTGATCGCTGCGTCGATCTCGTCAGGGTTATGACCGTCGATGGATTGGACGTGCCAACCAGAGGCCGCGAAACGGGCGGGTTGGTCGGTGATGTCAGCCATGCCGACGTGGCCGTCGATGGTGATGTCGTTATTATCAAAGAACACGATCAGGTGTGACAGTTCTTGCATGCCTGCAAGGCCGATGGCCTCTTGGCTGATGCCTTCCATCAGGCAGCCGTCACCGGCCATGACGTAGGTGTAGTGGTTGACGATCTTGTCGCCCCAGACGGCGCGCTGGATTTCCTCGGCTACGGCAAAGCCGACTGAGTTCGCGATCCCTTGCCCAAGCGGACCTGTCGTGACCTCGACGCCGCGACCGTGGCCGTATTCTGGGTGACCCGCAGTCAGCGCGCCCCATTGGCGGAAGTTTTTGATCTGCTCAATCGGGAAATCTTCGTAACCGGTCAGGTGCAATAGGGAATACAACAGCATAGAACCGTGACCTGCGGACAAGATAAAACGGTCGCGATCGGGCCAGTTGGGGGCCGTGGGGTCGAAATTCAGGTGATTGGTGAACAGCACAGTGGCCACGTCGGCCATGCCCATTGGCATGCCAGAGTGGCCAGAGTTTGCGGCGGCGACAGCGTCCAGTGTCAGGGCGCGGATGGCAGCAGCTTTCATCCAGTGGTCGGGGTGCGCAGTGCGTAGAGCGGCAAGATCCATGGTACGATGTCCTGTTTTGGGCCAAATCCGATGTTGCAAGCGTCATAACAGGGCCGGAACGGAGTTCAAGCGTGCGCTGTGCGGCAGTGGGCCGTTTGTACGGGTGGCGCGGATCGCTTAACCTTTACAATAAGAACACGATTCGCGCGGGACGCGATTATTGGGACAGGAACAGCGCATGGACGATATCAAGGCCTTAGAAGTGCGGATTACGACCGCGCTGGATCGGATCCGGGCGGGACTACCGCAAAGCGGCGATACCCAAGCTGCGGCAGACTTGACCGCGCAGTTGAACGACGAACGTTCTGCGAATGCTCAATTGGAAGAGCGGGTTAAGCAGCTAAAATCTCGACAGGACGGGCAAATTGCCGACATGGAAGTCCGTATCCGGGATCAGGCCGCACAGCTGGCCTCTCTTGACGCCGAGATGCAGCAATTGCGTGGATCGAATGCGGACCTGACAGAGGTTTGTTCCAAGCTTCGTGCTGTGGCGATAGAGGGTGCCGTGGACCCGGAACTGATCAACCGTGCCTTGATGGCAGAGGTCGACGGGCTGACGGCCCAGCGTTCTTCGGAAGCCGCCGAGGTTGCGGCGATCCTGTCGGACCTGAAACCGCTGCTGCAAAAGGAAGGTTGAGCCATGCCACAGGTAGAAATCACGATCGGTGGACGCAGTTTTGAAGTGGCTTGTCAGGAAGGCGAAGAGCAATATCTGACCTCTGCTGCGACGATGTTGGATGCGGAAGCCGCCCATTTGTCGGCGCAAATCGGACGCATGCCAGAGGCGCGGATGCTCTTGATGGCGGGTTTGATGTTGGCGGACCGGACGGCGGGTCTAGAGGATCAAGTGCGTGAAAGCGAGCGCGAGTTAAAGCGGCTTCAAGCGCAGATCGAGCATATTTCGAGCAGGCCTCCAGAGCGAATCGAAGTGCCGATGATCCCGCATGAGGTTCATGACAGTATGGCAGAGATCGCCGCGCGCGCAGAGGCGCTAGCAGATCAGGTGGAGGCGCAGGCCTGATGATACGCTGCGTTGCAACAGACGAGTGACGAGATGAAAGTATCAGTGTTTGGAACAGTTGCGGTATCCGCTGCCCTTTCGGCAGGGGTGGCAGACGCCGCTGTAACGTCGACGCCGCGCTATACCTGCGAGCGCGGCGTCGAGATCCCAGCCGTCTATATCAATAGCGAAGACGGTAAAGAGCCTAGCGTCGCGGTGATCATGGTTGAAGGCCGGATGATAAATCTGGAGGCGACAGCCGAAGCAGCATCTGGCGTTCGGTACCGGTTTCCCAACGACGGATCTGGTTATGTTTGGTGGACACATCAGGGCGAAGCGCAGCTGATGTGGTACGACGCAGAAAAGAATGAGGAGGTCACTCTTTACGCCTTTTGCAAGCAATCCTGAACTGCAGGCATTTGCGCTGCGCAAACGTCCTTGCGCAACAACGTTCGGACGGCGATGAAATCTTCAACGACCGCTGCTTAGACAGTCAGTTTTAACCTGAAATCTGTGGGTTTGTGTGAACAGTGGATGGGGGTGTCGTCCTGCGGGCAGCCGCGATTTCAAAGGCAACGCAATCAATCGTTTTCGTGCCTGCCGCACCATGCACAGTCGAATACCTATCGACGATAGCTAGGCGTTAATGCCGTCACAGATTTACGGGCGCCCCAAAAAACGGAGGGCGCCCTTGGGAATAGATTAGCCGTTCGCTTCGCGGATTTTGTCTGCAGCGGCTTTATCGAACGTGATGTTTTTGTCGGTCAGCAGCGTGTCGAGTTCTCCCGACAGTGTCATCTCGGTGATGATGTCGCAGCCGCCGACGAATTCGCCTTTGACATAAAGCTGCGGAATCGTGGGCCATTCGGAATACTCTTTGATGCCTTGACGGATCTGGTCATCAGCCAACACGTTCACGTCTGTGTAGTCGATACCCATAAAATTGAGGACACCAGCCACGCGGGAAGAAAATCCGCACTGGGGCATAGTTTTGGTGCCTTTCATGAACAGCACAACGTCGTGGCTGGTCACAGTGTCCTTGATCTGATCGGAAGCGGTCATGTCTGGTTTCCTTTCGGGAAGGACCGGCCTGCGGCGGGTCCGTAATATCTGTATCGATTTATTCGGGCGTCAGTTTGGCGCGCGTGTCGTCAGGGCAAGCGCGTGAAGATCGCCATGGCTGCCGTCCATCTTGCCTTTTAGGGCGGCATAGACAGCCCGTTGCTGTTGCACGCGGTTCTGTCCCTTAAAGCTGGCATCGATGACCTCGGCTGCAAAGTGGGAACCGTCGTCACCCTGCACGGTGATCTGCGCGTCAGGAAAACTGTCGCGGAGCAGGGTTTCGATTTCTTGCGCGGTGATGGGCATGGATGGTGTCCTTTGGTCGGTCATCTTAACTTATGAACCTCGCCCTTTGGCGGCAAGGGGCACTCTGGCTGGAGTTTTTCCGACCAGATGCATGCGGATCACGCCACTGCGGCTGCGAAGGCGCTACGGTACAAGGTGGCCAGGACGGCAAGAGGCGCGCTGGCGGTACCAAACGTGATGTTATCGCCGCCGGCCTGACCGACGCGCGAGAGGGGCAGGTTGTCTTTTGCTGCGGCAGCAAAAAGCGCTTCTGCCTGATCGAACGTCGCGGCGATCAGATAACGCGCCTGATCTTCTGCAAAAAGTTGCGCGGTGTCATCTGTATCGAGGGTTATGCCGACGCCTGCTGTTTCGGCCATCTCGAACGCGGCGAGAGCGAGACCACCGTCTGCAAGATCCGTACAAGCGGTGATATGATGTGCGTTAGCGCGAATGAAATAGCCATGGGCGGCTTCGGCAGTCAAGTCTACAGGAGGTGCGTCACCTTCGTTGCGGTTAAGGTGTTCGGCCAAAAGTGCGGTCTGGCCCATGTGGCCGGGTGTGTTGCCCAACAGAAGCAGAGTGTGGCCGTTTTCCAGTATACCCCGGATGATCTGGTCCACGTCGGCAATCAGGCCCACCGCACAAATGGTCGGCGTGGGCAGGATTCCAGTGCCGTCAGTTTCATTGTAAAGCGAAACGTTGCCCGACACGATAGGCATATCGAGGGCGATGACAGCCTCGCCAATCCCTTTAATCGCTCCGACGAATTGCCCCATGATCCGGGGTTTTTCCGGGTTGCCGAAATTCATGTTATCGGTGGTAGCGAGGGGTTTCGCACCGACCGCTGTCAGGTTGCGGTAGGCTTCGGCCACTGCCTGCTTGCCGCCTTCCACTGGGTTCGCGAAGACATAGCGGGGGGTCACATCAGAGGTGAAGGCCAACGCTTTGTTCGTGCCGTGGATGCGGGTTATGCCAGCGCCGGCACCGGGGATGCGTAATGTGTCGCCCATGACTTGGGAATCGTACTGTTCGTAGACCCAGTTTTTGGCAGCATAGTTCGGGCTGCCGATCAGGGACTTGAGGCCGTCGATTGGGTCCACTTGCGGCACATCCCCGACCGGCGCGGCTTGCGGGGTTTCCTCCCACGGACGATCATATTCGGGAGCCGAGGAGGCCAGTTTTGATAATGGCAGGTCGGCTTTGACCTCTCCGTTGTGAAGAATCAGGAAGCGGTCTTCTGCGATGGTTTCGCCAACGATAGCAAAGTCTAGGTCCCACTTGACGAAGACGGCACGCGCCGCGTCTTCGAGTTCGGGTTTCAGGACCATCAACATGCGTTCCTGAGACTCTGAAAGCATCATCTCGTAGGCGGTCATGTGGGTTTCGCGCTGCGGCACGTCTTCAAGGTTTAGCTTAACGCCCAGGCCGCCTTTGTCGCCCATCTCTACAGCTGAACAGGTGAGGCCCGCGGCCCCCATATCCTGAATAGAGATGACGGCACCGGTGGCCATCAGTTCCAAGGTCGCTTCCATCAGGCGCTTTTCGGTAAAGGGGTCGCCGACCTGTACGGTCGGGCGCTTATCCTCGATTGTGTCATCGAATTCTGCGCTGGCCATGGTTGCCCCGCCGACGCCGTCACGACCTGTTTTTGCGCCTAGGTAGACAACAGGCATGCCAACGCCTGAAGCGGCGGAATAGAAAATCTTATCAGCGTCTGCGAGGCCCGCTGCGAAGGCGTTCACGAGGCAGTTGCCGTTGTAGGAGGCGTCGAAACGGACCTCGCCACCGACAGTGGGTACGCCGAAGCAATTGCCGTAGCCACCGACGCCAGCAACCACGCCGTTCACCAGCGTGCGTGTTTTCGGGTGGCTTGGCAGTCCAAAGGACAGAGAATTCATTGCAGCGATAGGGCGTGCACCCATCGTAAACACGTCGCGCAGAATGCCCCCGACGCCAGTCGCCGCACCTTGGTAGGGTTCAATGTATGAAGGGTGGTTGTGGCTTTCCATCTTAAAGACGACAGCCTGACCGTCACCAATGTCAACGACGCCTGCGTTTTCGCCAGGACCGCAAATGACCTGCGGGCCGGTCGTGGGCAGGGTGCGCAGCCACTTTTTAGAGGATTTGTAAGAACAATGTTCGTTCCACATGGCCGAAAAGATGCCAAGTTCAGTGAATGTCGGCTCTCGGCCAATAATCTCTAGTATCCGGTCGTATTCGTCAGGCTTCAGCCCATGGGCGGCGATCAGGTCTGGCGTGATGGTCGGTTCGGTCATTGCGTCCCCCGGGATACGACTTTGAACCCGCTTTTAGGCGAGTGATGGGCGAAGGGAAAGGCCTGCGTCATTCCGTGGCTAAGTGACGGGTGCCGATATCTTGAGCGAGCAGGATCAAGTATCCATCAGGGTCTTGCACTGCAATTTCGCGCCGCCCGCCTTGACGGTCGCCGTAACTGCGCCAAACATCTCTCTTGTTCATATAAAGCGGTGTGCCGATCGCAGCGAAGCGGCTTGCGATCGGGGTGATGTCGTCGACAATAAGTTGAAACAACACGCCGCGCCCGAATGGAATTTCAAGGGTGGCGGATTCCCATGCGCCATTGCGACCACTGAGCATGACCTGACAGTTGTCTGGGCGTTGAAGATAGACAAAATGTTCCGACGGACGTTGGTATGCAACACTAAAGCCAAGAAGGTCGCACCAGAATGTGAGGCTGGTAGATAAATCTGATACAAGAAGTTCCGCCACAAGTGGATTGAAGCCGCTGATGGGTGGTGAACCCGTTGGCGCTTGATTTGACGTGGCGGCCTTCGGGACCTGCTAGGAAATAAAACCTAGCGTGACGCGAGACTAAAGGTCAGGTCAACGGAAATTAGAAACTTCAAAGCAGGCCAAAAAAATGCCGGGCACAAAGGCCCGGCGAAGTCCAACAGGGAGGTGAAGAAACGGGTTCACACCACGTTGCTTCATGAATGGAGATAGGGCCTGAATTTTGGGCGATCAAGAAAAATACCAATAAAGCTTTGCAATCCCGCTATGCAGTGCGTGCATATCGCAACACGTTATGCGTGTATTTCCAGCATTCGGTTAAATCCGAGGCAGCTTAAGCCGAGGAAGCCGTTTTTTCAGACAGATCTCGCATGCTCTTGCGGTGCGCGAAAATTTCGTCTTGGACAAAGTCGCGGAACGCCATGATGCGGCGGGACTGCCGTAGTTCCTCAGGGTAGGCGAGGAATACTGGTACTTCGCCGCTTTCAAGTTCGGGCAAACAACGGACGAGGTGTGGAAAATCTTCTGTCACGTAGTCAGGCAGTACGCCAACGCCGAGGTTGTTGATCACACCTTGCAGTACGCCAAAGTAGTTGTTTACGGTAAAGATCGACTGAACTTCGTGGCTAAGCAGGTGGTGAATTAATGTGGAACCTGCGCTGACCTGCGTGGATGACAACGCCTGACAAATCAGACGATGGCCGCTGATTTCTTCAATCTTATCTAGCGGGGGCCGGGTCGCCAGATATTCCTCGGTGGCATAAAGGCGCATCCGGATATTCATCAGGCGCTTGCGGATCAGGTCAGCCTGAGAAGGCTCTTTCATGCGAATGGCGACATCAGCCTCTCTCATCGGCAGGTCGAGCACACGTTCTTCGAGCATGAGGTCGATTTTGATGTCGGGATACAGCTCGTAAAGCTTTGGCAATCGTGGTGCCAGCCATAGTGTGCCGAAACCAGTAGTCGTTGTGACGCGCAGCTCTCCAAAGACTTCTTCTTCGCTGTCGCGGATGCGGGCAGATGCCGCTTCAAGGCGGCGGTTCATAGATTTGGTCGCGTCGAACAGTAACTCGCCCTGTTCGGTCAGAATGAGGCCGCGTGCGTGACGGTGGAACAGTGTTGTGTTCAGCGATTCTTCGAGCGCGCGGATTTGGCGGCTGACGGCAGATTGCGACAGATGCAGAACATCACCCGCATGAGTCAGTGACCCCGCGTCTGCGACCGCATGAAAGATTCGCAATTTGTCCCAGTCCATCACAGCCCTTTGCCGAAAAAATTAACCTTAAGCAATGCAACATTCTTATGCATGGATGTCTCACAAATCAATGAACACGCATATGGAATAAAGGCTTTGTAGGTCAGGTTTTGTGACCTATGGTGTATCTATCCGCAAATTGCGCATGAGGAGGTGCACGATGGGCCGGGAAGAGATTTCACTGAACGATCGTTTTGATTTGGACAAAAGCCCGGTGCTGCTGAACGGCACACAGGCGCTTGTGCGCTTGATGCTAATGCAGCGGGAACGGGACGAAAAGGCCGGTTTCAATACGGCGGGCTATGTCACTGGCTATCGCGGGTCGCCTCTGGGGGCCGTGGACATGCAGATGTCTAAAGCCGCTAAGGTCCTGACCAAGGGGCAGGTTCTGTTCCAGCCTGGTTTGAACGAAGACCTTGCGGCGACGGCCCTATGGGGCAGTCAGCAAGCGGAATTGCGCGGCGAAGGGAAATACGACGGTGTCTTTGGCCTGTGGTATGGCAAGGGCCCTGGTGTTGACCGGTCTGGCGATGTGATGCGTCACGCCAACATGGCGGGAACCAGCGCCTTGGGCGGCGTCATCATGGCGATGGGTGACGACCATACAGGAGAGAGTAGTACCACGCTGCACCAGTCCGACTGGGCGATGGTGGATGCTTATATGCCCATCGTTTCGCCTGCGGGTGTGCAGGAGGTCATGGACTACGGCCTCTATGCTTGGGCGCTGTCGCGCTATGCGGGGGTTTGGGTCGGTCTGAAGACCATGAAGGATACGATTGAGGTCACGAGTGTGGTGGATGGCGATCCGCACCGGCTGACCTTTGTGACGCCAGACATGGCGCTTCCCGCAGATGGATTAAGCATTCGGCTTGTGGATACGCCTGTCGCGCAAGAGGCAAGGATGATCGACTACAAGCGGTTCGCCGCAGAGGCTTTTAGCCGTGCCAATAAGATGGATAAACGCAAATGGGGCAGCGCGGGTGCAAAGATCGGCTTTGTCGCTGCAGGGAAGAACTGGCTAGATTTGGTTCACGCGCTGTCGCTGCTCGGCATCGACGAAGTCGAGGCTGAACGGTTGGGGATCACGACCTATAAGGTCGGTCAGGTTTGGCCCCTGGATATGGCGAGCTTCCACGAATGGGCAGAGGGCCTTGATCTGGTTGTTGTCGTTGAAGAAAAGCGGAAGCTGATCGAAGTGCAGGTCAAAGAGGCACTGTTCGACGATACGCGCACCCGCGTCTATGGCTGGCACAAAGGCGATGAACATTCCGAAGGACGGCGCGAGGAGGTGTTTCCAACACGCTATGCGCTTGACCCAATTTGGATTGCTGAAAAACTTGGCGGTATATTGGTCGAAGAAGGCTGCGAATCGTCCGGCGTCACGGCAGGGTTGGCAGCTTTGGCCGAAGCGCGCCGGGCGGATAATGTGCCTGAACTGGCGGCACGCTTGCCGTATTTCTGTTCGGGCTGTCCTCATAATTCTAGCACGAAGGTACCGGAAGGGTCTCGCGCCTATGCTGGCATCGGGTGCCATTACATGGTGCAGTGGATGGACCGCGAGACGGTTGGCTTTACCCAAATGGGTGGCGAAGGTGCCAACTGGGTCGGTGAGGCTCCTTTTAGCAAGACGGGGCATGTGTTCCAGAACTTAGGGGACGGGACGTACAACCACTCTGGTGTGCAGGCGATCCGGTTCGCGCTGATGGCGGGGACGACGATCACCTACAAAATTCTGTATAACGACGCCGTTGCGATGACTGGCGGGCAGGGGAATGACGGTGGCCTGACTGCGGATCGCATCGTGGCGGAATTGCTGGCGATGGGCGTCAAAGACGTGCGCGTCGTCTATGATGAAAAGGAAGACGTCGATCCGGCGATGTTCCCCAAAGGCGTGCCAATGGCCGAACGGGCAGAGTTGCCACGGGTCCAGGCCGAGCTGGCAAAGGTCACGGGCGTAAGCGCGCTTGTCTACATCCAAACATGTGCAGCCGAAAAACGACGTCGCCGTAAGCGGGGGCAGTTTCCTGACCCTGACAAGCGGGTGTTCATCAACGCTGACGTTTGTGAAGGCTGTGGTGATTGCGGTGTGCAGTCAAACTGCGTCTCAATCGTGCCGGTGGAAACCGAGTTGGGCCGCAAGCGTGCGATTGATCAGTCATCGTGCAACAAAGATTTCTCCTGCCTCAAGGGCTTTTGCCCCTCTTTTTTGACTGTAGAGGGTGCGAAACTGAAAAAGGCGGCGACTGCGGAAGTGGATTTGCCGGATCTGCCAGATCCTGCGCTGCCAACGATCAACGGCACGCATAACGTCGTGATCACTGGCGTTGGTGGCACGGGCGTTGTGACGATCGGCGCGGTGTTGGCGATGGCTGCGCATCTTGATGGCAAAGGCGCTGGCATGATGGAAATGGCTGGCCTCGCGCAAAAAGGTGGTGCGGTGCATATCCATTGCCGTCTGGCCAACAGGCCAGAGGATATTTCGGCCATTCGCGTGGCGACAGGGGAATGCGACGCGTTGATTGGTGGCGACCTTGTGGTGTCGGCCGGGGCCAAAACGATTGGCCTGATGAAGACTGGACGGACGAAAGGCGTGGTCAACGCGCATGAGATCATCACAGGTGATTTTACGCGCAACACAGAGTTTCAGTTGCCAATTGACCAGTTAAAGCTTTCGCTTGTTGCCCGCATGCGGGACGAGGTGCACCTGTTCGATGCGACCGAATTGGCGAAGGCCACGATGGGCGACAGCATCTATTCCAACATGATGACCTTTGGTGCGGCTTGGCAGATTGGGGCAATCCCGATTTCCCATGACGCGATTAAGCGGGCAATCGAACTGAATGGTGCCGCAGTGGATCGGAATTTGCGAGCCTTCGCCTTGGGGCGTTGGGCTGTGCTGCACCCCGCGCAAGCGGCTGACCTTGGAAAGCCAAAGGTCGTGGCTTTGCCTAAGTCGCTAGAAGAACGTATCGCGTTTCGCGCCGATCACCTTGTTGCGTATCAAAACAAGCGGCTGGCCAAGCGCTATCGTGCGATGGTGGACCGGTTCGACAATCCTGTGCTTAAGGAGGCCGTCGCGAAGGGCTATCACAAGCTGCTGGCTTACAAGGATGAATACGAGGTGGCGCGTTTACTGAAGGATTCCGAGGCCAAGGCGAGGGCTGCTTTCGACGGCGATATCAAGGTTAGCTATCACCTTGCGCCACCGGTCATGACGAAGGACGGCGCAGATGGGCGTCCGATAAAGAAGACTTTCGGTTCAGGTATGGGGCGGGCGTTTCCTTGGCTGGCGCGGATGAAGGTCTTGCGTGGCACACCGTTCGATCCGTTCGGACGCACGACAGAGCGGCGTATGGAACGGGAACTGATCAAGCAGTACGAGGCCGACATGGCATCCTTGGTCGACTTGGTGCGCCCCGATACGCAAGATGCGGCTTTTGCGTTAGCGGCGCTACCCTTGGATATCCGAGGCTTCGGCCCAGTCAAGCAAGCCAATGCAGCCCGGGCAGAGAATCGGCGCGAAGAATTACTGGGCGTTCTTCGGGCGGGGCCACTGCGGGCGGCGGCAGAGTAGCGCGCCGCTATCATACGGCAGATGGATATTCGATATGAAGGGGCCTATGTTCCCTGCAAAGAACGCAACGCAGGGGCAGGCAATGGCGGTTGGTATATTCGATAGCGGGTTAGGCGGTCTGACCGTTTATGAGGCGATCTCCAAGCGGCTTCCGGATTTGCCGATTGTTTACATAGGCGACAATGCCCATGCGCCATACGGCGTGCGCGATTCTGACGATATCTATGACCTGACGACGAAAGCGACACAGAGGTTATTTGATGCAGGCTGTGATCTGGTGATTCTTGCTTGCAACACCGCCAGTGCCGCGGCGCTACGGCGTATGCAGGACGGTTGGGTACCAAAGGACAAGCGCGTACTGGGAGTTTTTGTGCCGCTGATAGAGGCACTTACGGAACGCGAATGGGGTGACAATTCGCCACCACGCGAGGTCGAGGTCAAGCATGTTGCACTATTTGCGACCCCCGCAACTGTCCGCAGTCGGGCTTTTCAAAGAGAACTAGCTTTCCGCGCGATTGGCGTCGACGTAGAGGCGCAGGCGTGTGGCGGTGTTGTGGATGCTATCGAAGAAGGTGACTTCATCCTGGCAGAGGCACTGGTCAGGTCACATGTTGACGCTCTGAAGCGTAAGATGCCTGACCCCGACGCGGCGATGCTTGGCTGTACGCATTACCCACTTATGGCAGAGGTTTTTAAGGACGCGCTAGGTGCGGACGTGAAGGTGTTTTCTCAGGCCAATTTGGTAGCGGAAAGCCTTGCGCATTATCTGGAACGCCGTCCCGCAATGGTGGGTAAAGGGACAGAAACCCAGTTCCTGACGACCGGCGACCCCAAGAAAGTATCAAGCCGGGCGACCCAATTCCTGAAGCATCCAATCACCTTCACGGCAGCATAAGCGCACGGTGGTTGCAGTTGGGGCCACCAAACATTAATTCTACCCCACAGGGGGACTAATATGATCCATAACGTCGCCATTCTGGGCGCATCTGGCTATACCGGGGCAGAGCTTGTTCGGTTGATCGCCACCCATCCGTCGATGAAAATCGTTGGTCTGTCGGGCAATTCCAAAGCTGGGATGGCTATGGCCGATGTGTTTCCGCATTTGCGTCATCTGGATTTGCCGGTACTGACGACCATCGAAGATTTGGATTTCGACGGTGTCGAATTGGTTTTCTGCGCACTGCCCCATGCGACCTCTCAGGCTGTGATCAAAGAGCTGCCGCAGCATCTGAAGATTGTGGATTTGTCCGCCGACTTTCGTCTAAGGGACAGTGCTGATTATGAAAAGTGGTACGGCAAAGCCCATGCAGCGCCGGAATTGCAGAAAGAGGCCGTATACGGCCTGACCGAGTTCTATAGGGATGATATCAAGGTTGCGCGATTAGTTGCTGGCACAGGATGCAATGCCGCGACTGGGCAATATGCGCTGCGCCCATTGATCGCTGCCGGTGTCATTGATCTGGATGATATTATCATCGACCTTTTGGCTGCCGTGTCGGGGGCGGGTCGGTCTTTGAAGGAAAACCTACTGCACGCAGAGTTGTCAGAAGGTGCTCACGCATATTCTGCTGGAGGCACGCATCGTCACTTGGGCGAATTTGATCAGGAATTTTCGCTGGTGGCCGGGCGTCCGGTGCATGTTCAGTTTACGCCCCATCTGATCCCTGCGAACCGGGGTATCCTTGCGACGGTATACGTGAAGGGTGACTCGGAAGAGGTTTATCGAACGTTGGTCAAGGCTTATGCCGACGAGCCGTTCATTATTATGCTGCCCATGGGCCAACATCCGTCGATCAAGCACATCCGGGCAAGCAATTTTTGCCATATTGGTGTCGTCAAAGATCGCATCGCTGGCCGTTGTCAAATCATCGCGACGCTGGACAATCTGACGAAGGGGTCCAGCGGTCAGGCCCTGCAAAACGCCAACTTGATGTTGGGCCTTCCAGAAACGGAGGGGCTAATGTTGGCCCCAGTTTTTCCATGAGGGGCCTCAAGAAAAAGCGGCGGGTTCAGGTGCTAGCGCTGTCGGGCGTTTGTATTGCGGCGGTGCTTGGGCTGCTGGCGCTGTTGCCGGATGAATCCTTTCAGTTTTTCCGCTCTCCGAGCGAGGTTGCTGCCGATCCGCCGCGAGAGACAGAGCTGTTCCGGATGGGTGGCCTTGTAGAGGACGGATCCATCGTACGGGGGACCGGCACAGAGGTGCAGTTCAAGGTAACAGATGGCGGGGCGTCGATTCCCGTGACCTACACGGGCATTTTACCGGATCTGTTTTCCGAAGGCCAAGGCATGGTCGGGCAGGGACGTTACGTGAACGGTACCTTTCAGGCAGTTGAAATCCTGGCAAAACATGACGAGTCCTATATGCCTAAGGAAGTGCTCGACGCTTTGAAAGAACAGGGCGTCTATGTGTCACCGGACGATGAGGTCGTCACCAATTAACCAAAGCCGCCGATCTTCCCCTGCGTATCCACTGGCAGGGGAAGACTATGCTAAGTGTTCAGCAGATTGCCGCCGATATCGTTCGGCGCGAAGGTGGTTTTGTCGATGACCCGAACGCTCCGGGTGGCGCGACGAACCATGGTGTGACGATACACACTATGCGACGGTTGGGTCTTGATTTGACCGGTGACGGCAGGGTCGATACTGCCGATGTGCGGCGGTTGACAGCAGAACAGGCTGCCCAAATCTTTATCCAGCATTATTTTGAAGGGCCGGGGATTGCGCAGTTACCTGCACCGCTGCAATCGACAGTCTTTGATATGTACGTGAACGCCGGTATTCACGCCGTGAAGATATTACAAATACTTTTCAATCGGATGCGGATCGATGTTGTCGTGGATGGCATGATCGGTCCGATGACTGTGGCGGCGTCGAAAGAGGCGATTGCCGCGGCCCCGGATCATCTGGTGCACGCTTACGGCATTGCGCGGCGGAACTACTATTATGCGTTGGCGGATGGGCGTCCGGCCAGTCGTCGTTATGCCCGCAGGCAGGACGGTGGCAAAGGCGGTTGGATTGCGCGGGCGGAAGAGTTCATGGCACTGCAGTATCGCCTGACAGACATGCAACATCGCGAAAGGGTTGCGACATGGGGCTGATGAGTAAAGTTATAGGCTTCGTCCTTGGTCGCGACGGGTCTCTGTTGCAGACGGTCGAGGCGTTTCGCGAAAACACAGAAAATGGAGCTGCGCGTCTGTCGGACGAAAAGACAGCTGCGCTGGCCCAATTCACCGCAGAGTTTGGTGGTCATCGGCTTGGACTTTTTGACCGGATGATTGACGGGTTGAATCGGCTGCCAAGACCGCTCTTGGCGTTAGGAACGCTGGGACTGATTATTTTTGCCATGAGCAGCCCCGACTGGTTTTCAGCAAGAATGGTGGGCGTGGCGCTGATGCCAGAACCAATGTGGTGGTTGATGGGTGCCATCGTCAGTTTTTACTTCGGGTCGCGCTACCAGGCCAAGGGGCAGGAGTTTCAGCGCTCTGTCGCTGAAACTGTATTAATGGGGCAAGCAATACGCGATGACAGGGACGTTATACCAAGCCGCGTGAACGGAGACTCACGTGGGGGATTCCCGTTGGGCTGAAAGTATGAATCTTTGATGGTAAGTCTGGGAGGGCTTCATCATGGGTTTAGCGATAGCATTACGGACGGACTTTGACGGGGCGACAT
>JAGXIQ010000133.1 GCA_024635625.1 Loktanella sp. | reverse complement strand
GGTCGAAGGGGCGCTGTCGACGATTGCTGTACCAAAGATCAGGTGGAATAGGCGACTGACGCCCCAGAACACGCTGTCGGTGATATATTCGAACCAAGTTCCTGCGGTGTAGCGCAGCACAACATTGGTAAAGGTCAGTAGTGTCATCAGGCCCAAAAGCAGGGCGATGACGCCTTCTTCAAACCCGTTCACTGCGGCCCCGACGACGCCCTTGGCCTGATAATGTTGGCTCATCTTGCCCCCTGAAACGCTGCGATACGGTATTTGATGAAAAGGCCCGGATACGACGGTGTCGCCCGGGCCGGATCGTTGCGGTTGGGGGCCCGGACCTACGACGGCCCGGCCCCCCCTGTCCGTTTACATGCTGTCGTTGATCGCCTGAGCGGCGTCGATGTTTTCTTGGCCGACTTCTTCGGCGAACTCTGCCCAGACAGGCTTCATCACATCAACCCAGTCCTGACGCTGCTCTGCGGTCAGCTCTACAATCGTGCCGCCGGCATCAAGGATGGCCTGACGTGCTTCCATGTCGACTTGACCGACGGCAGCGTTACGCTCCGTGGTGACCTCGTTCACGATAGTCAGGAACTGGTCGCGCACGGCCGGATCAAGGCTGTCTAGGAAGTCGATGGAAGTCACGAGCATGTAGTCGAGCACGCCGTGGTTCGTTTCCGTCACACCGTCCTGAACTTCAAAGAACTTCTGGCCATAGATGTTGGACCACGTGTTTTCCTGACCGTCGACGACGCCGGTCTGCAGTGCGCCATAGACTTCGGAGAATGCCATTGGCTGCGGCGACGCACCCAATGCGTTCATCTGCGCAACCAGTACGTCGGAAGGCTGCACGCGGAACTTAAGGCCGTTGGCATCCGAAGGTTCCATCAGCGGCTTGTTGGCCGAGATCTGCTTCATACCGTTATGCCAGTAACCCAGACCCTGAAGGCCGCGGCGCTGCATCATGTCAAGCATGCCTGCACCCGTCTCAGAGGCTTGAAACGCGTCGACTGCATCAATGTTCTTAAACATGAATGGCAGATCGAAAAGCCGATAAGCTTTTGTGATCGATTCAAAGAGCGACAGTGAAGGTGCGGCCAATTGCACGTCGCCGCGCAGCAATGCTTCAATGACTTGCTCGTCGGTATAAAGTGTAGAGTTCGGGAAGACCTCCATACACAACTTACCGTCCATCTCGGCGTTCACACGCTCCATCAGAAGTTGGGCTGCGATACCTTTGGGGTGCTTGTCGGTATTGGTGACGTGGCTAAACTTTATGACGGTTTCGCCGTCGTCGCAGCCAGCGGCCATGTGGCTTTCGGCGAAAGACGCCGATGCGGCAACGGACATCGCAGCCGCGAAGGCTGCGGTTTTCAGAAAAGTCATTCTGTCTCCTCCCAGAGATCGGATTTAATTGCTTCGGTCTGTGGCCGAATTGGTCGGACATTCCTACACCATTGACCGGGCCAGACAAGCGCCTTTGGGCCAAAAACCAGCACGATAGATGCAGTGCTTTAGGTCAGTGCCTGGCTGGTCACCATGGGCACCCTAGTCTATAGTCGGCCGACCCGGCGCACAACATCGGCGATATCGCGCAATTCACGCGCTGCGTTGTCGAGACTGGCAATCACCGTGTCCACGCCGCTGAGTTCGGCCGCACCAGGTACATCAAGAATCTTGCCCGCCAGTACGAGGGGTGTGACCGGCGCGGCGATCCTTAACCCGATCACAAGCCGCGTCAGCGCTTCCAATGCGCCCGCATTGTTGGCAACAAGCACCACGGCAGCAAAACGCCTGATTTCCGCCCGGGCCACGACCGTATCGTGATCCTCTCCTACCGCTAGATTAACATCCCAGCCGTCACGGCGGAACATATCGGCCGCGATTTCCGATGCCAGGGTGTGGGTGTCGCCGGGTAGTAACGCCAACAGTATAGAACGCGATTCTTCTGTCAGCGGTCCTTCGCGGTCCAGCATATGCCGAAGGGCACGAATGATGCGAAACAAGCGGCCAGATGCCATTGTAACCTCGGCAAAAGACAACTCGTCTTCGTCCCAACGGTTACCCAGCGTACGTGCGGCGGCAGCGATATAGGACAAATAGATGGTTTGGGCCGAATTGCCGCTGCGTCGCAAGTTGCGGACAAATCGTTCGGCAGCGTCCCCCTGTGTGGCAGTCAAGGTAACGCAAAATCGGTCGATATCATCTTGGGTTGGCGATTCTGTCGCAGATCCGTAGCGCGGCAACCGAAACGCCAGTCGACGAACGACCTCTCTTGCGACATTGCTCACTGCAGGTTCAGGCAGGCTTTCCTGCAACCTTGCAAACTGTTTGTTGGCCTGTGCCCAGGCAACCAGATCAATGTCGTCGTTATTCCGCTGTTGGCGTGCCATGCGGTCAGCCCCCGTTGGTCGCATTCCCCCCCCAATCGGATCGTCGGCTTGCCGCTCTCGGTATCCGGTTGTATGCCAATGCTAACAGTTCATCCCTAAGTCGAGATGCGTCAGAACGTCGCAGTCTGTCTTGCGGCAGTGCAGCATAACGGCAATGGTCAATGTAATGAAAACTATCACCCAATCCCCGACAGAGCCTGCCTTCGTGCAGAACCCTTACCCGTTCTATGATCGCATGCGCGCCCTTGGCCCGCTGGTCTGGTGGAACGACTACTCCATGGCTTGTGCCACCGACCACGCAACGGTCAGTGCCGTATTGCGCGATCGTCGGATGGGACGTCAGATTCCGGCAGAGATGTCCCCTGCCCCCGTTGCTTCACGTCTTGGATTTGACGCGGTAGAGGCGCATTCCATGCTTGAATTAGACGGACCGGATCACATGCGTCTGCGTGGATTGGTACTGCGGGCCTTTACCAGTCGTGGCATTGCGATATTGGCTGATGGGATTCGGAGCCTGTGTCACGAGATGATCGATCGTTTTCCCTCAGGCGAATTCGATCTGCTGGACGCTTACGCGCGCCCGGTACCCGTCGTGACCATCGCACGTTTGCTTGGCGTGCCAGAAGTAGCTGCAGACGATTTGCTGCGCTGGTCGAACGCGATGGTTGCCATGTATCAGGCCCGCCTGACCCCAGCGATCGTCGCAAAAGCAGAGGCCGCAACAGCGGATTTCAGCGCTTTTTTGCGCGACCATATCGCCCGACGAAGAGTGGCGCCGGGCGGCGATCTGATTTCGACCCTGATCGCGGCAGATGGGGCGCTTACCGAAGCGGAGCTGATTTCCACCTGCATCCTGCTGTTGAACGCGGGACACGAGGCGACAGTGCACACGCTGGGCAACGGCGTGAAAGCGATGATGGAGACTGGGGTACGCCGGTCGGATGCAGCGTCGATCGAAGAGATTATGCGATTTGACCCTCCACTGCACATGTTTACGCGCTGGGTGCATCAGGACTGCGAGGTCGCGGGAGAAAAGTTCAAGCGCGGTGACCAAATCGCCTGCCTGCTGGGCGCCGCAAACAGGGACCCGTCGGTCTGGACGATGGTGGCACAATTTGATCCGGATCGAACCGGACCTGCACATGTGGCGTTTGGGGGTGGTGCACATTTCTGCGTAGGGGCTCCCCTCGCGCGGATGGAATTGCAGATCGCGCTAGAGGTGTTGTGGGCGCGTTGTCCCAAGTTGGCCTTGGCCGAAGCACCCGTCTATGCGGATGTGTACCATTTCCATGGATTACAGCAGTTGATGGTTAAAGACGCCTCCGGCGGGGGAGTATTTTAGGAAATGCGAGGATGGAGCACCATGCCACCCGGTTTGGTGCTTTTCCCTCGCACCTACGGCGAACGTTCTATTGGCCAGATGACGCCAGACTACAGCGGCAATGCGACAGTAGATTTGATTTCCTCCATTGAGAGGAGCGCTGTGACGTTGTGGACTTTCACCTCTGATATCAGCGCTTGATAAAAAGTATCGTAGGCGCGTGCGTTGGCCACCCTGACCTTTAGGATGTAGTCAATGTCGCCCGCAAGGCGGTGGGCCTCTTGCACCTCCGGCCGAGATTTCAGAGCCTTGAGGAAGCGTTGCTGCCAAGCGGCGTCATGCTCGCTCGTGCGGATCAGGACGAAGAAGCAAGCATCAAATCCAAGTGCCTCGGCATTGAGCATCACGGTGGTCTGACCGATGACGCCAGCAGCGCGCATTTTGCGTATGCGATTCCATACTGGTGTCTTCGAAGAGCCCACCTGCGCCGCGATTTCGTCCAGCGAACGGCTGGCATCCTCTTGAAGGGCCGCAAGGATTTTCCGGTCTGTGTCGTCGATGCGAACGGGCATTTCGATGATCCCTATGATGGCGGAACAATCATACTGCTTGGACAGCATAATAGAACGCTTGTGCTTATCTAGCTGCCCCCGTGGTCAAAAACCAGAAGAATGTTCTATATCAAGTGCAAGCAAAGGAGGCGTAGCAATGGATCATTTTCCAGTTTTCATGGCCGTCGCGGGGCGGCGGATCGTCGTTTCTGGCGGTGGTGAGGCTGCTTTGGCCAAGCTGCGGTTGATCTGTAAGACCACGGCCCATGTGACGGTCGTGGCGGCAGAGGCGGCACCTGAAATTCATCGCTGGGCAGCCGAAGCACTGCTGACGTTCATTCCGCGGGCGATGGAGCCCGGCGACGCAATGTGCGCCGTGCTGTTCTATGCAGCCAACGAAAACGCAGTCGAGGACGCACGTGTTGCCGCGTTGGCGCACCGTGATGGGGCGCGGGTCAATATCGTAGACAACTTACAAGACAGCCAGTTCATAACGCCCGCTATCGTGGACCGCGACCCGGTTGTTGTGGCAATTGGAACCGAAGGCGCGGCCCCCGTCTTAGCGCGGCGGATCAAACGCGATCTGGAAGAGCGCCTACCAAGCGGCCTTGGTGTGTTGGCGCGGATCGGCAAGACCTTTCGTGCCGCAGCTGACGTATTACCAATGGGCGTGAAGCGGCGGGATTTCTGGGCTGCGTTTTATGACAGCGTAGGTACGCAGGCCGTAGAGGCCGGTGGCGAAGCAGCGGTGTTACCGGCGCTGGAACGTTTATTGAATGATACCTTGGCAGCGACCGATAAGTCAGGCCATGTCGATTTGGTCGGCGCGGGTCCGGGCGATCCAGAGCTATTGACGCTGAAAGCCCGTAAGGCGCTGGACGAGGCCGATGTTGTGATTTTCGACCGACTGGTCAGCCCAGAGATTTTGGAACTCGCGCGGCGCGAGGCGGTGATGATTGACGTAGGCAAAGAGGGCTTTGGGTCCGCCATGGCGCAGTCTGATATTGATGCACTGATCGTGGAACATGCTTTGCAGGGTGCCCACGTGGTCCGCCTGAAATCTGGTGATCCGACAGTCTTTGGCCGTTTGGACGAAGAGATAGAGGCGCTAGACGCTGCTGGCGTAAGCTGGCGCATTGTGCCGGGCATCACGGCGGCGAGTGCCGCTGTTGCGAGCATTGGGCAAAGCCTTACAAAGCGTGGTCGCAACTCTGCAGTGCGGTTCATGACCGGGCACGACACAAAGGGTTTCGCCGACCACGACTGGAAGGTTCTGGCGCGCCCCGGAGAGGTCGCTGCGATCTACATGGGCAAGCGCGCGGCGCGGTTCATCCAAGGGCGTCTCCTGATGCACGGGGCTGACCCTGCAACACCTGTGACTGTGATTGAAAACGCATCACGCGTTGATCAGCGGGTGCTGGCGACCACACTGGCTCAGCTAGAGCCAACTTTGACAGAGGCCGGCCTGACCGGCCCTTCACTGACCTTTTTAGGCCTAGCCCCGCGCGATGCGGTGGCAATCGGCCGTCATTTGAACATCGAGGAGTTTGCGTGATGGCGAAAGCATTCACATCCAAAGTCGTGACGGCGAACGCTTTGCTGGAAGGTGACGCAGTCTGGCTGACCGAAGACGATCGCTGGACCCACGACATCGCAAAAGCTGAGCTTTTGACTGACGAGGCCCACGCAGACCTGCGGCTGATCGAGGCGCAGATGCGTCAGCACGAAATCGCTGGAGCATATCTGGCTGATGCCATCGAAACGCCTGATGGCCCCGCCCCAGTGCATTTCCGAGAGGATTTTCGAACACGCGGGCCATCCAATTATTTCCACGGCAAGCAGACGGAGGCTTGATTCTTGTATAGCTATAACGATTTTGACGAGGCATTTGTCCGGGAACGGGTGTCCCAGTTTCGCGGACAGGTCGAACGCCGCGTCGACGGCAGCCTAACAGAGGACGAATTCAAGCCACTGCGCCTGATGAACGGCCTCTACCTGCAATTGCACGCTTATATGCTGCGCGTGGCAATCCCCTATGGCACGCTGAACAGCGGCCAGATGCGTCAGCTTGCGATGATCGCAGAGCGGTTCGACAAAGGTTACGGCCACTTTACCACGCGCCAAAACATCCAATACAACTGGCCAAAGCTGCCGGACGTACCCGATATTCTGGGAGCTCTGGCAGACGTCGAGATGCACGCAATCCAAACCAGCGGCAACACCATCCGCAACGTGACCGCTGACCATTTTGCCGGGGCCGCAGCCGACGAGGTCGCGGACCCCCGCCCCTATGCTGAACTTCTGCGCCAGTGGTCAACTGACCACCCGGAGTTTCAGTTTCTGCCGCGTAAATTCAAGATCGCTGTGACCGGGTCGGTAAACGACCGGGCTGTCATCGCAGCTCATGATATCGGCTTGCAAGTCGTGGATCGTGACGGGCAGCGCGGGTTCCGCGTGCTGGTAGGCGGTGGTTTGGGCCGGACGCCAATGATCGGAAAGGTCATCAGCGAATTCGTATCAGAAGCAGATTTACTGCCTTACTGCGAAGCCATCGTCAGTGTTTGGAACCTGCTCGGACGCCGTGACAACAAGTATAAGTCACGGATCAAGATCACCGTGCATGAACACGGTATCGAAGATATCCGGGCCCGGGTCGAAGAACGCTTTGCGCACGTAAAGCCGACATTTGGCGGCGTGGATCAGGTCTTGTTGGCCGAGATTACCGAGGCTTTTGCGCCCCCCGTCTATCGTGCAACATCTGTTGCCGCATATGAAGCGGTACGCGATGCGAACCCTGCGTTCCGCAGCTGGAGTGATACGAACCTAAGCGCACACAAAGTGGATGATTATGCCATTGTCAGCGTATCGCTGAAAAAGCAGGGTGAAACACCGGGTGATGCCTCTGCCGACCAGATGCGCGTGCTGGCGGACCTGGCGGAGCGTTTCGGCCACGATGAATTGCGGATCAGTCACGAGCAAAACGTGATATTGCCGCATGTGGCCAAGGGCGACCTGCCACAGGTCTATGCCGCACTTCGCGATGCCGGGCTGGCCACTGCAAATATCGGGCTGATTTCCGACATCATCGCCTGCCCCGGCATGGACTACTGCGCGCTGGCGACTGCACGCTCTATCCCCATCGCACAGCAGATAGCGGTACGCTTTGACGAGCTGAAGTTGGAACATGACGTGGGGCCGCTCAAGATCAAAATCTCTGGCTGCATCAACGCCTGTGGGCATCACCACGTGGGTCACATCGGCATTCTAGGTTTGGATCGCGCCGGAGTTGAAAACTATCAGGTGACGCTGGGTGGTGACGGCACACAGGATGCGGCCATTGGTGAACGTGCAGGTCCCGGATTTAGCGCCGAGGAGATTATTCCAGCGATTGAACGGCTGGTCTTTGGCTATTTGGACCTGCGGTCAGAGCCTGAAGAGACATTTCTGCAGACATTCCGCCGTCTAGGAATGGAACCGTTCAAGGCCGTCCTTTATCCGGACAAGGAAGGAAAGCGCGATGCCGCTTGACGATCTTCAAAGCCGTGCAAACGCATTGAATGAAGCTTATAAGCATCATTCTGCCCATGCAGTGCTGGAACGAGCGCTGAAGGACCCTGATGTCGGACAACTGGCCTTAGTCAGCTCTTTTGGGGCGGAATCAGTAGCATTGTTGCATTTGGTATCGATGATCGACCGCAGCACGCCTGTGGTGTTTTTAGATACCGAGATGCTGTTTGCCGAAACGCTGACCTACCAGATGGAAGTTGCCGAACGACTGCACTTGAAAGATGTGCGCGTGCTGCTCCCCGACCGACAAGACCTGTTCGAACAGGACAACGAAGGCCTGCTACACCTACACGACCCAGATAGCTGCTGCGCGTTGCGCAAGTCATTGCCATTGCAACGAGCACTGATGCCATTCGACGGCTGGATGACCGGTCGCAAGCAGTATCAGGGCGGCAAACGCGCAGCACTGCCGTTCTTTGAAGTGGACGGCACGCATCTAAAGGTGAACCCGCTGGCCCACTGGGACCGTGATGACGTTCAGGACTATATGACGGAAAATCGCCTGCCGCGACATCCACTGGTCGCGCAGGGGTATCCCTCAATTGGTTGCGCACCTTGCACGACACGGGTGAATCCGGGTGAAGATCCTCGTGCAGGCCGTTGGCGGAACACGGAAAAGACCGAGTGCGGCATTCACTTTGTGAATGGCAAGATGGTCCGTATTCCCGCGCCAGAGGCGAAGGCAGGATGAAGTTGGTTAGGCAAATGATTGGGGGCCGTGGCACCCGGAGGACGAACGTATGAGCGTGATTGTGACTGATACCGGTTTTGCAGCCGATGACTTTGTCAGGCACTACGTGGCCCTTGAAGACGTGGCGCTAGAGGTTCCTGCGGCAGTCGATGTGCCGTCAGATGCAGAACCTGACGCGGTGCGAACTGTGATGCAGGCCCCGTTGATCCGTATCGCCTTTCCCAGTTTTTCGGATGGGCGTGGGTTCACGCTGGCCGCAATTCTGCGCCGGGCTGGGTATAAAGGGCGTCTGCGCGCCCATGGCCATGTGATTGCTGATCAATATGCCATGGCCCGCCGCAGCGGTTTTGACGAGGTTGAAATCGACGATGCCCTCGCCGCCCGCCAGCCAGAGGACCAGTGGCTTGCCCGTGCCGACTGGCGTGCCCATGATTATCAGGCGCGGATGCGCGGCTGATTCCCTTACCTTGACGATAGAGAGGCGTGGCGTCACAACCGCCGCGAAATGATCCTATGACAGAGCAACGCCCCGTGACCGAAACGACCGCACAAAAGGTCCCCACCCTGCCCGACGCACAGACCGTGACAGCCGTGACCCATTACACTGATCGGCTGTTTTCGTTCCGCGTGACCCGCCCCGCATCGTTGCGGTTCCGGTCTGGCGAGTTTGTAATGATCGGCCTTATGGGCGATCCGCACCCAGAAACCGGCAAGAAAAAGCCACTGTTGCGCGCCTATTCAATTGCTTCTCCTTCGTGGGACGAAGAGCTGGAGTTTTACTCGATCAAGGTCGAGGACGGGCCTTTGACGTCGAAATTGCAGCACATCAAGGTTGGCGATCAAATCATTCTAAAGCCAAAGCCCGTCGGCACTTTGGTGCATGACGCATTATTGCCGGGTAAGCGGATCTATTTCTTTTCGACCGGGACCGGCTTTGCGCCTTTCGCGTCGCTGTTACGAGAACCCGAAACCTATGAGAATTACGATGAGGTGATCGTCACGCACACCTGCCGGGACGTGGCAGAGTTGACGTACGGTGCGAACCTTATTGCCGACATCAAACAAGACGAGATGATGATCGAGCTTCTGGGCGAGGAAAATCTGAACAAGATCAGATATTACCCGACAACAACCCGGGAAAAGAGCGACAAGATGGGTCGGATCACCACGTTGATAGAGAACGGCCAATTGTTCGAAGATTTGGGCGTACCACCTTTGGACCCGAAGGTTGACCGGGCAATGGTCTGCGGGTCGCTTGCCTTTAATAAGGACATCGCGGCACTGCTGGAAGCAGGGGGTCTGCATGAGGGGGCCAATTCCGAACCGGGCGAGCTCGTAATCGAAAAGGCCTTTGTCGGCTGATCAAAACGCCTGAGAATCACAAGAAAATGCGCGTCTTCCAAGAAGCGCCTTTTGCGATTGGGATCAACGGTTCTGAAGTCGATCAATAAGTTCCGGCCATCAGAAAAAATGCCGCGTCGGTCAGACGCAGCCCCATTTCCATCAAATTGCAGATCTGATCAGAGCCCAAGCGCCTCGCGTAAACGGGTCAGGGTTGCGGGCAGTAGTTCAGGATTAGCTTGGGCGCCCCGGACAGCGGCAGTCAGAGTCGTTTTCTGCACTATCGACAGATCGCTTTCTTCAATCCGCAAAATCACGGCATCGGCGTTAAAGCCCTCTGGCGTCAGAAGCTCTGTGATCGTTGTATCTGCGGCAGCTTCTGCACCGGCTCCTGCGGTCATTGCACCGTTATCCTCTACGGTGGCGGCAACGGATGCACCATCTGTGGGAGCTTCTGTCGCTGCGGCAGGCGCTGGCTCAGTCGCGATGGCAGGCGCTTCTGTCGACACGGGTGCCATGGCTTCTGTTGTTGCAGCATCAGCGGCGTCGGTGGCGGCCTGTTCTGCGGTTGCGGCGGCGCCACTCGCGGCAGCAGCTGCGGCTGTCGTTGCCTCATCAGCCTCTGTCGCCATCTGATCGACTGCATCGGCAGCGGCGTCCTGCGCATCTTCGGCAGCAGCTGCGGCTGTATCGGCGGCCTCCGTCACCGCATCCCCAGTAGCTTCGGCTGCCGTTTCGGCAGCTTGGATGGCTGTGTCTGCGGCCTCTGTAGCTGCGTCAGCGGCATCTTCGCCTGCAAGAGCGGCGTCTGCGGCGGTGTTGTCTGCGTCGGCTTCAACCTCTGCCGCAGTCTCTTGCACATCCGCCGACTCACCTGAAACGACAGCCTGCGGGTCTTTGCCGTTCACGGCGTAATGGTATCCAAAGAAGCCCAGAACGGCGGCGACAACGATGATGACAATGGCGCGCATTGCAACTTCCTTTCAATTGCGCGGCCAAGAGAGCAACGCTTCTCCTTCGAGATGCGTGTGGGATGACGTATCGTCAAGGGAAAGTGGTACGCAAAGGCGAATTAGCGCCCTGTACCCCCTGATTTGCGCCTTGAAGCGCGTGGCCCAGAGGATTACGTTGCGACCACCTTCTTTAATGACCAAAGGATGAAGACCATAGGACGCAGACCCCATAACGCACCCCCAGTGCGTGAGACCGGCCCCCGCATCAACGAGCGTATCCGTGGCGGAGATATCCGCCTGATCGGCGCCGAAGGCGAGAACGTGGGCGTTGTTAGCCCCGAGCGGGCTATGCAGATGGCAGAGGAAGCCGGACTCGACCTTGTCGAGATTTCGCCCAATGCCACGCCGCCCGTCTGCAAGATCATGGATTTCGGCAAGTACAAGTACGAGACCCAGAAGAAAGAAGCCGAGGCGCGCAAAAAGCAGAAGATCATCGAGATCAAGGAAATCAAGTTCCGCCCGAACACTGATGACCACGACTACGGTGTTAAGATGCGCAGCGTGTACAAGTTCCTTGAAGGTGGCGACAAGGTGAAGATCACCCTACGCTTCCGTGGCCGCGAAATGGCGCACCAAGAACTGGGTCGCCAGCTGCTGGAACGTGTTGCCGAGGACACCAAGGAACACGGTCGGGTGGAAAACTTTCCTAAGATGGAAGGCCGCCAGATGGTCATGCTGATCGGCCCGATGCCGAAGTAAGCTGATCGCGCTGTCCCAATAGAAAAGCCCCGAAGGCAACTTCGGGGCTTTTTGTTTTCTGTCTGTCAAACTCGCGCACCACCGAAACGCCAGTGTTCGTCCCGGTCCGGTATCGCTAGAAGCGTCGGTATGACCCCTGATCGCATAACACGCAGCCACCTTCATCGTTCTGATTACCGGCACCTTCTGGGGCTTTTACTGGCTGCCCGTCAGATGGTTGGCCGACCACGGGTTATCCGGCGCGTGGGGCACAGTCGCCATCACAGCAGGCGCTGTTGCGTTGTTGGCCCCGCGCACTTTACTGCACTGGCGCTTCCTGCGCGATGTTGATCGCTTGGCCCTCACAGCCGTGGCATTGGGCGGCGCTGCCTTTGCGCTTTATTCCGTGGCGTTCGTCTATGGACGGGTCGCGCTGGTCATCCTGCTTTATTTTCTGACCCCCGTGTGGAGCACCCTGATCTGGCGCGTCGTCATGGGTTGGCCCGCGTCCCCAATGCGGATTGCGGCCATCGTGGTTGGCGTAGCAGGATTATTAATCATGCTCGGTGCCGATGGTGCGGTCCCCTTTCCCAAAAGCCTGGGCGAGTGGATGGGGCTTTTGGCAGGTTTGCTTTGGTCAGTCGCAACGACAGGCATGCGCACCCGGCCTGCCTTGCTGCCCTTGACGGCTGCCTTCTTCTTTGCGGTGGGTGCAATGGTAACTGCCATAATCCTATCGGCAATATTGGACCCAGCGCCGGCATCGGGCAAAGAACTCAACCTAATGGCAGTTTTGGCGGTGGCAGTTGCCGTCGGAGGACTGTGGTGGGTTCTATCAACAAGCGCCCTTATGTGGGCCACCGCGCGACTGGAACCGGCCCGCGTGGGTATCCTTCTGATGACAGAGGTTATTGTCGGGGCGACATCAGCCGCCGTGCTGGCGAGCGAGGGACTTTCCCCCCTTGAATACGTGGGCGGCGCGATGGTCCTACTGGCGGGCGCACTCGAGGTCTGGCCACAAAGAAGCAGGACCCGCCGCAGCGGCACAGCACCGCAAGACAACGCTTAGTACCGCCAAAGGAAAAGGCCCGCGTCGCCGACGCGGGCCTTTCGATACCAAACGCCTTGAAATTTAGCTATTTCTTAGCAACCCAGAAATGTTGCGAACCGCAGCGCGCCGGTTCGCGCGTTCACCGCTTTCGGTCTGCACTTTCAGGAATTGCTCGCCGTAACCTTGGGTTACAAGGTTTTCGGGCGGGACCTGAAAGTACTGCGACAGGGCAAGCGCGACAGTCTCTGCACGACGGTCAGACAGCGCGAGGTTGTAGCCCGCGTCACCGACGGCATCGGTGTGGCCCTCTATCAAGAAAATCGCCGAAGGATCGTTGGCCACGATCTGACGGATGGCACCGCCTAGGCCTGCCAATTCGTCGGCTTGGCTTGGTTGGATCGCGGCAGAGCCGGTCTCAAAAGTGATCGTCGACAGTTCGACCTGTGGCGCGAGTGCACGAACCTGACGGATATCACGCACCTGCTCTAACGAGTAGCTACGGTTTGTCTGTGCCAGCAAATTCGCAGACAATGCCGCCTCCAGTGCAGCTTGATCCGTCAGCGCAACGGACGAGGTCGAAACAACTTCCTGCGGGACCGGCGGCAAGTTCGACACTTCAACCGGAGTCGTCGCTTCAAGATCGTCGATCAGGGCAACTTGCGTGCCGTCAGTCTTGGTCAGGCTACGGCGCAGCACAGTTCCGTCAGCGGCGCGGATCGTGGTCACAACGCTGCCGTCTTCGCGGGTGATTGTGGTCAACGTAGAGCCGTCATCGAACGTACGGGTCGCGACCTGCGAACCGGCTTGACGCAGCAGTACATCGTCATTCTTGAGTACGCGCAATTCACCGTCACGCTGCACAACCACACGGTCGCCAGAATTGGACACGACACGATCACCATTGTTCAACAATGCCCCAACAGCAACGGCCCCCAGACCAAGGATCAGTGCCTTTTCGAAGTTGGAGGGACCATCGTTCGCGGTATCTGCCGTCGTCGTCGCGGTTGCATCTGCGGGCTGATCGCCGGTGACTGCGGTTTCAAAGTCCTCGTCGGCGGAACGGACCGTGTCCTGCGTTACCTCTTCGGTTACGACATCAGTAGCCGTCGCAATGTCTTCGCTAGTGGCCATTGCCGCAGCAGATGATTGGCGCGCTGCTTCACGCTCTGCTGCGCGGGCGGCCTGCTCTTCCGGTGTCAAAGGTGCTGGGGCCTCTGGGGCAGACGCCTGGTCAGTTGCATCAGCCGGGGCTTCGGTTGCAGCCGTATCGGCTGGCTCTGCATCGGGGGCGACAGCAGGGACGTTTGTCGCTGCATCACCGGCA
This sequence comes from Loktanella sp., assembly GCA_024635625.1. Classification (GTDB taxonomy): domain Bacteria; phylum Pseudomonadota; class Alphaproteobacteria; order Rhodobacterales; family Rhodobacteraceae; genus Loktanella. The sequence goes on along the minus strand of JAGXIQ010000133.1, from coordinate 1,788 downwards.
GGCGCAACATGAGCAGGCGCGGCATCGGCTGCAGGCGCAGGATCAGCAGGGGGTGTAGAGGTCTCAGCGGTAGTATCCGCTTCAATAGTGGTCTCATCTACGGCAGGGGCCGTCGCCTCGGCATCCGCAGTCGCAGAAGGCTCTCCGACCTGCCCCGCAATCGCAGCCGCAGCCGCAGCGGCAGCTACATCTTCATTGGTTGGCTCAGCGGCAGGATCAGTCGCAGCAGGGCCTTCGGCTGGGGCTTCTTCCACGACAGCCTGATCGGTCGTAGCTTGGTCTGCAGCAGCCTGATCTGAGGCAGCTTCGTCGGCAGCGGCTTGATCGGCCGCGGCTTGCTCGGCAGCGGCTTGATCGGCAGCGGCTTGATCGCCAGTAGCTTGATCGGCGGCAATAGCATCAACTGCAGCTGGATCCGTCGCGGCTTCAGCTTGCACATCCGCTGGTGCGGCAGCGTCTTGCGTCGGGATTAACATGGCCTTGGTATCTGCCGTCGCTGTAGCAAGCGCCATAGCCAGCTCTTCGCCACCGCTTTGTGTGGCTTGTGTATAGGCGCCGATACCGCAAGCTTGCGCCGCCGCGTCGACCGAGGGCGTCGCAGAACCCGTGTTCGTCAGGCCGACAATCAAAGCCCGCGCGAATTGATCAGCGGACTCGACCGATTGGCCGTCGCCCGTCACACAGGGAAAAGGTGCTTGCGATGTTTGGGCGAATGTCGGTGTGGCCAATGACAACGCCAGCACCAGCGAGGTTGTGGATTTTAAGGAAATCTTGCGCATGTGTTCCTCCAGGAATGCGAGCCCGAACGTATCGGGTGATTATCTAACTAACCCCGGGGCCAATGGAGGCGTTCCTGAGCACGAAGGATCACTGGCGACAATCCGCCGATGTGAAACTGGAAAAAGGCGTTTATGATGCAACCCTTTGTCTTAAATGTTTTTTTCGTCCGCCATACTAGTGCTCGGCCGACAGGAATTGGGAACTGATTGTCCCATCTACCAAGCCTAAGACGCATTTCAGTCAGCGCCAAATCTGGCTGATAAGGCCTTACTCCGGCTTACGACGAGGGCTTGGCCTAGAGGGGATTTCCTTTAACAGTCCGCCCACACCCATCGCAGAGATATCCGCCGACGTTACCGGAATGCCGCAAATCAATCGTTCAAGCACCCAATCCGCGCCGTTCAACGCAGGTGACCGGGCGCACCCGGGTAGGCCGACAACGGGGCGTCCATCAAAATCCCCAAGGAACAACAGATTCCCCGGATCGACCGGCATTCCGAAATGCTCCACCCGACCGCCGGCCTGCCGCAAACCTTGAGGCGCAGTATCGTAAAGATCCGACGTGGCGGAACCTGTTAGGATAAAGATCAGCGGGGCGTCCATCTTTTGTAAGGTATTGGCGATGGCAGTTTCGTCATGGTTCACGGTCGTGCGGCCAGTAAACTCTACGCCAAGGCGGTCAAGGCGTGTCCGGAGCGACCGCATGCCCTTGTCACCAAGATCGCGCCCGATGCGCGTTTCAATGAGAGCAGCGCTTGGAATTTCCGGCTGGTACAGGGCAATTGCCCCTGCCCCGGCAATCCCCGCCTGTGTCAGGCTGGCTTGGGGCACTGCGTAGGCAATGATTTTGATTGTTGCAACAAGCCCGCCCGCGTCCATGCGGTGTAGGTCGGGCACCGTTGCAACGGTAATCATCGGATTAATCCGGTTCGCCGCGTGTAGAGCTGAAACGTTAAGCCGCGCCAGACCGGGAGTGTCGGCAATGACGTTGACGCGTCCCGTAGCAGC